>JAEPMD010000069.1 GCA_017644105.1 Rhizobiaceae bacterium | reverse complement strand
CAAGATAACCTCCGATAAAAGCTATCTTGAATCAGATTTTAACTGATTTGGGAATCCTGTTTGTCAACAGAACCTAGATGAACAGGCATTAGTTTTTATTTTGGCAGATTGCCAATCAAATTGGGGTGATCTTTAAATGAATTACGCCTGCGCCAGTCAGAACGCCGGTGCGAAGTAAATTGAACGGCGTGACGAAAAAGTTGGAAAATCTTGAAATTATGAGCGGTGGCTGGGGTACCAGTCTGGAGCTATCCAGTCTCTGCTAAATTTCCCTGCTTTCAGGGAATTTACAGGGAACTTTTAATTAATTAATAAATTTGAGGCTTACCTAGCAGAGCTCTCTCTATATAAATCAATGGCTTAAGCACATTTTCCCTAGACTTCACTGCAGGGAATTTTATTTTGCAAGCAGGGAAACCTCAGAGATTTGCGTAGCTGAATAGCAAATTTGGCAGCAAGCAAGGATCAGTGTAAAAAACTACATAAGATCAAAGTGCCTAGTTCTTTAGGTAGCCAAATGGCTGGAAGCAATCGAAATCGAAAACTGCCATTAAACGAAGCTTGGAAGCATTACTGGTCAACTATATTCCCGAATGGAATTGACTGGCAAACCGATTTGGAAGCGGAACTGAAGTATCATTTGTGTTTCCCCGGCGACGCAGAATGGTTTTCAAGAGAACGCCCGAAACGCGAAATACCTTCATGGAGCGATGATGTTACAATCCGTATCCACAACGATGCGGTAAGCATGGAGTTCAATAATACAGAATTCGGAACTATTCCTCTATTTGTAATGGGCAACCTGCTAGTACTCAGCAATTGGCAAGACAATAATCCACTCGCCAAAGCCGCAGATCAGCCAGTCTTGAAAGATCGGGAAAAAACACAGTGTCGGAACTTTTTCCAAGCTGTAGTTCTTACGTGCGGCAACAAAATACAGCATCAGTTGTTGCGAGAGATTAAGCAAATAAACCAGCTCACGTTTGAGACCTTTTGCCGACCGTCCAACAATGTTTTTGCCGCCGACGTCAAGCTTCCAGCATTCGCGCTCAATGAAATTGATCGCATCGACATCCCAAACAACAATCTGAAAGATAGACTCGGATTACCGAAATACTGCCACGTGCACATTAAGCAACTCAAACCGTCTAAATCGGAAGCGGGCCCACGTGGTTCGTTTCATAATCAAGACGCGGTGTTGGTGGAAGAAATGAAATCGCTCATTGATGAAGATCAGGTGAGCAGCGTTCGGCAGGCTGCTCAGCGCTTGTGCAACAAAGCACCGAAGAGGAACGGTGGCACCGAAGAAAGCGTTGAAATCAGATTGCAAAAAAAGTTTTCACAGAAGTATCCCAGTTACACAAATCGCCGCGGATCAAGAGCCCAGTGATCACTAAAACATAGCTGAGTTGGTTTCCCCTGCTGTATGCAGAACTGACAAAGTGTCAGTGCTGCATATTATCATATCTTGAACTCTGCCTTTATGCCTTCATAGCTGATTCCCCAGCTAGATTACGAAGGAGATAGTTTTGACAAACGACAAGACCAGTTCACCAGGCAGCACGAGAAATCTTCCTTGCCTACCTTCCACTCCCCACTACCTCGAGCATGCTGAAACAGACAAACTCAAACCGAACGCTCGCAATGCGCGGACCCATTCGAAGAAGCAAATTAAACAGATTGCCGAGAGTATTCGTAATTTTGGGTTCAACAACCCGATCCTGATTGACAATGCATTTGGTGTCATTGCAGGTCACGGCCGATTGCAAGCAGCGAAGCTACTTGGTCTTACTGATGTGCCAGTCGTGTGTTTAAGCCATTTGAGTGACGCTGAAAAACGCGCTTACATTTTAGCCGACAATAAGATTGCTCTCGACGCAGGCTGGGACAGCGAACTTCTTGCTCTAGAGTTTGATGAACTGACAGATCTGCTTCCTGACATTAATCTGGATCTTGAAGTCACCGGCTTTGAGATGGGAGAAATTGATATCCTATTATCAGACCATGAGCCACCCGCCTCCGCAGGATGTGATGAAGACAATGTCCCGGCGGTCCGCGATACTATCGTTACCCAGCGCGGCGACATATGGCAGTTGGGTTACCACAGGATACGATGTGGTGATGCACGAGATGACCATGCTATGTCAGAGCTATTGGATAACAAACTTGCGAGCCTTGTTCTGACTGACCCGCCCTATAATGTGAAGGTTCAAGGACATGTTGGCGGCCGGGGGAGGACTAAACATAGCGAATTTGCCTTTGCGTCCGGTGAAATGTCCGATCAGGAATTCAAGATTTTTTTGAACGCTGGGATGTCGAACATGCTGACCCATTTAGCAGGTGGAGCTTTACTGTATCTTTTCATGGATTGGCGCCATATTGAAATTCTCCTGTCCGTTGGTCGTGAATTGGAATTGACACTCAAGAACATTTGCGTCTGGAACAAAACCACACCAGGCCAAGGATCGTTTTATCGCTCTGCTCACGAACTTGTTGCGGTATTTGCAAACCCTGGAGGGACATCAACTAATAATGTGCAGCTCGGCAGGTTTGGCCGAAACCGGAGCAATGTTTGGACCTATCCAGGCGTTAACACATTCAAAACCGGCGAAGGCGATGACCTTTCACTACACCCAACGGTGAAACCAGTCACAATGATATCGGAAGCAATCAAGGATGCCTCCGGACGCGGAGAAATCGTTTTAGACCCTTTTCTGGGCTCGGGCACGACCTTATTGGCCGCCGATAAGGTTGGGCGCCGGTGTTACGGTATCGAATACGAACCTGGATACGTTGATATAACAATTAGGCGATGGCAACACCTTACTGGCAAAGATGCTGTTCTGTGCCAACGCTACAGCGGAGTTAGTGAAAACGATGGCGACGTGAGTAAGACTTTTGATGAACTGAGCCAGAATACTTCTTCTGCGGAGAAAAGCTAATGAAGAACGGCAGTGATCAAGGAAAACAGCTTAAAGAACAGGATTATTTAGTTGGGTATGGGCGTCCCCCGAAGGAGACCCGTTTCAAACAAGGTCAGAGTGGCAATCCGAAAGGCCGGAAACGCAAACCCAAATCTGTCCAAGCTCAGATGCATTCTGTACTTTCCAAGAAGATAACCATTACGTAAGATGGGAGAGCAAAGCGGCTAACACTTCAAGAAGTGATGCTGCGCAATATTGCAAATAAGGCCGCCAAAGGAGATCTTAAGGCAGCAAACTTTGTCTTGGGTATCATCAACTCTGAAGCAGCAGCACAAAACGACACAATCGACGGATCCAAACTTTCCGCTGAAGATCAAAAGCTCTTTGATCAAATGATGGCCGAACTCACGACGCAGGAGGATATCTCTGATCCAAATGCGAGGAGTTCCTATAGCCCTGAAACTTGCGACCCAACCCCAACTGAACAAGAGGTAACACCTTATGACAAATAAAACTGAGTTCGGTGATGAATTGCACCGTATAATTAACGAAAACCCGGAATTGCTATTGAATTTGAAGCTGCGCACGGAATTCAAATGGTTCATCGCAAAATGCTTTAATACGCTTAACCCGGGAACCGAATATCTTCACAATTGGCATATTGACGCGATTGCCTGGCATCTAGAGCAAGTCCAGCGGGGCCGCATAAAGCGTCTCATCATCAACATGCCACCACGTTCTGCAAAGTCAATATCAGCTTCAATTGCATTTCCAGCCTACATTCACGGACACGATCCAACCAAAGAGATCATTACTGTTTCCTATGCTCAGAGCTTAGCGACAAAACTCCATAATGATTACAGAACGATACTGAGTTCACCGTGGTTTATGGATCTTTTTCCAAACACGCGTATTGATCCGAAGAAAGAATCTGAGCAAGAAGTTCGCCTTAGCCAACGGGGTGTTCGCTTAGCCACGTCCGTGGGCGGGGTACTTACAGGACGGGGAGCCGATATCATTGTTATTGACGACCCTTTGAAGGCAGATGATAGTCACTCAGAAGCTCAGAGAGCCAAAGTCAATGATTGGTACAGTTCGGCATTAGTTTCTCGCTTAAACCAAAAATCCAGCGGTGCAATCGTGATCGTAACACAACGCCTGCATGTTGATGACCTCGTAGGGCATGTTACAGAATTTGATGACAGCTGGACTATTCTCAACCTCCCCGCAATTGCAACCACGGATCAACGCATTACCACCGGTAAAAATCAATATTATTTTCGGCAAAGAGGTGAGCTCTTGCATCCAGCACGGGAGACACAGGCCATTCTGAATGAACTCAAACTCAACATCGGCTCGGCGGAATTTGAGGCTCAATACCAGCAATCACCTATTCCACCTGGCGGTCATATGTTCAAAAGAGAATGGCTGAAATACTACCCACAACTACCCGAAATCTCCGATGATGACACTGTATTCCAGAGTTGGGACACCGCTTCCAAAACGGGACTTCAGAATGATTGGTCTGTAGGTACTACTTGGCTTTATAAAGACGGAATGTATTACCTCATGGACGTGGTCCGTGAAAAACTGAATTACCCCAATCTCAAAGCTCGAATGCTGGCTGCTGCTCATCAATTCAATCCATCGATTGTTTTAATAGAAGATACCGGAGTGGGAACAGGTTTAATTGCAGATCTCAAAACCGAAGGCCTTGATGTGATCGAGGTATCGGCGACACAAACTAAAGAAGCCCGTACTAACATTCAAACACCAAAGTTTGAGTCTGGACGTGTATGGTTTCCGCAGACGGCTCCGTGGTTGTCAGATTTGGAAGCTGAACTTCTTTCTTTCCCCGTCGGTCGCCATGACGATCAAGTTGATTCAATTGTCCAAGCACTTGCTCACGAGCAGCGTGGGAAAGGCGGCGTCTTTTATATCAATTTAAATGGTCAGTCTCGCAATTGGCGAGATCCATGGTCATATGGACGTTGGTAAAAAAATTCCCATCATCAAAACAGTTGGAAATTTTCACTACAAATTTGACTGACAACTTGGAACTCTACTTAACTAACGAAAGATCCCTTGATCTGGCATATTAGCTGAAGTCGTGCCTAACCAAAATTAGTTCCAAAATAGGTCAGTTTTCCACCACTCCAATTGGGTTCTCTTTTACTGCTACGCACATTAAAGCGGAACTATTTTTGTCGGGCAAATAATTGCCTTTTAAAAACATCATCCTTTTCTTCCTTCAAAATAGGAGGAAGAAAAATGAAAAATCAACAAATGAAGTTACCATTGTCTCGGCACATACCTTGGAATAAGGGCAAACTACTTGGCCAGAAACCGCCACTTCAGCCAAAACATATCTGGTCTATTCGAACACAGTTACAATTAACGGGAAAGGTTCGAGATTTAGCTCTGTTTAATCTCGCAATAGACAGCAAGCTACGAGCCTGCGATGTCGTCTCAATACTGGTCGAGAATATTGCTCCTCATGGCTACGCGATTGGCCGAGCGACCATCCGTCAGCGCAAAACAGGTAGACCTGTCAAATTCGAACTAACGGAACAGACCCGAACAGCGATTGATGAGTTTATTTCTAAATATAATCTCAAGGATCAAAAGTACCTCTTTCGAGGCCGTGGAGAAAGACACCTCACGACCAGACAGTATTCGAGGTTGGTTGGAGACTGGGTTGAGCTGGTTGGTTTGGATAGAAAACAATTTGGGACGCATTCCCTCAGAAGAACAAAGGCTGCATTGATTTACAAAAAAACAGGAAATTTA
>JAEPMD010000068.1 GCA_017644105.1 Rhizobiaceae bacterium | reverse complement strand
AATTTCCGATCCCGCCATATAAACAAGTGAGAGATTGTCGATCAGAACGCGCGCATTGCCTTTTTCTAGGACAATATCATCATCTTCTTGTCCATCGACCAGATCAAATTTATAGGAAAATCCTGAGCAGCCGCCACCCTCAACAGACACACGTAGAGCTGTTTTATCGACTTCCTTGGATAGGATTTTTTCGATTCGATTAAAGGCGTTATCCGAAACAGTTACATCAGATTGTTGGGCCATTTTAACTTTCCTGGCATTGTCTCATTGATTCGATGTGACACATTTATTTCGTGTCAGATTAGTATATAGGTATGGTCGAGTGGTGTTAAGGTCAATGGGCAAATCAGTTTATTGCTCAGACGATTTACGAAAGAGACTATTTTGGCCGAAATTGATAAATCTTCATTGGGTTTTGGAAGTGGCGAGCGGGCCATATATGCATCTGATCCCACCCAAAGTCGCGGTCGGCTATTTGATGAAGGACAGAGCTTAACGCGTTCCCCGTTTCAACGGGATCGTGACCGGATTGTCCATTCAACGGCGTTTCGACGATTAAAGCACAAAACTCAGGTGTTTATTGCTCATGAAGGTGATCATTATCGGACGCGTTTAACGCACACAATCGAAGTGTCACAAATTGCGCGCGCTTTGGCACGGGCGCTCAAATTGGATGAAGATTTGGCAGAAGGCGTTGCATTGGTGCATGATTTTGGCCATACACCTTTTGGACATACCGGCGAAGATGCGCTCGATGCTTTGCTCAAAGACTATGGCGGCTTTGATCATAACGCTCAGTCATTGCGCATTGTTACCAAACTCGAGCAGCGTTATGCCGAATTTGATGGACTCAATCTCTCATGGGAAAGCCTTGAGGGGCTGGTAAAACATAA
Source organism: Rhizobiaceae bacterium (assembly GCA_017644105.1). Lineage (GTDB taxonomy): Bacteria > Pseudomonadota > Alphaproteobacteria > Rhizobiales > Rhizobiaceae > Lentilitoribacter. The sequence goes on along the minus strand of JAEPMD010000068.1, from coordinate 4,890 downwards.
TGGGCCTCTTATTGCAAAGAAGGGTGAGGAGCTCACGTCAGATGTGCCAGTTGCCATTACAAACTATAATCAACTCCATGACTTGTGGCTCTGGAGCTTTGCGAGCTTAGAAGCGCAAGCCGCCGCAATTGCTGATGATATTGCCTATAATACCCATGACATTGATGATGGTTTGCGTTCCGGATTGTTAACGCATCAGATGCTCGAAGAGGTGCCGTTTCTTGCTGGTTTGATGAAAGAGGTTAAAGATCGCTATCCAAATTTGGATGAAAGCCGATTAACCCATGAAGTCACCCGCCGGCAGATCACACAAATGGTCGAGGATGTGATTGGTACGGCACAGGAAAATCTTGCACTTGTTAAACCTAAATCTGCTGATGATGTCAGACACGCGAACCAAACGATTGTCGGCTTTAGTGACCGTATGAGCGATATCGATAAGCAATTGAAGACCTTTTTGTTTGCTAATGTGTATCGTCATCCGTCTGTTATGGAGAAAAGGGACTATGTCTCAAAGGTCGTTGATCAATTGTTTGAGGTCTTCATGAACGATCCGCAGAAGATGGAGGGTGCGCGCTGGGTCGATGGTTTGGAAATGCTGACGGAAAGCGCCCGCGCACGCCATGTGGGCGATTACCTTTCTGGCATGACAGATACTTATGCGCTTGATGTCCATAAGCAATTATTTGGCGCTTCCTAGCCATTGATCATTTGACCATCTGCGCAATTTGCTTTAGGCAGCGCAATAACCTGCGAAATGGCGTTTTTGCACGTCCAAATGCACACATATTCGGTAAATTTCGGAAATAACTCAAAATGAATGTCTTTAAAGAATTTGAATCCAAGATCACATCAGCGATCATGGCCCTTGATAGCGTCAAAGCCTATGAAGGTGAGTTAGATCTATCCCGAATGACTGTTGAGCCTCCGCGTGATCCTTCTCATGGCGACATTTCAACAAATGCGGCTATGATGCTGGCAAAGCCTATGAAAAGTAATCCTAGAGCGCTTGCAACATCTATTTCAGAAGCGCTATCCGATGATCCAATGATTGCGTCTGTTAGTGTGGCAGGGCCGGGTTTTATCAATCTTTCGCTGTCTGATCTTTATTGGCAGAACCTTACCAAAGAGATTGTTGAACACGGCGAGAATTATGGCCGCAACCAGATTTCTCCTTCGCGCAAAGTCAATGTTGAATATGTGTCTGCGAACCCGACAGGTCCAATGCATGTTGGCCATTGTCGCGGTGCTGTAGTAGGTGACGCGCTGGCAAATCTTCTCGCATTTGCCGGGCACGAGGTGACAAAAGAATATTATATCAATGATGCTGGCGTTCAGATCGGTGTATTGGCCAATTCCGTCTTCTTGCGCTATTGCGAAGCACTTGGCGACGATATCGGTGAAATTCCGGCAGGCCTTTACCCCGGCGATTATCTTGTCCCGCTTGGCAAAGCGTTAGCCGACGAGTTCGGCGACAAGCTTAAGGGGATGAATGAGGCCGAGCGGCAAGATATCATCCGTCCGCGTGCAATTGATGGGATGATGGAGATGATCCGCGACGATCTTGCAGCGCTTAATATTCGTCATGACGTTTTCTTCTCTGAGCGGACACTCCATGCTGATAATGGAGGCCCAATTGGTTCAGCGATTTCTGACCTTGAGGCGAAAGGCTTCGTCTATAAAGGCACATTGCCACCGCCAAAAGGGCAATTGCCAGATGATTGGGAAGATCGTGAGCAAACATTGTTCCGTTCGACCGATGTTGGCGATGATTTGGATCGGGCGCTGATTAAGTCAGATGGTTCTTACACTTACTTCGCCGCTGATGTTGCGTATTTCTTAGACAAATATAATCGTGGGTTTGATGACACCATCTTTGTCCTCGGTGCGGATCACGGTGGTTATGTGAAGCGCCTTGAAGCGCTGGCAAAAGCTATTTCTGAAGGCAAAACGCATTTGTCTGTGTTGCTATGCCAGTTGGTCAAACTTTATCGGGCAGGGGAACCTGTCAAAATGTCCAAACGTTCTGGGGATTTCGTCACATTGCGTGATGTGGTTGATGAAGTGGGCTCGGATTCGGTTCGTTTTATGATGCTTTATCGCAAAAGTTCTGAACCGCTTGATTTTGATTTTGCCAAGGTGACCGAGCAATCAAAAGACAATCCGGTATTTTATGTTCAATATGCGCATGCAAGGTGCCATTCAGTATTCAGACAGGCGCAAGAAGCGTTTGCAGATACTGATTTTGGTCAAAATGAGCTCAAAAACGCCGACTTTTCTGTGCTAAATGATGAAACAGAGTTGCGATTAATCGCAAAACTGGCAGAATATCCGAGGGTGGTGGAAAGTGCTGCGCTTGCTCATGAGCCACATAAGATCGCGTTTTATCTGTATGATTTAGCAAGTATGCTGCATTCGCATTGGAATTTGGGCAAAGACCGTCCAGAATTACGGTTTATTAACCATGAAAGTGCCATAATAACAAAGGCCAGACTGGGTTTAGTGTTCGCGATTGCTTCTGTTTTGCGGTCTGGGTTGTTAATTACTGGAACAGATGCACCGCTAGAAATGCGTTAGTGCCAATATTTCTCCACATTGGCATGGCAAAAAAGTTGCTAGGAGTAGCAAACGACCATGACCGATAAACTGAATGAGAAAAGCAAAGAGCTAGATAGTTCTGCAAGTGCTCCCTCTGATAATCCATTAGAAGAGCTTGCGAAAATTATCGGCTATCAGGATGAGGGCCAGGTCGATAGTAATCAGGAGGGTGCCGCTAATAAGGCTGTCACCGATCTTGAGGCTGAATTATTGCGTGAGTTTGGTGTTGAACCGCAGACGGTCACCCATGTTTCACCATCTCCTGCAGCTCCCCCCACAGCACCCCAATCTGATGTTGCTCCTTCAAATCCGACACCGAGCACTTCCGCAGAAGTTGATGATGTTTTGGATGATATGTCACGTTATGCGCTTCCAACGCATGGTCAGCCGGCCAGTGCTACGCCCGTAACAAATTTTGTGCCGCAAACTGAAACTCCAATTGTTCAAGACGAGCCGGTAGCTCCGGTTGAGCCGCCATTCGTTGCGCCGATTTCGGAGCCTGTTGCGCCTGAGCCTGTGACACCGATTATGTCACGCGCAACGCCAGTTATGCCGCAGGAGCCTACGATTGAAGTACCGCAAGCGGCTGCAATACCTGAACAATTTACTACGACGCAACCCGAACCTGAGGTAGCTGATTTGCCTAATCCACTTTCCACACCGTCACCGTTTTCTTCAGATGAAACACCTGCCGAACAAACAAACGAAGCACCTAACTTTGATATTGGTCAGATGTCGAGTGACTTGGAACAAGAACTCGAAAAACTTCAGCATGGCCTGGAGGCCGGCGTGAACGAGGTTCCTGAAACGGTTGCTGCACCTGCGGCACCAGAGGTTCCTTTTGAAGCGGTGAATTCTGAACCAGTTCAACCACCAGAATATGAATCCATTCCGACAAATGTAGAGTCTCAGTCCGAACGTCCATTCCCATCCATTGTCACACCACAGGATGCACCGACACCCCCGGATTTTGCAGAGCTTGTCGCAACGGAAGAACCGGTTGATCGCACAGAAGATCTAGAAAGCGTGTTGGACGTCTCTGGATTTACTGAGACTGAAGCCGATATTGAAGAAACAGCTCCATTTGAAATTCCGGAACTGCCCAAAGTGGAAGAGTTTTCGCGCGAACAGTCAAATATGGATGTCGATCTTGATCTGGAACTTGAGCGCGAGTTTTCTCAGCTGATTTCGGGTGATTTGCCGTCTGAGCAAGATGTACCAGCTGCGGCGCCGATCTCGTCAGTAGGCACCGTTGAAGCTTCGTCCGCTTTTGGTATCACAGAAACCGGTGGCAGCGCCGCCGACATGGATGAGCTGAATGAGCTTTTTAATGTTGGTGCTGTTGAATCCGACACAGACACCGCGTCCATTATCAGTCAAGGTCCTGACCGTATCGATGTCACCCATGATACGGATAATTTTGAAGACAATGTCGTTGCGGTGGATGAAACTAGAGGCAGTGGTTCAAATACGCTTGCTGTTGTCGGCGTGCTAGCTGCCTTGCTACTTGGTGGTGGCGCTTATCTTTATTTCCAAAATTCGGGTGCGACTTTAGGTGGATCAAGCGAACCCATTATTGTCAAAGCGGATAATTCTCCGATAAAAGAAGTCCCGGCTGATCCGGGTGGAGCATCTGTGCCTAATCAAGATCAGGCAGTCTATGACCAAGTAGAAGGCAATGATGTGAGCGTCGCAAATCAATCTTCGCTGGTTGAAAGCACTGAAGAACCAGTTGATATTGTTCAAAAAACGCTCAATCCATCGATCCTTCCGCTTGAAGGTCGCGAATTTGCTGCAGATGATAAAAATACTGATCGCCTGACTGCAAACGAAGAAATCGCGTCCGCTGATCAATCAAGCGATCTGACGCAGCCGCTCGTTACACCACGTCGTGTCCAAACTGTGATCGTTCAATCGGACGGCACGATTATTACGCGTGAAGCGCCAGCGCCGGAACCGACACCAGTCGTTGCTGAAACCACTCCGACAGTGGCACCTGTATCACCTGAGCCAGCGCCTGCACCGACCGTTACCCAGCAACCGGTTGAAACTGCCTTGGCGCAAGAAACACCAGCACCGGTCGCAACACCAACGCCAGCGCCTGCAGTCCCTGTCGCTCCGGTAGCTCCTGTTGCACAGCCAGAAGAGACTGCACCATTAAGCAACGATACAGCAGCTGCGATTGCGAATGCGCCAGTGCAGGCGGCTCCAGAATTTTCTGGTTATTACATGCAGATTGCCTCGCAACCGTCATTGGCATCTGCGCAAAGTTCTTATGCTAATCTCTCAAGC
>JAEPMD010000067.1 GCA_017644105.1 Rhizobiaceae bacterium | reverse complement strand
CAAGATAACCTCCGATAAAAGCTATCTTGAATCAGATTTTAACTGATTTGGGAATCCTGTTTGTCAACAGAACCTAGGGTGTGAACCCAATACAGCATGTTGATTTACTTTAGCAAATCAGATTCAAAACAACCATTGACGGAGGTTTTGATGGCACGGTTTGATTTATCTGATGAAGAATGGGCAGTTATTGCGCCTTTGTTGCCGCAACAAACACGTGGTGCGAAGCGAGTTGATGATCGTAAAATTCTTAATGGCATTTTCTATATTTTGAGAACTGGTGCGCCATGGCGTGATCTGCCAGAGCGATATGGTCCACGAACAACCGTTTATAATCGGTATGTGAGATGGGGGCGCAAAGGCGTTTGGAAAACAGTCTTCGATGCCCTGGCAAGGGAGGTCAAGGACAGTTTGATTTTCATTGACGGCTCAATTGTAAAGGCACACCGCGCAGCGGCTGGGTCAAAAAAGGGGAACTTCTCGAGTGTATTGGACGCTTCTCGACGGCATTTCATTTGTCTGTCAGCCAACGGCTCACGCGGAGGCCGCACAAGCAAGGTTCACGCGGCTGTAGATGAATATGGCAGGCCTTTAAGACTTGTGATTTCAGGTGGCAATGTACATGATAGCCAAATGTTTGATGCCTTCACGGATTGGCAAGAAGAACCATTGGCCATCGTTGCAGATAAAGCTTATGCCAGTGCGAAAATCAGGCGACAGATTGAAGACGAAGGTGCACTTGCTGTTATTCCATCAAAATCAAATGCCAGAAAACCAATCCCGCATGACAAAAATCTTTATGCTATGCGCAACATTGTTGAGCGGTTCTTTTGCAAGATGAAAGACATGCGCAGACTATCAACAAGGTTCGAGAAAACTGCAATGAATTTCCAGAACATGATATACATGTTTGCGATCAGATGCTGGATCAATTGAGTCCACACCCTAGTTGTTTCAGCTACACCATCGATTATGGCATTGAAGATCTTGATGGGGGAATAATAGGCGCGTTTTTTCTGTTTAAGTAGTTGATTTGAAACTATTTTTTTACTATGCTCAAAGGTGCGCCAAACAAGGAATTGATCATTTAGATATGTTTGATAATTTCCCGTCAGATATTGGATGACTAAATGAAATGCCAAATTTACCGATGCTGGTCCACATAACTATACCCTTGAGCTTGCCCAACTCTGCCTGTGATATATTAACGACCTGACCCACCACCAACTGAGCAACCGAAGTAGTAGATGCCATAAGGCCGGTCGATGAAATATTTTGAACTTGGCATGATATAGCACCAAACTTTGTTTCAACTTGTGCAACGATATTGCAGTCATACCGAGTAGCTAATCTTTTCCGGACTGTTTGGGTGCCAGATAATTGAGTCAAATTTTGTACCTCCTTTACTTTATGCTACTCAAGGTAGTTTTTTAATGTTAACAATGCCCTAATATATCTTAATAATTGTAACAGGTATAAGTTGAGATAAGAAAAACTTTCTGCAACCTTTTCACAGTATTGTTGCAAATTTTATACAGACTGGTTAAAATGCTTTAGGATTCAATTTCGCGTGTTTGGATGTTAAAATCGTGCATGACTTACATGGTAATGTCGCAAAGTTTACGGCTCATTCATTTTGATTTTGTAACAACCTTCAACCCAACAGGCATATAGGTTGAAGACTAAATGATTGACTTTAAAGGGGGTTGGCTAGTGCTGCGTTGTTTCCTTGGTCAATCTGTAAGCTGTTGATCTTGCGATACCAAGTTGTTTTGCGGCTTGCCCTGCAGTCATACCAGCCTTAACGAGGTTTTGTAGTGCCAAAACTGTTTCAGCTTCGAGAGGCGGTCGCCCTGGTTTTCGCCCTTGTGCTCTGGCGGCTTTGATTCCATCTTTGGTGCGTTCTGAAATGAGACGACGCTCAAAATGGGCGATGGCTCCGAAGACGTGGAAGATCAGTTCACCCGCTGCTGACGTTGTATCGATCCGTTCTTCGAGGCTAATTAAACCAATGCCTGTATCATGCAGACCCTCTACAGTTTCCAGCAGTTCTTTTAGAGATCTTCCCAATCGATCAAGCCGTGCTACGATGAGCGTATCCCCTGGACGGGCAAAATCCACAAACGCTGTTAAGCCCGGCCGCTCAAAGGTTTTCCCTGAAATAACATCTTGGAATATTCTGGATGCACCAGCCTCTTTGAGCCGATCAATTTGACCTGACATATCCTGATCTGGGGTAGAAACTCTTGCGTATCCGAGTGTTTGAACCATAATTGATACTTAGTGGATAGTTGGCCCAGAGCCGCAACACTTTTTGTATTTCTTTCCAGAGCCGCATGGACAAGATTCATTTCGTCCGATCTTTGGCCCACTGCGAACAAACGTATTATTCTGAGGTAGATATGTATCGCGTAGATGCAGCATTGCAATATGTAAACGCATCACACCAGCTGTCGCACCAATGATTAATTCTTCTCGGAGTTCATGGCTGATGGGTTCTTTGTAGGGGCGCATTTCTGGATCTGAATCGTTTTCATGCGCCAGTGCAAAAATAGGTACGAGCGCACCACCTTGTTCTTCATCGTCAAACACATCAGCCCAGATTTCTGGCCTCAGCCGAGTACCGAGGACAAAACCTTTTGCCCAATCATTTGCCTGTGCAGTTCCATTTTCATCTTCAATCAAGACGGGAAGATAAATGTCACCTGAGTTCAGTTGCTCATTTACTGCATTCCAATGACCCATTACTAAGTTTGTGAAGTGTTCGGCTTCACCCATATTCTCAAATATAAGATCTCCGTCTTTTTCTTCGCTTTTTTGAATAACGGCCATGAATTCGCTTGGCATGATTAAATCTGGACAACATGCCAACGCAGCAAAAAAACCATCTAAGGCCTCTGCATTGGGAACGACCCCATTTTTTACGCGACCGAGAAAGCCATCAAGAAGATCAATATCTTGCTCAGCCATACTTTTTACCATTGAATTTGTCCTTAAAACGTTCGTTTAAGAGACAGAATTCCGGGCCATCCGGACAGCTGGGATTTGCACATGAAACCTGTCTCATTATTCGTCTTTATATTAAGTATTGTCTCAAAATTATCAACATCATTTTAAGGACACTTTCATGCCAAGACGATCAATTCTGACAGAACGGCAACGATCTGCACTATTCGATTTACCAATCGATGATACATCAATGTTGCAGCATTATACACTTGCAGATGATGATCTGGAACATATCAATGCCCGCAGACGGCCAGAGAACCGGATTGGTCTTGCTTTACAGCTATGTGCTTTGCGCTACCCTGGACGCATTCTTTCATCTGATGAGATCATCCCGGAGAAAATATTACGCTTCATTGCAGTTCAGCTGGGTCTAACAGCTGACGATATTTTGCCTTACGCCGCACGGCGTCAAACTCGACAAGAGCACTTACATGCCTTGCGCCGAATTTATGGTTTTAAGATGTTCACCGGCCAGGGAGCGCAAAACCTCAAGAATTGGCTTGAACGTGAAGCTGAAGCTGCTCATTCAAATGAAAATTTGGCACAGCGGTTTGTTGAGGAATGTCGAAAAACGCAAACCATCCTTCCAGGTATTACGGTCATTGAACGACTGTGTGCTGACGCACTTGTTGCTGCTGAACGTCGAATTGAAAGCCGTATTGCTGGCAGGCTTGATGACAATATGAGAGAGCAACTGGACACTCTGTTGACCGAAATTGCCAATGGAAACGTTACGCACTTCATTTGGCTGCGGCAATTTGAGGTGGGCAATAATTCTGCTGATGTCTCACGACTTTTGGACAAGTTGGAATTTCTTCAAAAGTTAAATCTTTCATCAGATATTCTGGCAGATATACCACCACACCGGATTAGCCGTCTACGCCGTCAGGGTGAAAGGTATTTTGCCGATGGCTTACGCGATATTACCAGTGACCGAAGGCTTGCCATTGTAGCGGTATGTGTTGTCGAATGGGAAGCTGCAATCGCTGATGCTATTGTGGAGACCCACGACCGTATTGTTGGCAAAACGTGGCGGGACGCAAAAAAGCTGTGCGATGCACAGATCACTGATTCAAGATCATCGCTGCAGAAGACACTCCATTCTTTCAAGGAATTGGGTTTTGCCTTGCTAGAAGCCAAGGGAGACGAAGCATCCCTTGATGAAGCAACAGAAACAGCATGTGGTTGGGCGCATCTGGAAAACCTTGTGGCGACTGCTTCTAAATTAACCGACACAATGGCCGCTAATCCACTGTCGCATGTCATCCACGGCTATAACCGATTTCGACGGTACGCGCCGCGTATGTTACGTGCGCTTAATATTAATGGTGCGCCTGCAACCAAGCCGTTACTGAGCGCTGCCAAAATGATTGCGAATGATCAAAAGGAGGCACCGCTTCCACACGATTTCCTCCGACGCACTTCAAAGTGGCACCGTCATCTCAAAGCTCAAAAACTTGATGATAATCGACTTTGGGAAGTCGCCGTGATGTTCCAAATTCGGGAGGCTTTTCGTGCTAGAGATATTTGGTTATCTCATTCTCGACGTTACGTTGATCTAAAGAAAACCCTGATGCCGTTTGAAACTGCTAAAGCAACTGTACGCTTGACCATGCCATTTGAAGCAGAAACCTGGTTAGTCGACCGCAAAGCAAGATTGCAAGAGGGCTTTGAAAGGCTGGCCAAGGCTGCGCGGATGGGCGCAATTCCAAGCGGCTCCATCGAAAATGGCGTTCTTAAAGTCAACCGGTTGACCAGTAATGTGCCGGAAAATGCCGACGATATGGTGCTTGATCTCTATGGCCGTCTGCCTTCTGTTCGTATTACTGATATATTGCAAGAGGTTGATGATGATGTTGGGTTTATTGAGGCCTTTACCCATCTACGAACAGGCGCACCCTGCAAAGATAAAATTGGGCTTCTGAACGTCCTGTTAGCAGAAGGGCTAAATCTTGGCCTGCGCAAAATGGCAGAAGCAACCAGTTCTCATGATTATTTTCAGCTCTCGCGACTGTCTCGATGGCATATAGAGAGTGAAGCAATCAACCAGGCACTTGCCATGGTCATTGCGGCGCAATCGAAATTGCCAATGGCACAGTATTGGGGTGAAGGCATTACTACATCCAGTGACGGCCAGTTTTTCTCTACTGCGCGCCACGGTGAAGCAATGAATCTGATCAACGCGAAATACGGCTCTGAGCCTGGGCTCAAGGCCTACACCCATGTCTCCGATCAGTTTAGCCCGTTTGCAACCCAGAATATCCCGGCTACAGTGAACGAAGCACCTTACATTTTGGACGGGCTGTTGATGAACGAGGTTGGCAAGAAAATCAAAGAGCAATATGCTGATACCGGCGGGTTTACAGATCACGTCTTTGCTGTCACGGCACTGCTGTCCTATCGTTTCATCCCGCGTATTCGTGACCTACCATCTAAACGGCTTTACCTCTTTGATCCGGCTTCAGTACCAAAAGAAATAAAGGGTCTCATTGGAGGTAAAATCAGAGAAAAAATAGTCATTGATAACTGGCCAGATATCCTGCGGGCTGTTGCCACAATGGTAACTGGTGGCATGAGGCCAAGCCAACTCTTGAAGACGTTTGCGTCTAATCCGCGCCAACATGAAATTGCCCTGGCACTTCGGGAAATAGGTCGTATCGAACGTACCCTGTTCATCATTGAATGGTTGCTTGACATTGACATGCAGCGACGTGCGCAAATCGGCCTGAACAAGGGTGAATCCCATCATGCACTGAAAAATGCATTGCGCATCGGACGCCAAGGTGAAATCCGCGACCGCAGTGCCGAAGGACAACACTACCGAATGGCAGGCCTCAACCTGCTGGCTGCAATCATAATTTACTGGAACACAAAATATCTTGGTCAAGCCGTAATGGCCAGAAAGCACGACAATCTTAATTGTTCACCAGAACTTCTCTCGCACATCTCGCCCCTCGGATGGGCTCATATTCTCCTCACAGGCGAATATAGGTGGGAAAATCCGAATAGATAAGCTTAAAGTGTCATCCTGCCCTCTACCGGAATCTACCCGAGAAGTGGCTCGGCAATTTTGAACAAGAGATTTAAGTGAAATTTTGACCTGTCAGTGGCACTTTGTGCTGAACACA
>JAEPMD010000066.1 GCA_017644105.1 Rhizobiaceae bacterium | reverse complement strand
ATATGGGCTATGATGAGCCTAAATCACTCTCTTATAAAATCAAACCAATCTGTCCATAAGGCGCTGACGGGTTACAAATTTTGAAAAGCAGCAGAAAATGAAACTGCAGGGTGTCTAACAAACTCGGGGCTATTCAATCTCCCAAATCAACACGGAAATTGTATCAACTCAAAACGCCATCAATAAGGCAGTCCTTTTGAGCAGAATAAGCCGATCTTAATTCAGAAGCTCAATTTCAGATCAAGAGTACTAGCCATCTCTTTTATTCCCTCAAAATCATCGTGAAACACAGTGAAGGTACCGAAGCTCGTTTCTCCATTCATTTCATGAGGCTTCATACGTGCATCAAAAACCCAATTCGGGTACTGTTCCAATAGTTTTTGGGCGCACTCAAACTCCTCTTCAGTCCAACACCAATATTGCATCATTTGTTTGGGCTCGCCCAATTCAAAAGTAGAACCACTTTTCAGGAAACAGCTTGCGTGGGCTTTCCCCAAATTGCCTCCAATCGAGAAACTTACAGTGCGTTCCGACGTACCAATTCGATTTGCGAAGTCAATAGGAACCGCTAGGTCATCTTGCATCCGCATCTCTAGATGATATGCGCCATTTACTATGTTTGACGCTTTCAAGCTCAGTTTTGTACATTTTGCGAGTGCTGCTTCGCGGTCGGGATTAATTGGGGGATTTAACAGGTAATAGTGGGGCACGACAGCACCGTTGTGCTCTCGATACTGATCAAACATCCGCGCAAGAATATGAACTTCTCCGTCCCGAACAATGCCTTCGTAATTGTATTGATAGCCAGGAACAATTGCTTCGAAAAAGAACTCTGGTCCAGCGTAAGCAGTTTTGTCGTCCGCCGGCTTTAGTAGTTTAACCCCTTTACTGCTACACCCGGTTCGGGGCTTGCGAACGCAAGCCTCATTTTCAAAATCAAGCGGATTCGTCGAAAAATAGGGTTGTGGGACATTTCCCTTCGCCAATGCTTCACGCCATGCAAATTTGTCATTGCCAAACTTCCCGGATTCCTCGCCAACCGAACGTAAGTTAAATCGTGTAGCAATTTGGTGCTGGATTGGTAGCAAATCGGTATCTGCCGAGACCAACACACCGTCAAGTTCGAAAGATTCGAGTTTGGAAAGTAAATTTTCCAAATTATCTTCAGGACTAATATGGATTATGCCATCGGAATACGCCATCTCTTGCAATTGTGGAGAATCTGTAATCAGCAGCACATTCTTTCCCAAAGCTCGTACTCCTTGAGCTGAGGCATAGGCATGTGCTTCCCTGCCAGAAAGAACCGCCATATAGCTTTTGCGATGGAATGTGAATTGCGTCAAAACTTTCAGATAAATGCGTGCAAGATGTGTTGGCAGGGTGAAGCCAGAAAGCCACCTACCTATTCTGGTTTTCAGCTTTAGGTTTTTCATACTGTAGTTCCAAATTTCGTATGTGCTGCACAAGAATGGCAAACTGCGAAAGTTTTAGCCGCCATTGAAAATGCATCATCATTTGTTTGGGTAACTTACGAAGTATTTGTGAACAATCAGTTGACGAGATTTTCAGCAACGTCCATCCCATCAGAACCTTGACTTCGCCCCAAAAGTGTCCGCATCACGGTTAGTGCAACCATCCCTGGTGGGATAAGTAAAAGTAAGAATGGTGAAAAATACTTATGAATTTAAAGAGGTGTAAGCAAATATTAGCGAATTTGCTTTAATGGAAACTTTGTGGAACAGGGGAAAAAACTTGAAGGAAAAATTCTTGGGATCCGTAAATAACCTGGATTGGAAGTGTTTTCACTCCCTTGAGGAAGCCGCACCGTTTTGGCGGAAGCTGATGGAGTTCGGAAACTATAGGGTATTTCAAGACTTTGATTTCACGAATGCCTGGTATCAAACCATTGGAAAACAAAAAAATGTGGACCCCCGCATTATTGTGAGCACTTGCGATGACAAACCAGTAATCCTATTCCCGCTGGGAATATACCAACGCCTGGGAATCCGCCGGTTAGCGTGGCTGGGTTCGGATTGGAACGACTACAATGGTCCAGTCGTGGGAGATCAAAGCTTGTTATCAAGCGGTCAGGACATTTGGACCAAGGTTTTTGAATTGGTCGGTAAAGCCGACATTTTGGAAATCAGCAAGCAGGCGCCCTGGTATGGCATGCACACCGAGAATGCGGTTGCTTTGCAAGAAAGTGTCAGGGAGGATAATTCGACACATATTTTGGATCTGCATTCTGATTACCAAGCCCTGCGAAAATCTATCTATTCTTCGCGAACCTGGCAGGGCTTTGAACGAAAAAAGAGAAAGCTCAAAAAATTGGGCGAACTCACCTTTCAATGCGAGACGGATCCGTCTGAAAGAAAACGGATTGTCGAAATGATGCTACAGATAAAGGCTGAAGATCTTGCTGCCAGAGGCAAAAAAAACCCATTCCAAAATTGTGGTGCTGCGAACTTCCTTCCAACTATTGCGATTGATTGCGAAGAAATTTCACGTGTGTATACACTGCGATTAAATGGCGAAGTTCTTGCTACTACATTTTGCCTGGTGGAAAAAAATTCAGTACTCTTGTACCAGACGAGCTATGACAAGAATTACGGCTTTGCTTCACCTGGCACTCTACTGCTTCACTTTATCATATTCAAAGCTGCGGAAAACGGTTTTGAGTCTTTCGACTGCCTGTTTGGAGACGAACCTTACAAATTGAAAATCTGCAATCGTTCTGTTCCCGTAGGCAGGGTGCTTGTTCCTATATCAAAACTCGGGGTGGCACTCAAATATTTTACAATCGGAAAAATCGTTTTGACGCGTAAGGTCAAACACTCACCTTCGCTTTACCTTTTTGCGAGAAAAGTCAACAGGATACTATCAAACTTTGGGAGGGTTAGATGACCTTAATCACTGATAATGTTGCTAAGTCAATTTTGAATTCTTTCGAAGGATCAATTCGGCGACAGTATGGAAAAACGGATCGGGGTTATCAGGATCTAATTGGCAAACCTGTTCTATCACAAGCGGAAATATCGGAACTGGCACATTGTTGGGATAGACTCGATAGTGAAAAGATCGAGGACAATGTTTATTATTCACGTAAATATGTTCAGGCGCTGCTCAATAATCTGCCACAGAAACACAACGTCAAGTTTGCCGCAGCATGGCAGTCGGAAAAACTGATTGGTCTTCTTCCGGTATTTCTGCTGCCAATCTGGATTCCTTATTTTGTTCCGAGGGGGGCAGCCTGGACAACGCTTTATACGTTCTCATGCTTGCCGATATTGGATAAGCACGATCCCGTCGCCTCTGCCAGGGGAGTGTTGAAGTCGTTGTCCGATATGAGAGTGGCAGATTGGTCCATTCGAGATTTCTACCTATCGGGACCAACACATTCGGCTTTTTGTAACGCTTTGGATCAAGAAAAAGTCGCTTGGCATTCTGTTCCCAAATATGAACGGGCAGTCTTTGAAGCAGGGCATGATTTTGAACAACATATTAAAGAATTTGTTCCCCGAAAAAGACGGCGCGATCTTGCGCGAAACCGCAAGCGCTTTGAAAAACTGGGTGAAGTTACCCATGAGGTACACACTCACGGGGAGGGGCTTGAATACGCAGTTGATGCATTTCTTGATCTTGAAAAAAGTGGATGGAAGGGAGAGTGCGGTACAGCGCTTGCCTGCAATAAAGAAACTGAAAACTTTGCTCGGGAAATATTTCAACCCAAAGCGACAGGCGCAGTACGCGCAGACCTGTTGTTGTTAGACGGCATTCCTGTTGCGGCGGGGATGATGGTGTTCGATGGCGGTACCGCCTTTACTATCAAAGGTGCCTATAATGAAGTATATTCGAAATACTCTGTTGGGCTGTTGCTAGAAATGGAAGTTGCTGAATCATTCTTGAACGGTGATTGGGCCAGAAAATTGGATTCCGCCACTGCTGGCAGCCATGTCATCGATTTCCTGTGGCCGGAACGCCAAGCGGTTGGTGATCTCTATTTCAGTTTCAGACCAAACATGAATGCCTCCAAGTTCAAGAACTTTGAGAAACTGGACCAATGGAAGAACAATAGCAAAAACAAGTTGAAACAACTGCTTCACCGTTGATGCATGCGACACGATAAACAGCTTGCATTCTGCGAGCATGCAGAGTTAGTTTCGACTAAACTGCAAACAAAGCAATGCCAGTTGTAACAGTAAATAAGGGTAAAATGGGATACGCAAGTGACTGCCAAATCTAAATATCTCCAGAAAAGTGCAAACCCAATCAGGAATTTTGTCCATTTCATCAAACGAAACCTAGTCCTGAAACTGAATGATTTAGGAGACTCAAGACTTGGAATTGACGCAGGTGGTCAGGTTGAGATTAATGAACTCGACAGCAGGGGACCGAACGCAAAATACTCGAACGTTTATCTTGGCACTCCTTACACTACGATGAACATCATTTTTCGAATATTGAACATCGATCACCAAAAGTATGACTTCGTAGATTTCGGCTCTGGAAAGGGGCGAGTTATATGCAAGGCAGCCGAATATCCTTTCAAGAACATCTATGGTGTTGAGCTGTCTCAAGCCCTTCATGAAATATCATCTGCGAACATTGCAAAAACCCGAGCACGTTTTTCGGATCGAATTATTACAGTTAACGATGATGTCATAGGTTTCAATTTACCAAGCAACCCATTGGTACTTTTCAACTTTAGCAGCTTTAACGATGTTGTGCTGGAGAAGCTCATCAAAAAGATCGATCAGGACATTAAGTCAAACAAAAGAGACACTTATTTCGTATACATAAGACCAAAATTCGAAAAGTTGTTGCTTGAAACTTCCGACTTTGAGGTTATGCCGTTGAGCAAATTTCAGAAAGTCCTGATTAGAATTTTGTCACCTTGGCCAATTGCCATCTATAAAATGAGACACAATCCAGCTTAGTTGAGTTATCTATTTCTCAGGCGAAACTGTTCCATGACTATTTTGAAGTTGAACGCCACATCTGCATTTCTAAACACCGTGTTTAGTAGCCGAAGGCGTGCTAAACCTGTGAATGTTTCAATAAGTAATATTGACAAAGCGGCTCCTGTTAATCCAGCATATGTAATCAGGATTGGAACCGTAATTACACTAACGATGCATACGAAAAAGTATATCTGGGATTCCTCTTTCGCGTGACCGGCACACACAAGCGATACAGAAATCGGGCTGGCTATTGAGCCTATGGAAATCGCTCCTGTTAAAATCAAAAGCAACAAATTGTTTTGCTGATAATCCTTGGCAGGAAACAGCAAATTGATAATGGCTTCTCCAAAAACATATATAAAAGAGAAGAAAATAATCATAATCATCGACATGATGAACATATTTGTGATCGTTTGATCACGTAACCCGACCATTCCGTCGTCTTTGTAGGTGCGGACCGCACCTGGTGTCATAATATTCAGCAACCCAAGAACGAAGGGGTTGGATAGGGCAACAACACTAAGGTTGGCCGCAAAAACTCCGGTAGCGGAAGCGCTCATGAGCACAATGGAAAACCAGTGTGTCATATATCCCTGTAATTCCCGAATAGCCCTGGTTGGTAGCAACCATTTTCCTATTTCCCAGAAGACTAAGCCTGCCTTTTTTGCAAATATGATTCTTAGTTTGAACTGCTTTATGCGCAGCAATAGCCAAACCAACGAACACATAGAGTAACTGCCGCCCATTATGAAAACGACTGTCACGACATCGAATTCGTGGGTTTTAGACACGTAAAATATGGAGCATAGAAAGAGTGTAATGCAAACCGCATCAAAGAAGAAAAGCTCCCTAACGGAAACGGTAGAAAGAAGGTATCTGCGTATGAATTGACGCAGAAGTGCGAACGGAAGTGCGAATGAAAATGCAGCAATCAGAGGGGACAATTGTGCCTCCTCACTGTTAAAAGAGTAAACCAATAGAAGTGTGATACTGACCAGACAAGCGAAGCCTGAAAAGAACAACGTTAAAAGTAAAGCTCCGCCAGCTAACTGTCGGCCAGTAAGCTCTGAATCGAAGAAAGAGACCGTGTAGGGTCTGGATATCAGTGCCTCTTGTACGCTGATAAATATTACAACGATTGAAAATACAATCGCGTATATGCCCACATCTGCTGATGTCGAGTATCGTGCAAGGAAAAGCAAAACCAGAAAATTTGCTGCACTTACAAGTGCTTGATCTCCGAGAGACCATACCGCACTTGCAAATTTACCTTCTGCGGCAAGCAACTTTTTTACATTCTTGATCACGCTAATATCCCTTGGTCGCTCAGTCTCACTGCCGCACAGCTGGGGATTTCTTAGCAAAGATCGGCGGTTCTGTCGCAAAGTTTCACTCCCTATATTTAATATCAATCTTTTGAGCATATTGGATCTATCATCAATTTTATCAGACAAAGATGATTTCATGACCAATTTCAAAGGCAGCCACTATCCAAAAGATGTCATTTTATACGCTGTGTACTTCTATGTTCGTTATGCTGTTTCATATCGCGACCTTGAAGAAATCATGGCAGAGCGTGGTGTAGAAGTCGATCATGCGACATTGAACCGTTGGGTGGTAAAATATTCGCCAGTAATTGCATCACAAGCCCAACGCCAAAAATCAAAGACTAGTTCTTCATGGCGAATGGATGAAACCTATATCAAGATTAGGGGAAAATGGAATTATTATTATCGAGCAGTTGAGAAGTGGTTCGGTTTTTCTGAACAGTTTTGATCTGTTTTATAAGTGCGTTCTGACCCTTATTAAGCTGCCACCG
>JAEPMD010000065.1 GCA_017644105.1 Rhizobiaceae bacterium | reverse complement strand
GCGAAGGCTGCTCGTACCGACCCTGTGTTAGGCAGCTCAAGCACACTTGCCACATACTTCATGATGTTTCCTCGCAATGACGGCATCGCTCAAGAAAAAATCTTGGGTCTTATCGCCCAACATATTGAGGAATTAACCGTTATCAATAGCGGCCTAAAGTTTGCCATTGATCCTATGTATCTCAACCTCATTCAATCAAATGATGCAGCACGTTTGGCTGATTTACAAACGGACTATGATCCAGACCCAAAGGGTACCACATACCGTCCTGATGCTTTGATAGTTAACCGAAAGAACAATACTGCATGTCTGGTAGATTTTAAGCGACAGGTCTCGACGATTGAAACGACGAAGCTTAATAAGATTGCCGATAATCTCACAATAGCTCGCGCTCAAGTTCGGGATTTTCTTTACCAGAAACATAGGCGCATGACTATTGATGAGGGTTCTGTATCATGGGCTATAATTGATTGTTCGGATCAGAAAGATTTACCGCCTCGTTTTAAAGAGGCAGGCGTTTTTAATCTTGAGATTTTAGATGTCATCTGTGGGGTTAAGAATATTGCAGCAGGCTATCGTTTGGCACGCGAATATATGGCGACAGAATTTATCCGGGGCGAAGCAGAGTTAGTTGCTCAGTCAGATAGATTTATCGCATCTCAAAACGTCGTCGGGATGATTGAAGATGCAGTGAACGAAGCGAAGCTGGCATTTGCAGATAATTCAGTTCCCAAGGATAAAAATGGAGCTTTGCAGGATGATCAGAATCATAAGCTTGTTCAATTAGAGCAAAAAACTGAGCATCAAGTTGCAAACGTCCAGACCTTGCCACGCAAGAAGAGTAAATACCTGCAACGTCAAGGAATGTTTGGCAGCTAGCAACCGAACACCCCAACATGCCCACAGCAATTATGCGGGCATGTCACATCCCATCAAATTACCCATTTAGAGCGCCGATCTTATGATTTGGCGCAAGGAGCAAATATGTCCAACCGTAAACAAATAGACCGCGATAATATCCTGCAGTTCAGGCTACGGGGACAATCTCGTCCACAATCAACTCAAACACCTTGTAGGGAGCTCGGACATACATCTTCCTCGCAAAATACAGCATCAAACCAGCAACCTTCACGCATGCCTGTGCAAAATTACGAGCTTGTTCGGTTGCTTACATCAAAGGGCAATCCAACTGTGGAACTCGTTGATATACGTGCACCAGCAATTGTTCGTCGTGTTCTTAGACATGTTCGAAAGCGCAGCAGGTCAAACAATCAATTGCCCAGAACTCTGCCACGAGCCTTAAGCCGGGAGCTACAACTCTTATGTGACTTTGATCACCCCGCCGGCATCGTTTTGAGAGATTGGTTTGATGGCAAGTTGCATGCTCTACCTGATGGTTTTGAAGAAACATATGCACGCGCCTCCAATATGAAGGAGATTCACCATGACTAAAGCTAAAAACCGTATTCTCAATTATCTTCTGGCTCGTCAGTATCGAGCAGCTCGGCATGAAGCGTTCGAACAGGCAGCTGAAACAGGCATCTTAAACAGGGAACACATCGGCAAGAATGAACGCGGCGTGTTAAAGTGGCGTATTGCTGATGATTGTGTCCTGGACTTCACAGGTGATGAAGATCATGATTTTGAATTAATCACCAAATGCATGAAGAGATCAGCCTATTGGCTCCAACCATCTGAGGTCGTGATTGAGGCTGATATTTCTTCAGATTTTGGGGAGGATATCAATCTTGAGGAGGCTGATCATTACAACGCTGAAGGCTCCGCAACCTCATTGAACTTGGCTGATAAAGACATCACACAACCCCCAGCCAGAAACGTATGGCTTACCGACCAAAAGTATCATATTTTGTCTCTCGTAAAACGGCTCACCCCTCCACTCAAGCCCGCTGAAGTGACAACGGCTTTGCTGCTGGCAAGGGCCCTTGATCGTGAGGATGGCATATTCGAACAGCACATGTTTGCGATGGCTAAACCGAATCCAATCATCTCGGTTCAAGTACCCGTGTTCGGTTTTGTCCGACAGTTTGGTTTAATGCTAGAAGGTGGTTTGATCTTACCGTTTTTTGTATCACTGAGCCCAATTGAATCTGAACCGGCGTTGTCTGGACACTATAATGAACTAATTGATGCTCGGAGACGTAAGTCGATTACATGTATGAGTGGCGAGCTCGCAAGGTGTAGTGATGACGGCGATGATCTTCGCAAATCGATCTCGAAAAACGTTCTGACACAAATTAAACCTGTCATTATAGCTGACGAGGAAAAATCTCCCCTACCCGATCGCGTTAAAGCCGTTTCTGATATCATATTAAATGGAGATGGTATCGATCTGGAGTTGATCGCTGATGTGCTGTCTATCTGTTGCAATATCTCGAAAGCAAAATCTTTGTCTATGATGACAGATAAGCAGTTTAATCCTCGGCACCTTGGCATTGACGATATGGCCGCTGCAATCCGCCCTGGACGATCATTGGCACGTATCGTGGATGTTTTGATAATGCTTGAGGCTGACAATGCATCAAGACTTGGCGATGCAGACGACGATACCGAAAGGTTTAATGGTAGAGGACATCTAGGCGGTCGCGGGAATTCAACCAAACCATCCCGGTCCAATAAATATGTTGGCTTCTACGATGTTATCGAACCGTGCAAACTGGTTTGCGAGGATGCAGGATCAAGTTCACGTAAAAGTCATTTATTCGTGGAAAATCTCTCAGGCTATGGCCAGGCGCAATCATGGGCACTGGATTTAAAACAGGACTTAGATACCTGGCATAATGACGATGTCGATTGGTCTGATTTAAGTACGAGACTTCTACTCAGTGGTCCGCCTGGCACAGGTAAAACCACCTATGCCAAAGCCTTATGTAACACACTTCAATTACCGCTGATTTCCACATCAGTCGCCCGGTGGCTCGAAGCATCAAATCTTGGTGACGCGCTGGCGGCTATTTCTGCAACGTTTAAATATGCGAGTGTAAACAGTCCATGCATACTATTCATCGATGAGTTTGATAACATCGGAAGTCGGAATGGTGGCGGAGATGCTCATAAGAATGATGACTATTGGGCGAGTTTAATCAATAGGCTTCTAGAATTACTTGATGGCGCAGCCAAAACGGATGGTGTTGTTCTCGTGGGAGCTACCAATAGACCTGAGAAGATTGATAAGGCTCTCTTACGTTCAGGTCGTCTTGAAAAACATATCATCATACATCCGCCAGATGCTGAGGCCTTAGTCGGCATAATAGCTCATCACCTCGGCCCCGACTTAGATGTTGTTCTTGAGCAAGGAGCAGTGATATCTGCTGCCGTTACAGAAAATAGCTTATGTGATGTGCCAGACGGTAAGACATTGGATTCAAATAATTACGTCGCCAATAACGGAATTAATAAAGTTTCTGACGGAGACCACAACCATACAATTAAGGAAGCTCCACATGACTAATATTGACAAGCCTTTAGATGATCATGGGAATAATACCACATCATCAGACCACCAGACTGATGATATGCCCGCTATAGACCAACTGCCTGCACAACAAACTACCCGCAAACAGGAGGCACACCAACAGCTAGTCCTCAAGCCGTTGGCAATGTCGGCTCTTGGAAATACGGGTGCAGATATTGAACGCTTGATCCGTGAGGCGCGCCAGAAAGCGCGGCGGCAGAAACGTAAGCTAAATTATGATGATATCAAAGACGCACTCAGTCCAGGTCAAAACTCGATGTCAGAAGAATTACTCTGGCGGATTGCTCTCCATGAATCGGGACATGCGCTGGCAATGATCGGGTTTGATTTGGGAACTATCCGAACAATATCCGTTGGTATTGGTGCGGGCGGTTTTATTGAAAGCAATATCAGGCAACATGCAACGCAGGACGAAGACTGGATCAGTCGCATGTTGGCGTTTACTCTGGCCGGTCGGGCAGCTGAGATGTTAGTTTTAGGCAGTACAGGCATGGGATCAGGTGGAACAGATAACTCTGATCTGGCACAAGCTACTCATTTGGCGCTTGATGCAGAAACCAATCTTGGTTTTGGAAAGCATCATCCTCTGCTTTATCGCCGCTTTAAAGATCAATCATTAATGCTGTCGCAAGATCACCAACTTGCTCAGCGAGTCAATACTAGGCTTGAAGCTGCGGAAGCTATGGCAAAAAAGCTACTCAACCAGAACCGAGATGTTTTGCTGGAACTGGCAAATCGTCTGGCAACTGCAAAGGTCCTAGATGGCGCGGAGGTTCAAAACCTAATTGGCAGGAATATGAATACTAATCTTCCATAGTTCCAGCTGCCGAGGATAATGGTTCCGTGATTCTTCGCTCAATATGGGCGATTCAATTTTATAGATTTTCGATTCATGAATAGATCAATACGATTCAGAACCAGAGTCATTCGATTCAAAAATCTGTTCTTACGATTCACAATAATACCATCGCGATTCTTGGTTAGAACAAAGCGTTTCTAAGTTAGAGTATGGCGATTCAGGAATAGAACAGAACGATTCATGAAAAAATCAAACCGATTCATAACTAGAACTTTTCGTTTCAAAACAAGCTTGTTGCGATTCATTGGGTCACGATACAGGCGAAATCTGCTCGGGTTTTGGTCGGGGGATATGCGAAACATATAGCAGCTGGGGTAACCTCCAGCTCATGACTAATAGCCTTCTGATTGAACTATTGGAACATCCAGAGGGGTAACCTAAAGGGCACCTCAAATGCGTATTTGATGCCCACCATTCTGCCTTGCCGACAAGCATGATTGAGTTACCCGGGCATTAAATAGATAGGTTTCAATGTGCAGGCAAATCAGAAAAACTTGATATAAGTCAGCTCAATTTATCTTGTTGCGATTCCTAATTAGAACAAAACGATTCATAAATAGAATTCCGCGATTCATCGCCATCGGCGTTTCCTGGCAGTCCCCAAAATGGGGTATAATAGAAGAGACAGGCATATCCAGAGGAGAACAGCACTATGGCTAAAAAATCCATACATCAGCGCAATGAGGAACAGCGGCTTCGGCAGTCGCAAATGAGGAGAACCGCTAAGGAGCTTAGACGGCCCAGCCGAGATGATCTGGCCCGTATGCTTCTGTGGCAGATGATCAATGGTCTTCAGCAGAACAAGAAGACTACAAACCGACAACTCGAATTAGATAACCTATGCAATATGATTGTGAGCGGTCTAGTTAAACAAGGTTTTGATGAGGGCCAATGTGAAGATGTTTTTGATGCCATTGCCAGAAAATATGCCAGCAGCCAACCGCCGTTTAGGATCAAGCGCCATCTTCAAAATGACACCTATACCAATGAATAAAGTTGGCCCAAGTTAAATCATGCTAACATGCACAACTAACTTTGGTGACACAAATCGGAATATCCGGCTTTCCAGATTGATACAACATATCGTCAACTATACGATTCTTCTGCAAACAGTGTTTATCATTTTGTCCCGCTTTCCCCCCATTACTTCATAAAACGGCGTTTGCATGAGAATCGCAATACTCCAGCGGATTTTAGTGCTGAGTGGACCTTGGCGAAATGGAACGTAAAAATGAGGATGTCAGCAGCAGGCACTATGTTAATTACGAACAACATAATTGCCTTGCTGAACGCTGAGACTTTTTAGACGATGCCATTTATGCATTTGATGCTGCTACGACTGCTTACCCGACAAATATGGTGATAAATCCAATCCTTCAGGAATCGGTAGGGCACGCAATACTTCGATCTCTTCATTCAACAAGTTTTTGGCACCATAGTTCCTAGACACTGTCTTATTGGAGTGACCCGTTTGCTTATCATGAGTTCGTTCATCGATTTTAGCAACACGCATCATATCTTTGGCTGTATGACGTGTGGAGTGGAACGTTGTTTCTATGTTGCTGTGTATTCCAGCATTCTTCAACTGTTTATTCAGCCGTTTAGATGCAGCACCAGCCGGGTCTTTAACGCGTGTTTTGCCTTGGTAAAAACAGCCTGGGAACAGATTACTATCTTTTGGGACTGTCTTCACATAATCGATAAAGCCAGTTTTAATGATTAACTCAGGTAAAGCAATGATCCTGCGACTGCTCTTGTTCTTCACCTTACGAACTTTAGACGTTCCGTCGGCATCAATGAGGTCAGTGGTTAGATCAATAACCCAAGCCCCGCCTTCTACCTGGTAGATATCCTTTCCCTGGAGCGCGACAAGTTCGCCCACACGGGCGCCGGTGAATGCGCTCAATAAAGGCATCCATTTCATATCAGGTTGTTTGGCTAAAGCAGAGATAGCAAACCATTTGTTGAGCTCATCAACCGTAAACGGCCTTCTATCCGTTGTGCCTTTTGTAGATTTTGGTAGTTTGATATTAACATCCAACAATGGTGAGCGAAAATCGTACTGGGCTGCTACATCTATAAAAAATACTTGCAGTGGTGAGAAATAGTTTGTCCAGATGGTTTTCTCAGAAAGAGTTGGAAGCTGTTTGTTTTGGGGAAGATTTTGGTTATACACTGATACTTCCTCAAGGGTCCTCCCGCGCAAATCTGGTTTTTTGTTGTAATTTGAAGGTACCGCCGCAAGCATAATCGCATATTGTTGAAAGTGATTAAACTTATATTTGTTCACCGGGCGATCACCGGCAAAGGCAATAAAATCCTTGATGCGATTATAGTCCGTTGTTGTTTTCTTCTCTCCCACCCCAAGTTTAAGACGAATGTTATGATGCCATTCTTCGAGGACCTCAGACATGTTTGGCCTTCTTGGGCCTCCGTCAAGATTCTGTTCTAAAAGTGCCTTCATCTCATCAATTTGTCCTGAAAAAGCAGCAATTTTTGATTGAGCTTGCGCATATTTTTGACGTTTTAACTCAGTAGTCGCTTCTTCATATGCTGCATCAACCTGATCTCGTAAATCAATGTAGCTTTCTTTGAGTTCCGTGAACATCGATAGGAAATTTAATCGCTCTGTATATATTGCTTTACTAACAGCCAAAGCCCGCACTTCTTTTTGGGTCTCGTGCGCTTTCATAGCTCGTTCCTGCTGCTCAAGCATTAGTTCCTGATACGAAAACACCAGGTCCATTAGATGCGCAATTACTTCATCTCTCGGATCGGGTACATTTGGAGTAGCGGAATTATCTGACAAAGTTAGGCTTCCTTTCATTGCTACCTCGAGGAATAACAAATCAGAATGACCAGCAAGTAAACGCGCAATATGAGATGCATCACGCGCAGGTAAGTTTCCCAAAGAAATACGAATGGGTGATTTACCAAGAGTTGGTTCAAGGTTTTTAGGGATTCGGCGTTGAAATCGAAAGCCGTTTTCTCGACGTGTTAAATACATAGCTCACCTCTCGGGTACATGGGCGGGTACGTACCGAAACCAAGGTTTAAAAAACTAAGCAGAATCAACGGGTCAAAACATGGCGGAGAGGAAGGGATTCGAACCCTCGA
>JAEPMD010000064.1 GCA_017644105.1 Rhizobiaceae bacterium | reverse complement strand
ATCTAATTCTATAACCGTTTTATCAGTGCCCTCAGGTGTTGAGAAAGTTTTCTCCGTTCCATTAAGACCAGTTTGATGACCAAAACGCCCTAGAAATTCCGAGAAATTATTACCACCGTCTGTTGTTGTGTTGTTACTCCAACCAGAAGCACCGCCTTCAAAATCCTCAATATGATCTGTAAATATAATGTCTGTTGGTGTTTGATCCATTTCATCACCCACAGCAATCGTGAATGTCTGCGTTGATGTTGTGCCATCAGAACTTGTCGCAGTCACTTCAATCGTATGAGAGGTATCTGTTTCATAATCCAATGATCCCGCAACCGTTACTTCACCGGTATTGGCATCAATTGCAAAGAACCCACCAGGGTTTGAAGAGAGTGAATAGCTAATTGTATCTGTTGCATCAGCATCTGATGCCAATGCAGTAATACCAACAGCTGTGCCAACAGAAGCACCTTCAGTAACCGTATTCCCTGAAGCATCTGTATCAGAAATCGCTGTGATCGATGTTTCATTCACATCATTCAGATCAATGGTCATCGTTTCAGTAAACGAGTTACCTGTGCTATCGGTAGCCTGAATCGTAATTTCGTGTAAAGGCGCTGTTTCAAAGTCTAGATCAGCACCTTCTCTGACGCGAATTTCGTCGCCAACAATTTCAAAATAACCCGATGGATCGGACACAATTGCATAGGTGTGCGTATCACTATCGTTTGCATCAACTGTTGAAAGTGTTGCGATAACAGTGCCGCCGGATGCATTCTCGTCAACAGAGCTGTTATCATAAACAATGTCGGTCGGTGCAACATTCACTTCATCCGAGCCGCCTGGCGTGGTGGAGCCACCACCTGACGAGGTCGAACTTTGTTGATTCGCGTTGGAAGTATTTGAGCCTTCATCAAGCGCATTAAGCTCAGGAGCTAATGGAGCACCCGCGCCTGATTGTACAGAATTTAGATTAACACCATCTAATGAAGGCGTATTTTGTATTTCGAAAGTGTTGTCTTGGCCAGCGTTTGAAGAAGAGTTTTGTGTCACAACACCAGATTTATCAAAATTGCTGTTAGAGCTTAAATCAGCGCCTTGAACATCTTGAGGAGTTGTATCGGCCAGCGCGGGTGCGGAGCTGGCAACATCACTTTTAAGCGGCTGCTCATCGGCATTGGTCGCAGGCGTGTCCTGTTCTTCCACACCGGGAAGAACGATATCTATCCGTTCAATGGGTGTTTCGCTGCCTTGATTAAGAAGATCTACATCTACTTTGTTTTTCTTCGCTGCGACCGCTTTTCCTGTACCTTGCTCTAATTCAGACATACTCGCTCCCGTAATTACCGAGTCCACAATTTGAGATCAAAATATTTCACTAAGTTTAGGATTTAGTTAACTAATTTAAGAAGTTGACATCATATATAACAAAACATGTATAGTTTTATTTTAAACAAATTTGATGTTCGCAGTTTGCAACAATTATATTAAGTTCGCCGGTAAGTTGGGCCTTTCGGCTCTAGATCATAATCCGTTTGTAAATCAGTCAAACGTGCTGCGTCATTTGATTGAATAAGACGAAGATATTTAGGATAGAGATTTGCCGACGTACACGGTTCAATCTACAACCAATTTAATCACGAAAGACATCTAGAAACCAGACGCGCCAATAAGCAAAAACGTGCTGCTACGCTGACTAAGTGGCGTGATATCTGTGTAGCATAAAATATGAACTTTTTGGAACCTTTGTGATTGGTTAGAGTTCGTCTGACAATGCCACCTGAGTCACAGGAGCAGGCGTCTAACTTTTGCTTACGGCGAAAGAACTGTCTAGATCTTTGACCAAAGTCAGTTTAGACAAACGCTTGGACACTCAGGTCGTTTTTTGTTATAAATGTTGGAAATTCCTCTTTTCGATTGCCCCAAAATGTCTTCGTCGGAGTAGATTGTGATCAGACCTTACATTTTTAGCCCGCTCGTAATTGGCCTTATCGGCATGCTGCATTTATTCGACCCATCTCCGTCACATGCTCATGACAGTGTCACCCAACAATCCACAGCTGAGTTGCCTTTTATCACCACCCGCAACCGGACTGGACGTAGCGATCCCGACGATTTTTTTGGGGATGAACGTGGAGGCGAGTTTTCAGGATGGTGCCACGTTCGTCAAATATCGATTCCAGGTCTTTCTTCCATCGCTGAGGCTGCTCCGTTTCGAATTCCTTGGGAGTTCATGTCGGTTACAGGCATCCGGGAGGCTCCGTTAGAAAATATATATTCTGCACTCGAACCAGCAGATACGACTCGCGGACCATTGATTTATACCCATGGCTACAACATTAGTTTTGAAAAGGGGTGCCGCCGTGCAGTTTCATTACAATACAATGCGAACCTGAAGGACGGGTTTCTTTGGTTTGGCTGGCCGTCAGATGGTGTGCTCACGAATTACATGCGCGACGAGACAGATCTCTTTTGGAGTGCACCAAGCCTTGCAGATGTCATTGCCGATATGTCTGGGCGTTTCGCGCCGAAAAAGGTGAACGTCGCAGGGCATAGTCTCGGGGGGCGAGGCGTTGCGCTCGCTTTGTATATTATGGCCGCACAGCATCCTGAGGTGAAACTGGAAAATGTTGTGCTGCTCGCCCCTGATATGGACTTTGAAACTTTCAACCGTATCCTTCCAACGATCCGCGATCTAGCTGCGCGCTTTACGATCTACACGTCCGTCGATGATCGCGCACTGGATCTTTCCGAGAATCTGCATGGCTATCCACGTCTGGGCCAATCCGGAAACCGTGTGGAGACCCTTCAAGGAGTAGAAGTGATCGACGTGAGCGAATTTGTGATAGACAGCGCAAGCGGCCATCTTTATCATATATATGGGAAACTCGTGGGCAACGATCTGGACCAGCTACTCAATCAGGGCTTAGGCGCCGCTGAGCGTGAGAACCTGAAACAACTTGGATACAATCATTGGAGCTTGCAGGAAGATGATTGGTAAAACCTACAGCTCCGCGGTGTATTTGGCGAAAACAGGCAGGTTGTCCTCAAGTGCTACTCGGTGTTAGACTTTAACCCAATTATTTGCTTGGGAGAGCTGAGTATGCGCTTTGTAAGGTTTTTTTTGAAGATCGTCGTTGTATTGGCTTTAGCGATATTCATCTTGCGTTTGATCTATCCATTACCCAGCCTTCAATCTGGAGAAGTATCGGCAGCTATACCTGTAAGCAAAGAAACCAACTTGGGCAGAACGTTTTTACCGCTCATGGACGAAAATGAGGGCAAGACCGGCGTTATACCACTGGCCGATGGTCGCGATGCGCTTGTGTCTAGAATTATGCTTGCACGCGCCGCACAACAGACGATCGATATTCAGTACTATATTTGGCAGACCGATACGACGGGGTGGATTTTGTTGGATGAATTAAGGATCGCAGCAGAGCGCGGAGTACGCGTTCGAATGCTACTTGATGACAATGGAATTCCGGGTCTAGACAATGTGCTCGCGGACCTCGCCAAGATGGATAACGTCGAAATTCGTCTCTTTAACCCATTCACGTTTCGTCAGCCAAAGCTACTATCATACGTCTTTGATCCTTTCCGTCTCAACCGCCGTATGCATAACAAATCCATGACTGTTGATGGTGTGGCCACCATCATAGGTGGTCGCAACATAGGGGACATCTATTTTGCCTATGGCGAAGGTACTGCATATTTTGATTATGATATTCTCGCAGTTGGACCGGGCGCTGCGGATGTTTCGCAAGATTTTGATAGATATTGGACCAGCGAATCCTCCTACAACGCCCTTGATATTCTGGCACCGCCAGACGGTGGGTTGGATGAGCTTCTGTCTGCAGTTACGCAGGCAATGCAAAATTCACGGGCATCCGAATACGCAAAGGTATTAAACAGCGCTCCAGTTATCTCTCGGCTTCTAGCCGGGGAAGACCTGTTTGAATGGACCGTAGTCAAACTCATCAGTGATGATCCAGCAAAGGGCCTTGGCAAGGCGGATGAAAGGGGTCTCCTCCTTGGACGCCTTACAGAGATGATGGGGCAGCCTGAACGTAGTCTCGACATCGTATCCGCATATCTGATCCCAGGAGCTGTCGGAACAGCACTGTTTGAAGATTACCTGGAAAATAATATTGAAATTCGGCTGGTAACTAATTCTCTAGAAGCCACAGATGTTCCAATCGTTCATAGCGCATGGATGGGCTACCGTGATGAATTGGTGCGTGCTGGCGCCGAGGTATTGGAGCTGCGGTCGCGTCCGAGAATAACTAGAACCTCATTGCTCTCCCAGGTCCTGACCGGTTCTCAATCGAGCTTGCATGCAAAGACTTTTGCCGTCGATGGTGAACGAATTTTCATTGGTTCCTTCAATTTCGACCCGCGTTCCGCCACTCTCAATACGGAAATGGGGTTCTTAGTGGAAAGCCCCCAGATTGCGCGTACACTGTCAGAGACTTTGGATCAGACTGAAGTATTCTACCGAGTTTCTGAAGATCGAGATGGCAAAATGCAGTGGACCGAGACCATATATGACTCGCGTAAAATGTGGACGGAAGAACCCAATACAAGCAGAACTCAGCGCATCATTGTGAAGATTATGAGCTATTTGCCGTTTGAATGGGTATTGTAGGGGCGTTGTTAGAATAAAATTGATCTTGGCCTTAAATTGGCACAGGTTTTGAAAATGACAGACAAGATTTCTTATAAATATTTCAAGACAAGCCCAGAAATTGTCCAATTAGCGGTGATGTATTATGTGTGTTATCCGCTGAGCTATCGACAGGTTGAAGATATTTTGTCCGAACGTGGTATCGACATTTGCCACGAAAGCATCCGTTTTTGGGTAAACAGGTTTGGTGGGGCATTTGCTAAGAAAATCGGAAAGAAACGAAGATGCAATCATTCCAATTGGCGCTGGCATTTAGATGAGGTGTTTGTGAAAATCAATGGTGAGAAGTTTTTACTTTGGCGCGCCATTGATCACGAAGGTGAGGTGCTAGAGGTCTTTGTTTCAAAGAAGAGGTGCAAACGTACAGCTTTGAAATTTATTAAGAAACTGATGAAAAAATACGGTAACCCGCGTGAAGTTGTAACAGATAAGCTTGCTTCATATGGTGCTGCTTTGAACGTTTTAGGCGCGAAGCACCTGCAAAATACTACGCAATATCATAACAACAGATGTGAAAACTCTCACCTTCCATTTCGAAGGCGGGAGAGTGCAATGCAAAAGTTCAGAAGTCCCGCTACACTGCAGAGATTTGCCGCCATACATGGTTTAATCTACAACCATTTTAATCACGAAAGACATCTAGAAACCAGACGGGCCTATAAGCAAAAACGTGCTGCTGCGCTGACTGAGTGGCGTGATATTTGTGCAGCGTAAAATATGAACTTTTTGGAACCTTTGTGATTGGTTAGAGTTTGTCTGACAACGCCATTCTGACAGTTCTTGTTCGCTGACAAAAAAACCTTGGTTATCAAGTAACTTATTTAGCTTTATTTCAATCCTATGAAGAAACCAAATAATTCCATGAGCCGCGAGCGATATATATATCGCAGCAATATCATTTACTAAAACGGCAACTCCAGTCCAAAACACAGCGCCCACAATAAGTAGATTTTTTGTTTTCATAACATTCCCCTTTTCAAAACATCACTGACATATGTTGCTGCCCATGTTCCAACAGGAATTATTGAAATCCTGCGCAGATTAAGAGCAGTAGTAATTTTTACAATTGCGACTTCTGGGGCTTCTAAGCCACGACTAAAGCGCCTGAAATTTGAACATGTTTCTTCAAATGCTTGGTGATAGTCACGTCCCTCAAATGCCATGTCATTTTCCTCTCATCGCTTGATTAATTGTGGTTCTGATGCTTTCAACTCAGCCTTTGCACCATCCAGGCTATCACTCGCACCGGATCTGTTATCATGCACCGCGACTGCCAGTGTACGCCACACCCATGCTTTTTGATTGTCAGCAAATCCCTCTTCTTGATATGCCCTATCAGCACGCCGTTAGCCTTTACGTGATATTTCCCGTCATGGTCTGGTGATTTGCTGCATGTAAAATCCATTGGCAAAAGATAACCGATTCCCCTCAATGCAAAATAGATAAATGTGTTGGCATGTACAGACACAATCAAGGCCAATAATCTCATACGCCGGATCCAAGCCAAAAGAGAGCTTACCACGCGTAAATTGTCCCCTATTTGTCCCCTGAAAACGCAACAGAGCAGTCATTACTACAACACTATCTATCTATGTCATTGATTTTGTTGGTAGCGGGAGCCCGACTTGTTCAATACCCCCAGATTAAAATGCCTTGTTTTTCAGTGTTTCGATTTATTCCGAGAACATCACCAAACTATCGCAAGCCAATTTAGATGTCTGTCAAATGAACGCATTATGGAAGCAAACATCAAGTGCAACTTATCTTGCCACGCAACCTAGAAGGCCCCGGGCTAATAATGTCCGCTGTAGTCAGCATCGCAGACATAAAATTAACTTATTTCTGACGTCCTAAATGTGCCAAACAAAAACATTTAGCGAAAATTTAATGCTGCGGCTCTCGCTACGCACTTAGAACCTCTTCTTTATACTCATTGAAGGGGTGCTTCGTAGTGTTATAGGGGCTTTGAATATAGACTAAACCGTTTCAGCCATCGGTTTTGTCGAACTGATGGCCGCCATTCACCCATGACGCAAGCATGTTGCTGAATTCGTCGCTTTTATCTTGATAGCAAAAGTGCCCGCAATTTTCAAAGATTGTCAACGCGCTTTTTGGTAGGCGCGCATGCAGCCGTTTGGCGTTGTCCGTTGTCAGAAAAGCGTCTTGATCACCCCAGAATACTTGGACGGGCACATCGAGGGTGTCGAGGCTTGGATCGATCTCTTTAGTGGCCTCTGGGTAGCTTTTGAACCAACTGGTAACTTGACGCGCTCGACCGGCATAGGCTTCCATGTAATCTGTGACCTCCGCCACTTTTGGACTATAGTGCAAGTAACCCAAATAGGTTGCGCCAGCGATGAAAGTACTCATGCCGGTGGTATTCACCAAAGTCCGCCAAAAACCATAACCCACGACTTTTCTGATCAAGCTTCCATCATCCGATGGCAAAATTCCTGGACCGTCTCCAATTGCGATGCTTTTGGCTTTGTGATCTCGGTGCATGACGTAATGCAGTGCCACAGGCATGGCCACATCAGGTGCCACGATATGGATATCCGACAGCTCCAAGGCGGTTACGAATTTTTCAAGAAATGCGCTTTGGGCGGCAAAGGTCATGTATTCCATGCCGCCTTCGCTTTTGCCAAATCCGGGCATATCTACGGCGATTAAATTAGCCTCCGACGCGAGGTTAGCCCAGACGGCATCGTAGCACAGTATGCTTTGCGGCAGTGGGCTAAGAAATAGGATTGTCGGACCATCCGCTTTGCCAGCACGCGCATAACGGATCGATAAATCATCCAACTGCATATGTTCGAGCTGCATGGTAAATTTAGCTGGTATGTAATCGATTTTGGAGGCGTTCTTGGCGCGAAGTCGCCGGACGTTATAGAATTCAGGCGTGATCAACATTAGGCTCAAAGCGTTCATCCGACCGAAAAGACCAATGGGATCTTTCGACATTCGTATCTCCTTTAGGAATGGGGTAGCGTTCATTCTGTTTTTTAAATAACTATAGGTACGAAAGTCTGTGGTCAATAATTAAATACCTCAAGGTCCGATAAATGAGTCAATTATCTCCATCCAACCGTGGTCGACCAAGCACACTCGACCAAGATGAAGTGTTGCATACATCCTTGATGCAATATTGGTCCAAAGACCCACTTTCTGTTTCGATCAACGATATCTGCAAGTTAACAGGTGCATCCAAACCCGGGATCTACCGCGCCTTCGGCAGTGACGATGGTTTAAAATCAAAAGTACTGGATGTGTACCAAGAGGTAGCAATTGCACCGCTTCTTGACATCTTTGCGTCGGGTCGAACGTTTGATGCGACTATTGAAGCCGTGATTACATATATGCAGCTAGACCGGAAAACCTTAGGCATTCCGAACGGTTGCTTATTCGTCATGATGAGGGCTCAGCGTTACAGACTCGGACAGTTGACCACCGAAAAACTGGATCTACTCCGCCAACGGTTCTTGAAAGAAATTTCAGTTTGGGTTGAGGATGCTAAATCGAAAGACCAGATTAGGGCAGACTTGCCTACCACTGTAATCGCGCTGTTTATTGATGCACAACACGCGGGAGCGATGCGCATGCAAAGAGAAGGCGTTCATCCAGATCATATCGAGAGTTTCTTAAGATTTGGGTTTGCAGCCTTACACAGTTAACAGAACGACATGCAACCGAAGCAATATATATCTTATATTTATCTGTAAAAGACTCGACTTAATCTGACACTGCCCTCTTTTCATTAGAAGTGGTTCGGTTTTTCTGAACAGTTTTGATCTATTTTATAAGTGCGTTCTGACCCTTATTAAGCTGCCACCGGGATTGGTTCCAGCTGATTGAAGTAAACCTGATCGGGT
>JAEPMD010000063.1 GCA_017644105.1 Rhizobiaceae bacterium | reverse complement strand
TGTGTTCAGCACAAAGTGCCACTGACAGGTCAAAATTTCACTTAAATCTCTTGTTCAAAATTTCCGAACCACTTCTCAAGAGTGTACCGAGCTTCTAACTAAGTATTAAGAGTTAATTGACCGTGCGTAGTGTCCTTCAAAGCGCTCTAAATCTTGATTTCAAGGAAACGGACATTTGTCTAAATTGGTGCGCGCGGGGGAGGAGGGCAAAGTGTTCGACAACGGAAACACACACCTCCAAATTCATGCGAGCACATAAGAGTTTGTAAGCCATCAGCGCCTTATGGACAGGCTGGAAAGATTTCATAAGCAAAATTGTTTTAAAATCAGGTGCTTAATCAAGGCTCAGATGCGGGCAAGCCGCCAATTAGCGAAGAGATCAGATTGCGCAGAAAATGCTTGCGTGTCGTATCCCGTGAACAGACCATCTTGTGTAACCAATACAGTGCGCCAACCTCGCGCTGCTGCGCCCAGTATATCAGTATGCAATGTATCTCCACACATAGCGATCCGGTTCTTTGGCACGTCTGGAAGGGATTTTTCTATTAGATCATAAACTTCAGGAAATGGCTTACCAAAAAATCTGACATGGTCAGGAAAATGATCAGCAACTTGATGACCAAAATGACCTGGTTCCATTGAAAACCCATCATCTCTAGGTGCCGCTAGATCGGCATTGCCGACCAATAGATCCCTTGGACGGCGTCGCATAGCTGCCATCAAAAGTTCCTGTTGAGATTGTGTCCAATCAGCGGTGGACAGGAATAAAAACTTATCAACCTTATCGTAATCACCCGGATTGTCTCCCAGCCTTGTTATAGTCTCAGGCAGGTCTATGAGATGATCATTGTCGGCGGCGATAACACCCCAATGGCTATTGCTTACATGTGAGAGTGTTGCCTCTCGACTGGTTATAATTTCATCGTCCTTAATGTGAATGCCCAGATTTTTGAATTTAGCTATTGCGCCATTACGATCGTAACTTGCCGCGTTGGTTAAAATTCGAATGGCGCATCCGCGCTGTCGTAATTGGTCAACTCTGGTATTCGCTCCAGGTATTAATGTATCTCCCACATTTAGTACGCCAAAGGCGTCGAAAACAAAGGCATCAATTTTGTCTGAAATCTCGAGCAATGAGTCGATATCAATCGTGACGTTTTTGAGATTTACTTTTGGAAATCTAGGGCGGACCTGTTGATATCGGTCGAAGATTATTTGCGATGTAAGCATAAAATCCTGCTTTGCTGAGATTAAAATTGAACATGACATGTCACTAGGATGACAAAAAGTAAGAATAAAGCAACAAAAAAATGTTGTTTTGTTGTTTTTTACGATCTATAGTCGTTAAAAGTTACATATGTTGGGAGGCGTAATGTCATCGAAAAAGCGCAAAAGAAGAGAAGCGATAACGACGTTTGTTATGGAGCAAGGAGTGGTGACAGTTGGTGCGCTTGCCGATCGATTTAATGTGTCGATGCAAACCATACGCCGTGATGCTGATGCGTTATGTGAGGGGGATGTCTTGCACCGAGTCCATGGTCGGATTGAGTTGAGCGAAGAGTTTCTTAATACGCCATTTGATCAGCGCGCAGGCACCAATCTATTAGGAAAGCGCGCGGTCGGTGAAGCTGCTGCACATCTAATTCCTAACGGGTCCACTGTATTTATTTCAATAGGTTCGACACCGCTAAGCGTGGCTAAGGCTCTCCGTCGTCGGAAACGCCTTACTATAATCACCAATAATTTAAGTGCCGCAATGGCGCTGAGTGAAGAGGTTTCAAATCGCATTCTGGTGCCAGGCGGCGAGGTTCGTCTGCCGGATCGCGATATTTTAGGCGACGATGTTTTAGATTACTTTGGGCGGTTCAGGGCCGATTATTCTATTTTTGGTGTTGCGGGCATCGCCGAGGATGGCACTCTTTTGGAGTTCCACATGTCAGAAGTTCGTGTAAGGAAAAAAATTCGTGAAAATTCAAAGAAATCAATGTTGGTAGTGGATGCGTCAAAGTTTGGGCGTCAAGCGCCAACGCTTGGCGGCAATATTGCCGATGTTGATACAATTATCATTGACCGGCGACCCAACGAGTGTTTCGCGCAATTGCTCGATGAGAATGAAAATAAACTGCTTGTGGCAGAGGGAGATATAAGATGACAATGTCCTCATTCGTGGAGCTCGAGGGTGTGGCGAAGCGTTGGAATGGTCAGTTGGGGGTTGAGAATATTTCGTTGGATATTCCAGAAGGAAGCTTTACAGCCCTTCTGGGTCCGTCGGGCTGTGGGAAGTCCACGACATTACGTTTGTTGGCAGGTTTAGAGCTGGCCGACGAAGGAAAAATTCTAATTGATGGTAAGGACGTTACAACCAGTGCTGCGTCTGACAGAAATTTATCAATGGTGTTTCAATCCTACGCTTTATTTCCGCATTTGTCGGTTGCCGAGAACGTTATATTTGGTTTGAAAGTCCGTCGAGTTCCAAAAAAGGAACGCCAAATTAAACAGCATAAGGCATTGGAAATAACTGGATTGCTTGGTTATGAAGATCGCAAACCTGGTGAATTATCAGGTGGTCAACGTCAGCGGGTAGCTCTTGCCCGAGCGATTGTCGCTGGCCAACGTCTCTGTCTCATGGATGAGCCATTGTCAAATCTGGATGCGAAACTGCGTAATTCAGTACGCAAAGACATCAAAAAACTACAGCGCGATCTAGGTATTACAGTGGTGTATGTTACCCACGATCAGACTGAAGCTATGAGTATGGCCGACACTGTTGTGCTGATGAAAGACGGGCATATCCAACAGGTCGGTGCACCGGAAGAGCTTTATAACCGACCTAGTAATACTTTTGTCGCTGAATTCGTTGGTGCACCACCAATGGCACTAATTGACTCTTCAGGGCTGAATGGTTTTGGCGAGGGGAAAACCATCGGCATCAGGGCAGAGAATATTGAAATTGTACCCAAAGGTACAGGGAGGCTTCGTTGCAGTGTAAATGAGTGCGAATTTTTGGGTTCTGAGACCCTAATTGGGCTTAATTATACCGGGGCGTCTGGGTTGTGTGTATTGAAGCCAGGTTTGTCGAAGATGCCGGAAGGTGAAGAAGTCGACATTAATTTTAACGATGAAAACTTGCATGTATTTGACGATGCAGGCGACCGCTTGGTTAAGCGATAATTTTCGTTGTGCCAGAAATAACAAAATCATGAACAAAGGGAGAGAATCATGAAATTACTTTCGAAAACAGGTTTGGGGTTGGCTGCGGCTATGGCAATTGGCCTTGCTGTTCCTGCAAAAGCTGAAACCGAGTTAACGATGTATTACCCAATTGCTGTTGGAGGCGCTCTGACTGAAGTTGTCGATGGTATTGTTGCCGACTTCGAAGCAGCAAATCCGGACATTAAAGTCAATGCGATCTACTCAGGTAATTATGACGACACACGGGTGAGAGCGTTGTCTGCACTTGCCTCGGGTGAACCGGCTCAACTGGCGGTTATGTTCTCGATTGATGCATATGATTTAATCGAACAGGAGCTTATAATCCCGTTTGAAGATGTTGCAAAAACAGATGCAGAGAAACAATGGTTGAGCGGGTTTTATCCGGCATTAATGGCAAATGGTCAAATTGAGGGGCAGACCTGGGGTATACCTTTCCAGCGTTCCACAATTGTAGCTTATTATAACAAAGACATGTTCCGCGCTGCTGGGCTTGATCCAGAAGCGCCGCCCACGACTTGGGATGAAATGATTGAAATGGGTAAAGCGCTGACTAAGGGTGATACCTATGGTCTAATGATCCCGTCGACTGGCTATCCATATTGGATGTTTCAAGCTCTGGCGATTCAAAATGGTAAGGAGGTAATGTCGGATGACGGTTTGACAACCTATTTTGACGATCCGACTGTTGTCGATACACTTGAGTTTTGGAAGTCCCTTTCAACTGAACATGGTATTATGCCTACTGGTACAGTGGAATGGGGAACTTTGCGTCAAGCCTTTCTTGAAGGCCAAACTGCGATGATGTGGCACTCGACTGGTAATCTAACAGCAGTGAAAAAAGCAGCAAATTTTGACTTCGGTGTTGCAGAGCTGCCAGCTAATGTTCGCAAAGGCTCACCAACTGGTGGTGGAAATTTTTACCTGTTTAAAGATACGACCGAAGAAGAGCGCGTAGCTGCGCTTAAACTGATGCAGTTTATGACTGCGCCGGAACAAGCTGCTGAATGGTCTATTGGCACTGGTTACATGGGTGTGTCACCTGCCGCCTATGAAACGGAAGCGCTAAAAACTTATACATCTGAGTTTCCTCCGGCACTTGTTGCCCGCAGCCAGTTAGAAAATGCTGTAGCGGAGTTTTCTACGTTTGAAACAGCGCGGGTACGTGATGGTTTGAATAATGCGATCCAGTCTGCATTAACCGGTGCAAAATCTCCTGAGGATGCGCTGGGTGAAGCACAAGCTGCAGCCGAGCGTCTACTGAGCGTATATCAATAAAATCCCTCACGAGCAGGTCGATGTTTCATATGTCGACCTGCTCAAATATTTCAACCGGAGACATATGATGTCCGCACATGTAAATCTTGAACGTCGTAGACAGGCCATTTATGGTTGGTTGCTACTATCGCCAGCTGCGCTTCTGCTGACGGTTTTTGCATTCTATCCATCAATTGCAACTTTGTGGTCTAGTATGTTTTCTCGCGGTACACGCCGTAACCCATCAGAGTTTATCGCAGGTGGAAATTACGCCGATCTTTTCGCAGACCCAACTTTTTGGCTCGTTGTCAAAAATAACCTGTTTTATGCTGCAATTACTATTCCAGTATCAATAATTATTGCTCTATCAATGGCGCTTTGGGCCAATTCAAAAATATCTGCGAGGGGATTTGTACGAACGGCTTATTTCACACCAACAGTATTGCCGATGATAGCTGCTGCTAATCTATGGTTGTTTTTTTATACGCCTGGGTTAGGTGTTCTGGATCAGATCGGCAACTTTTTTGGACTGCCATCGGTTAACTGGCTGGGGCAACCGGAGACAGCTTTATGGGCCATCATCATTGTCACGATATGGAAGGAAGCTGGCTTCTTCATGATATTCTACCTAGCCGCTTTGCAAACTATTTCTGCAGACTTAAAAGAAGCTGCTGACATTGAGGGTACCAGCCGCTGGACATATACACGCCGCATTGTGTTACCACTACTAATGCCAACTACTTTATTCATCGCAGTGAACGCCATGATTAACTCAGTTAAGTTAATCGATCACCTGTTCATTCTCACTAAGGGTGGTCCATCTGATGCCTCCAAGCTAATCCTTTATTATATCTGGGAAATGGCTTTCGCATTTTTTGATGCGCCACATGCTGCGGCTATGACAATTCTTGTGATTGTAGTTCTGGGGGTCGTGGCAGCGATACAATTCTTCTACCTTGACAAAAGGACACATTACCAATGAAGAACTTCACTAAATTTATGGATAGTTTCGGCGCAATCCTTCTTGCAGTTATCTGGGTCGCGCCATTGTTGTTTGCCTTTTGGGCTGCGACCCATTCCACTTCCGATGCGGTGAATTTCAACCTGTTTTCAGCGTGGACAGCAGATAATTTTCGTATAGCCTGGAATGGTGCGCCATGGCTAAGTTATTTCCTAAACACCTTCTTGTTGGTGACCGCAATCCTGATTGGGCAATTTGTTTTAACAACACTAGCAGGATTTGCTTTTGCTCAATTGCAATTTCCCGGCAAGAATTTTGTGTTTATTCTAATTTTGATGCAGTTGTTTATTCTACCGGAAGTATTGATTGTTGAAAACTATGCCATGGTATCAAGACTGGGGCTGTTTGATACGATCCTCGGTGTTGGTATGCCTTATATGGCCAGTGCTTTTGGTATTTTTTTGATGCGCCAGTCATTTAAAAGTGTACCAGTTGAATTGCACGAAGCGGCGAGGATTGAAGGTTGTGGCCTACTTGGTATACTTTGGCGGGTCTACGTTCCACTAGCGAAACCAACCTACCTAGCCTACGCGTTGGTTTCTGTTTCAACGCATTGGAACAACTTTCTTTGGCCACTAATTGTCACGAATTCTCCGGAAACACGTCCACTAACCGTTGGCTTATCAATATTTGGAGCACCAGAAAATGGCGTTGATATCAGCGTGATCTCTGCAGCTACATTGATGTCCGTTGCGCCACTATTGGTAGCTTTCTTGATTTTCCAACGCCAGTTTGTTCAAGCATTCTTGCGCGCGGGGATTAAATGACTGCTGTCTTGCAAATTACTGATACGCACATCGTTGCGCAGGGAAAGTTGGTGTCAAAGCTCTTGGATACTTCGAACAGTTTGACCCAGCTGGTGACTAGGATAAATTCGATTCGTAATCAAATTGGGCCTATTGATGCCGTTCTGATTAGTGGGGACGTTAGTGATGATGGTAGTGCACAAAGCTACGAGCGGTTCAAAAACCTTGTAGCGCCGTTGGATCTGCCGATTTACGTGATTCCTGGCAATCATGATTGCAGGGAAAATATGCGGAGAGCATTTTCTGAACACATGCCGGTAGAAGGTCCTTTGAACTGGGACCTGCGCGTAGGTGAGGTCGTCATAATCGGTCTTGACACTCTGGTAGAAGGCGAGGGCTTGGGAACCCTATTGCCTCGAAGTATAGGCTTTCTTGAACAGGCACTCGCACGAGCTGACGGTTCCCCAGTCCTCTTAGCTCTTCATCACCCTCCATTTACTTCGGCTATTGAGTTCATGGACAAAATTGGATTGACAAATTCTGCGGATATTAGCGACATAATTTCTGGCTATGGGGGGAATCTCAGGTTGGTTTGCGGTCACGTTCACAGTATGATGATTTCTGATGTTGCAGGCCGAGTGGCAATTTCTGCTCCTTCACCATGCAGTGCATTTGCTTTTGATCAACGTCCGGATGCTCCGATCGGCTTTATGAATCATGAAGATGGTTGTTTACTGCATAGGTGGAATAATGGATTCCAATCCATACGAATCCCTCCAGTCGCAGGGTCTGGGCCCTTTGCCTTCTAACTATGGTTTTATAACAGAAAGTTTTTTACGTTGAGTGAACCTCATGCACTTCAAGTCCTTATTAGCATTGCAGGTGCTGCAGCACTATTAATTTGGGCTGTGCGCCTTGTCCGCACCGGATTTGAAAGGGGTTTTGCTGCGCCTTTGCGTAGCTGGCTCCGGCATTCTGCAAAAAATAGAGTGCTTGTTGCTGGCACGGGATTAGGTGCTGCAGTATTGCTGCAGAGTTCAACTGCGGTCGCTGTTTTGGTTTCTAACTTTGTTGCCAAAGGTAGTCTAGCGACAGCAACCGGTTTGACAATTTTGTTGGGTGCCGATGTCGGTTCAGCAGTTGTCACACAGCTCTTAATGGTGCGTCAGCCTATTTTAATCCCCTTATTGATATTGGTTGGAGTGATAGTATTTTTGCGTTCTGAGGGTAGCAGCGCCCGCCAGATAGGTCGCATCATGATTGGCCTAGCATTGATTTTTGTATCACTTGACATGATCCGTACTGCAACACAGCCAATGATTGCAGACCCAGCTACTCAGACGGTTATGGCCTATCTGGGGCGTGACTTGTTGATAGCATTTGCGATTGGTGCAGCTTTTGCGTGGCTGGTACATTCAAGTGTAGCAGCAGTTTTATTATTTGTAACTTTGGCAGGGCAGGAAATTCTTCCTCCGCCTGCAGCAGCAGTTATGATCCTGGGTGCTAATCTAGGTGGGGCGTTTATCGCTTTTGTTTTAACCCTTTCCGCTCCTATAGCATCGAGACGGATGGTTGTGGGTAATCTAATATTACGTGGAGGCGGTGCTCTTTTAGCAATGATGCTAATCAGCACAATGCCTGATTTGTTAAGTGAATTGGGCAAAACACCAGCGCGTCAAACCATTAATCTTCATCTAGCGTTTAATTTGGTGCTCGCGATTGTTGCATTGCCATTTGTAGGTCTAATAATTTCAGTACTAAACCGTACAATGCCAGATAAAGTTTCGGTTGAAAGTGCCTTAGCGACTACCAGTGCACTTGATTCAACTGCGTTGGACCGGCCACAGCGGGGTCTTGACTGTGCGGTTAGAGAAATTTTAACGATGGGACAAAGAATCGAACATATGCTTGTTGCCGTTGAACCATTGTACACCAAATGGAACAGCGCTGTTGCCAAATCGATCAGTGATCAGGATGCGCAGATTAAAAAAATGCATTTGGATATTAAGCTCTATCTGGCTCGGCTCAGTCAGAAGGGGCTGGAGGAAGACATGAGCAAGCGCGCCATGGAACTTGCCTCGATTTCATCTAATATGGATGCCGCGTCTGATGCCATTGTCAGAATTATGTTGGATCTGGCCAGTAGGCTGGATTCACAAAATCTTCAATTCTCGCCGAAGGGCCGTGAAGAAATTGCCGATTTCATGGATCGAGTCCAAAGTAACGTTCAACTGGCACTTAATGTGTTAGTCAATCAAAACCCTGCAGAGGCTCGCGAGCTTGTTGAGGAGAAGGAAAAAGTGCGACAGGTCGAACAGAAATTGCAGCGAAATCATATTGGTAGGTTACGTGAACAGCTTCCTGAAAGTATTGAAACCAGTAATATTCATCAGGAAACCTTAAGAGCACTGAAACAGATAAATACTGCTTTTTCAATGGTTGGTTATCCAATTCTCATGAAATCTGGCGACTTATTAAATAGCCGCCTTACTTAGACGCAAAAGCGAACAATATGGTTAGTGTCCTTGTAATTGGGTCGGTGTGTAGCTGAACGCGTCAGGTGTGATGTTATTTTGCTCCTGTTTATTATCGTGGCTTAATTCGAATTACATGGCATTTAAAATTGAGTCTCGATAGTTCACCATAATTATTCAGTTGCAATTTTTACAATGGTCCGCAATCGAATATCGGAGTGATTGGGTAGTCGGTTGCGATTACAAATTTATTCCTGTTTTCTCTGAGCGCATGCCTTTAAAACACCGTCTACATAGGGCGTCTACAAATAGGATAAGTTCATCCTGCGACAAAATTTGCGATAGAGCGAAATTTTTTGATGAGACCGGATACACTTGAGTGACCAAGTCCCAAGTTAATCTCTAAGATTATTAATGTCTTCTGCTGCGGCTTTGGTATGTTCAGCCCTCGAGGGTTTTACAAATTACTTCTGCGTGCTGGCAAGCTTCTTGCCTCTGTTTATCGCCAATTTCTTCGGGAAGTGGATCCGCCATTACAGCCACCTCAAGAAACGTTTAAAATACAGTTTCAATTAAGGTGTCAAGAATTGAGCGGTAGTCTCCAACTAATTACTATGTCCTATTATAGAAGTGGCTCGGCAATTTTGAACAAGAGATTTAAGTGAAATTTTGACCTGTCAGTGGCACTTTGTGCTGAACACAG
>JAEPMD010000062.1 GCA_017644105.1 Rhizobiaceae bacterium | reverse complement strand
CCACAAGCAAGCAGATATCAAAGAACTGTTGCCATGGAATTACGAAAAATACGTGGGATAGAAACACCGCTTACATTTGATGAGCCCACATCGTGAAAATTACAAAGAAATTACCAATCGCCGCAGCTGTATTAACACTTGTCACCGTAGGTGTTGCAAGTGTCGCTAGCCTTATGGTCAGTTCCCACTT
Organism: Rhizobiaceae bacterium; assembly: GCA_017644105.1. Classification (GTDB taxonomy): domain Bacteria; phylum Pseudomonadota; class Alphaproteobacteria; order Rhizobiales; family Rhizobiaceae; genus Lentilitoribacter. Next base: position 10,150 of record JAEPMD010000062.1, on the reverse strand, counting down.
TTTGACGATCCAATCAAATGAGAAGCTGCAAGCAGTCGCAGATGGTCGTCGAAATCAGGTTGAAACATATCTAAAAACGATCAATGAAGACCTGGTTCGAATATCACGGGACGATAAAGTGCTGGAAGCCGTGAGCGGATTTGGTTTCACTTGGGGTTTCGTGCCTGGTGATAAAACTGCTGAATTGCAAAAACGCTATATTACGGACAATCCAAACCCAGAAGGCGCGCGCGATGAACTCGATACCGCTGGCGTTGATGGTTATGATGCATCTCATAAAAATGTCCATACATATCTAAGAGATTTTGTGAAAACCAAGGGTTATTTCGATCTATATCTAATCAATGCCGAAGGTGATGTTATCTATTCTGTTTATAAGCAGCCGGATTTTGCAACCAACCTTGCAACGGGTGAATGGAAAGACACAGGTCTTGGTCAGGTTTGGAAGGGCGTTGTTGAGGCAAATGATCCGAACAAAGTCGTTTTCAATGACTACGCACCATATGCGCCGTCGGGCAATGCACCGGCTTCCTTCATTGGCGAAGCTATTGTTAAAGGTGAAGCCATTGTCGGAACGCTTGTTCTTAAGATGCCAAATGATGCCATTGCGCGTATAATGAGCAACACAACTGGCCTGGGTGAAACAGGTGAAACAATTTTGCTGCAATCTGATGGCACAATGATCACAGATTCGCTAAAAACTGAAGAAAATGAATTACTTAATACGAAATTAGCTCTAGAGCCTCGTATGCTTCAGGACGCATTTGTTGAGCAGCCAACAGGAAACCTTGAAGGCTATCGCGGAGAAACATTCCGTGTCTCAACAGCGGGCTTGAGCTTTGAAGGCGCTGGCTGGCTCGTAGCGACCGCGGTTTCTGAAAGTGAAGCCATGACAGGCTTTAGCACATTGCGTAACATTATCTTATTGATCGCAGGTGTTTTGATGGCCGCAGCATTGTTTGCAGCGTTCTTGTTTTCACGTTCAATTACCAACCCAATTAAAGATGTCATTGATAATATGAGAGAATTGGTTGGTGGCAACACTGATCTTGAACTCGAAGGCCAGACTCGTAAAGATGAAATTGGTGAGATTTATCAAGCTGTTTCTGTCTTCCGTGATGCTGCGATTGAAAAAGAGCGTTTGGAAGAAGAGGGCGAAGAAGTTCGCACACAAACAGAACAAGAGCGTAAGCGCAATGAAGAGCTGAAGGAAATGGAAGCTCAGAAATTGGCGGATGCCATTGATGCGCTGGCCCGTGGTCTAACGCAATTGTCAGAAGGTGATCTGACGGCCAATATTTCAACGCCATTTGAAGGTGAATTGGATCGTTTGCGCACAGATTTCAACACATCTGTTGCCAAACTTAGTGAAACAATGGGCAGCATCACAGATGTATCTGCAACTTTGAAAGACAATTCTACAGAAATCTCTAACGCGACCAACGAATTGTCACAACGTACTGAAACACAAGCAGCATCACTGGAAGAAACATCTGCGGCACTTGATGAAATCACTGCAACAGTTCGTGAGACTTCAGAACGTGCGAAAGAAGCGTCTGACAAGGCAAAAGATGCGCGTCAGGATACAGAACATTCAAGTGAAGTGGTGTCCAACGCTGTGGCTGCGATGGAAGGCATTGAGAAGGCTTCAAGCGATATTACAAACATTATCAATGTGATTGATGAAATTGCTTTCCAAACCAACCTTCTAGCCTTGAATGCGGGTGTGGAAGCGGCACGTGCCGGTGAAGCTGGTAAGGGCTTTGCGGTTGTTGCTCAGGAAGTCCGAGAGCTTGCGCAACGTTCAGCCGGTGCGGCGAAAGAGATCAAGGATCTCATCAACAAGTCTGGCACAGAAGTTTCAAACGGTGTGCAGCTTGTTCAACAGACTGGCGAAGCGCTGGCCAAGATTTCTGAGCATGTCACAGAAATCGACACACGCATTGAAAATATATCACAAGGTGCTGCTGAACAATTGGCAGGCATCCAGGAGGTGAACTCAGCGGTGAATTCCATGGACCAGGTCACGCAGCAAAATGCGGCCATGGTTGAGGAGAACACAGCCGTGACACAACAGATCGCCGATGAAGTGCATACACTGTCAGGTTTGATCCAAACCTTTAAGGTTGGTGGTCGTGCGGCTGTTCAGAAACCTCAGAAAGCAAGTGGTGGTAATGGTTCAGCGGTCCAGGCGCCAAGTGCGACACCGCCTACTGCTAAAAAGGCTGCGCCAGCAAAAGCTGCTGCTCCGGTGGCTGCAGATGAGGGACATGCTTCAAAGCCATCACCTGCCAAGGCAATGGTGAATAAAATTTCAAACGCCTTCGGCGCAGGTGGCGCAACGGCTGCAGATGCGACAGATGACGGCGATTGGGATGAGTTCTAAGAACTGGTTCTCATAAAAAAGAATTTGAAAATGGCGTTGATGATTTCAGCGCCATTTTTCTTTGGGTCAATTAATTAGCTAACTTGTCGCGTGCAATGAACCATGATGCAAGGATGAGAAATATGAAGCCCAACGGCAGATAAAGCTTCAAACCCATAACGGCAAATTGATAAAGCGCTCCTAAATTGGTGAAGAAGAATTGCCACGCCCAAAGCCTTGAAAAAGTGGGGCCATGCCACTGAACATAAAAACTCCAATAATCAAGAGAATAAGCTGCGGCCGTCACACCTATTGTCGCAATGGTGAGACAAAAAAAACTGCCGGCCAACTGGGTTTCAAACCGTTTTCTTCGGTCCAGAATATAAAGCGCAAGCCTTGCCAATGGATAGGCTAGGATGGAGGAGAAAAATACCAGAATAATGATTTGTGTTAGGTGGCTGGTTTCCCAGCCATTAGAAAACCACAAGGATGCAAGAGCAGAAATGGTCATGGCTACGCCCCATAATATGCTCTGGGCTATGATAGCCATTACTGCGCGTTCCAGGCCGGCAATAAATCGCCAGCTTGCGCGGTTGCACTATAGATCCCACGTGCGATTGCACGCGCCATCGTGCTTGATGCGGCTGCACAAAGATCAATATATTCGTCCGGAGTTGGTTTACGGCCGGAAGTCCCAGTGGATAGAGCAAAAACGAGATCGCCATCATAGGACGTATGACATGGCCAAATCGCGCGGGCAAAGCCATCATGGGCAGAAATGGCGAGACGCTTCGCCTCAGCCTTGGTGAGTTCTGCATCTGTTGCAATGACAGCGATTGTGGTATTCGCACCGCCCCGTTGCATTTCGCGGAACTTTATTTGCAAATCTGTCGCATCATCAGGCATGGGATGAGGATAACCTAAACCGCCAAACTCGTTATCTAACTCAAATGGCGCCGCCCAGAAATGTTGCGTCTGAGCAATATTGACCGAACCCATCGGATTTGCAGCGACCAGCGCACCAATCGTCAGGCCATTATCTAACACAGAGGACGCAGACCCCAACCCACCGCGTTTATTGGCTGTGAGAGCCCCAAGACCGGCACCCACTGAGCCTAGTGCAAATTGGTGTGAAGCTCCACTTGCAGCCTGATAACCAAGTTCGCGATAGGGTGAATGAAGTCCCCAGTCTTTATGGCCACCATTGATGAGATCAAATAGGATTGCGCTCGGAACTATGGGAATATGGTGTTCGCCAACTTCAAAACCGATCGATAGCCCACGAAGATAGCTCTGAACACCGCCTGCAGCATCCAGTCCAAAAGCGGAGCCGCCAGACAGGCAAATCGCGTGCACACGCTCTACAGTATTATGTGGCTCTAGTAGATCCGTCTCGCGTGTGCCGGGTCCACCACCTAAAACCTGTACCGCTGCGACGCTTGGTGTATCGCATAGGATAACGCTGGTGCCTGTTTTAATCTTGTTGTCCTGCGCATGACCAACACGAAGTCCTTGGACATCGGTAATAAGGTTCTTCTCACCGGTTTTCATTGAGATTTCCTGCCATACCAATAAATTTATTGCGTCTGGGTGATAGCAAGTTCTTCATCTTTGATGAAACGTCCATCCTGCCAAACCATTGCATTGAAAGTATTTTCTTGCCGCTCGCCATATAGGTTAAAACTAACCGGTCCGATGACAGTTTCAAAAACATCCTGCTTGAGGGTCTTATTAATATCGTCAGTATCAATTTCGGCAAGAAGAGTAGCAAGTTCTGCCATTGCATACCCAAAAATCGGGAACCGATCGGGGAAAATCCCCGCATCATCAAATGCAGCACGGGCTGAGATCGCATTCTCACCGGTTAATCCGACATGGGGAATGATCGCAACAGCGCCATTGGGGAAGGGGATATCTTCATCGGGCGCGCGTAAAGTATCACCACCCGCAAATGTAAGGTTTAGACCAATCTCACGGGCATCGCGTGCAATAATCGAGGTATCTAGTCTCGTTGCCCCGACAAAAACATGGCTGATCTTGGATTTTTCCAACCGACGGACTAAGCCAAATTGCTTATCTTGGCCGGGGCGAAAATTATCAAGGACAATGGGTTGGAACCCACCATCATCAAGTTGAAGGCGAATGGCGTCCACTAATTCGCGATTGCTAATCGTACCGTCTTCAACAAGCGCGACCGATTTATCGCCCCAATTATCGATAATATATCTGGAGGCAAATTTCGCCTGATCAGACGCTCTTGGTGCGATAGAAAATAATGGCCAATCCAAACGCGCCGCTTCATCTCTTACGATGTCAGAGCGGATGTTTACATTGATGACTGGAATATTTGCCTGATTTAAAATCGGCATGGCGGAAACCAAGCTTTCCACACATAAAAAACCAACAACCAGATCAACTTGGGCTTCTTCAAGACCATAGGCGGTATCTGCGCCAGCACCCGTTTCGCAAATCTCAGTTTCTTCGATCACGTCAAACCGAAGGCCCTGTTCGATAAATTCATTTTGGAAAATCAAAAAACCAGCCCGCAATTGCGTGCCTAATATGCCCAAGGAACCATCCTCTGGTGCGACCACGCCAATACGTATTATTTTTTCGTCTGTCTGTTTTTCCTGCGCGGTAGCTTGTGAAATGATTGCTGCGGAAAAAACACAAAACAGCGTCAGGCCGCCCCACTGAGCGAGCCATTGAAACCAATTATGCATGACGGTTTTTATCATGACATTACATATAAACGATCATAGACAAAAATCATCTGAAAATTTTGTTATTTGAGTGCTTCAACGCTCTTTTTAGGCGATTACGATATCTATAGTTTCTCGCGATGACATCAGATAAGGGGCAAAAAATGGGTTTTTGAGCAAAAATTTAGCCCTTGTACAGAATAGAATTTACAACCAAATAGTGCTGAAAAGAATGAGTGTGGGTGATTTTATTGTCGCTAAAATTTACCTATTCAGTCATGCGCTGATACTTAAACACTATAAATATGATACTAAAAATATATTCTTATCGAATACTTTTAACTTTATGAATTTACTGCATATTTTCATGGCAAATACTTGTTGTTTAGAGTTAATAGATAATTATCTAATCGGGCATTTAATGTAATTTGAAGGTCGTTTATTCGGCGGCATGATGCCTGCTTCACTCTTTAATAGAGATGTTCCTCAACTACCAATTTAAGAGCATTTTCATGAAGATCTCGCGTAAGTTGCCAATTGCGGCAGCGATTTTGACAATTGTAACAGTTGCCTCATCCAGCATTGCAGGTTTAGTCGTCAGTTCGAGCTTAGTCGAACAAAAAGCGGCGGAAAAATTACAAGCGATCGCCGATGGGCGCCGTAATCAAGTTGAAACCTATATGGCATCTATTCGCGACGATGTTTCTTCATTCTCGACGAGTGAAAATGCGGCGGCAGCAGCAAAAGCCTTTGCCTTTGGTTGGGGTTTTGTCAAAGGCGGTGATCGTAAAACGGTTCTGCAAAAGAGATATATCGAAGATAATCCGCATCCCGCAGGTGAACGCGAGAAATTCGACACATTTGGCAAAGATAAATACGACAAAACCCACGAAAAATATCACCCACTATTCCGCGAATTTATTCAGGAACGTGGTTATAGTGATCTATTTATCATCACCAAACGAGGGGACGTTTTATACAGTGTCTCAAAACAGTCGGAATATGCGTCGAATGTGAAAGATGAAATGCTGGCTGAAACCGGAATAGCACGCGTGTTTAATGGCGTTCTGGAAAGTGAGGATCCGTCAGAAATCAGATTCGACGATTATGCGACCTATTCGCTCACAAATGAGGCGGCATCATTTATAGGAACGTCGATCCTCAGTAAGGGCAATGTGATCGGCATCATGGTCTTGAAAATGCCGCATGATTTGCTGGCTGGTTTGATGAATAACACCACAGGTTTGGGTGAAAATGGCGAAACCATTTTGATGAAAACTGAAGGGACCATGATCAATGATTCCAAAAAAACAGAAACCAATGATGCGCTGGCGGTGAAATTGCCATTAAGCAAGGCGCTCTTGGAAGAATCCTATGCCGATCAGCCAGTCGGCGAGGTACAAGGTTACCGTGGGGAAACCTACGCAATTTCGACGGCACGTCTTCAGTTTGAAGGAACAAGCTGGATCGTTGGTGCATTGGTGCCGCGTGCGCAGATGCTTGATGGAGTTAATGTTCTTACACTCATCGTCTCTATGATTGCGATTGTTTTATTTGCGGCGTCTCTCATTGCAGCCTTCTTGTTCTCGCGCTCGATCACTAAGCCGATTGGTGCTGTGGTTGAAGATATGAATGAGTTGATGAGCGGAAATACCGATCTGGAATTAGCAGGTACTGAACGCTCAGACGAGATCGGCGAAATGTTCAAAGCGGTATCTGTCTTCCGAGATGCAGCCGTCGAAAAAGATCGCTTGGAAAAAGAAGGTATCGAAAACCGTGCTTTGAGTGAACAAGAAGCGAAACGTAACGCTGAATACAAAGCCGCTGAAGCGCAAAAGGTCAATGACGTTGTCGATACATTGGCAGACAATTTGAAAAGCCTGTCCGAAGGGGATTTGACGACCAATATCAAGCAGCCGTTCGATGGCGATTTGGATCGTTTACGTGGAGACTTTAACGCCTCTGTCGCTAAACTTGAATCGACCATGGGTCAAATCAGCTCGCTGTCTGTGAATTTGAGCAATAATTCCAAGGAGATCAGCAATGCGACCAATGAATTGTCACAACGCACGGAAACGCAAGCGGCTTCCTTGGAAGAAACATCAGCGGCGCTGGATGAAATCACAGCAACCGTCAAGCAAACAGCAGAACGCGCCAAAGAAGCAGCCTTAAGCGCTCGCGATGCGCGCGGCGATACTGAAAAATCAAGTGAAGTTGTGACAAATGCCGTCTCTGCGATGGAAGGCATTGAAAAAGCATCGGGTGATATCAATAACATTATTAACGTAATTGACGAGATTGCGTTCCAGACAAATCTTTTGGCGCTTAATGCTGGGGTCGAAGCCGCACGTGCGGGTGAGGCCGGGAAAGGCTTTGCGGTTGTCGCCCAAGAAGTGCGCGAACTTGCGCAACGGTCAGCCTCGGCTGCCAAAGAGATTAAGGACCTTATCAATAAATCCGGCGCGGAAGTCTCCAACGGGGTCGGGCTGGTGAAACAAACCGGCGAAGCGCTTGCGAAAATTTCAGAACATGTCACAAAAATCGACGCGCAGATTGAAACCATTTCTCAAGGGGCGGAAGAACAGCTGACGGGCATTCAAGAAGTGAATTCGGCTGTGAATTCCATGGATCAAGTGACCCAGAAAAATGCCGCCATGGTGGAAGAAAATACCGCTGTGACGCAACAAATTGCAGATGAAGTGCACGATTTGGCAAGCCTTATTCAGACCTTCCAAATTCATGCTGTAACGAAAGTGCGTTCAGAGCCGAAGGTGTCAGCGCCTGTGCAAGCAACAACACAAACTTCGCAAGCTCCAACACCATCACCTGCACCATCTCCGGCCAAAGCCATGGTCAAGAAGGTGGCTAATGCATTTTCCTCAAATGCAGCACCTGCTCAGGCAGAAGAGGCCACATGGGATGAGTTTTAAAACTGAAGTTTTTTATTCATCAAATAATAAAGACCCGGCGGATATTAAGGCGCCGGGTTCTTTGTGCGCAAATCAATAAGCAAATTGCTCAGCTAATATCCGATCGTTCCAGGAATGGCTGGAATCAGTCAAAATCCGGGTTGTATTATTTTCAGACTGGCAAATCTCAACGCTTGTGACGGATTTCACTTCCAAATGATCGGCAACAGCGTTGACGGGGCGCTTATTCGGTTCAACGATTTCGAACTTCACCTTTGCAGTGTCTTGCAGGAGCGCACCACGCCAGCGGCGTGGTCGGAACGGGCTCACAGGTGTCATGGCAAGCAATCGCGCGTCTAGCGGTAAAATAGGGCCATGCGCGGATAAGTTATACGCGGTCGAGCCTGCAGGTGTTGCAACCATCACCCCATCGCAGATTAAAGCTTCCAGTCTCGGTTTGTTATCCACATAGACTTTGATCTTGGCCGCCTGATAGGATTGGCGCAGCAGCGACACTTCATTGATCGCCAAAGCAGTAAATTCATCGCCATGGGCATTCACGGCTTTCATTTCCAATGGGTGAATGATGTTTTCAACGGCTGCATCAATGCGTTCGATGAGGTTCTTATCATCATAATCATTCATCAAGAAGCCAATGGTGCCGCGGTTCATGCCATAGACAAGCCGACCGGTGTTCATTTCGTCATGAAGCATTTGCAACATGAAACCGTCACCGCCAAGCGCAACAATGACATCCGCGTCTTCAAGCGCGACATTGCCATATAATGCGGCTAGATGTTTGATGGCCTCCTGCGCATGATCCGCACTGGAAGCTTGAAAGGCGATTTTCAAACCGGGGACTCCTCAATATTGATCCCGCGAAATTAACCGTTCTGCACGTCCGGTCAAGTTTTTCGACAATTCTTTTAAAAAAAATTCAATTTTCACTTTACATCATCAGCCAGTATGATAGATGCAGCTCCGTTGCCCCTATAGCTCAGTTGGTAGAGCAACTGATTTGTAATCAGTAGGTCCGCGGTTCGAGTCCGTGTGGGGGCACCATTCCATGTTTTGCGGTGCATGTTTTGTGGGCAAAATTGGGTAAAATCTTAAGTACACCATTGATTTTATTGACTTTGTAGCTAGTTTTGGAGCTGCGAAGGCAATAACTACACGTTTTTTGGTCGGTGCCCCAGAGGTGCCCCAAGCTAAAAAGGGTCATCAATGGTACAGATTCTACTTAATGGTAATGTAATGAATGCGGCTCGAAGAGCTGCTACCCGAGGCGAAAAGATAGAATATCGAGATACTTTGATGCCAGGGCTCGTTATTCGCGTCCGTTCATCCACTCCATATTTCTATTGGCTCAGTAAAAGTAAGAAATTAAAAATCGGCGCGATAACCTCTTTCGTTCCAGATGACCTTGAAATGCTTCGTGGCTTAATACCTGTCCTTAAAAACGCTCACAAAGAAGGTGAGAATTTAAACGCCATTGTTAATGAAGTTGTGTTGAAGGGGAAAAAGAATCCTGAAGATGCTCGAATTGCTGCCCAAGAGAAAAAAGATGTCGAGGACGGCAAAGGTTGGACATTTAGAATGGCTAGGGACATTTATTTAGAGAATGTCAAAGCTGAAAATAGAAAGAGGTCATACGGGAACGACAAATCTTGCCTCGGATGCGAGGAGGGCGGTGAGATTGAGAATGATTTTCGAGACCTCCTAGATATGCCAATGAAATCTATTCAGGTTAAAGATTTGTCAACAGTTTTAAAACGCATAAAAAAGCGTGTTGGCGACAGAAACCCTAAAAATCCAAATGCCGGCTCGTCCTCAGCAATTGCGACATATTCCGGTATTCAAGCCGTTTTCAAATACGCAACTCTGCCAGAAAATTCAGAGCTTTCCGGCCTTGATCAAAATACTGCAAGAATGCTCAATAAACCAAGAAAGGTCGATTTTGATAAAAATGATCCACGCGGTAAAGCATCTGCTGTAGCTATTTTAGCGAACGTTAAACAGATTCGTAAATTGTTGACGGTTGACCTCTGGAACGAGGATGTCAAAGAAATATACAAATGGGCAATTTATATTCAAGCGTGTAACCCGTCAGCGCCTTATGGACAGATTGGTTTGATTTTATAAGAGAGTGATTTAGGCTCATCATAGCCCATATG
>JAEPMD010000061.1:4576-10394 GCA_017644105.1 Rhizobiaceae bacterium | reverse complement strand
AGGCCACAAGCAAGCAGATATCAAAGAACTGTTGCCATGGAATTACGAAAAATACGTGGGATAGAAACACCGCTTACGGTGTAGAGGCTGCGCGAGCAGGGGAAGCTGGTAAAGGTTTCGCAGTTGTTGCCCAGGAAGTTCGTGAACTTGCACAACGCTCTGCAACCGCTGCAAAAGAGATCAAGGAATTGATCACACGTTCTGGCGGGCAGGTTCAATCAGGTGTTAACTTGGTTGCTGAAACCGGGGAAGCACTTAAATCTATTGTGAAGTTTGTGACGGAAGTGAACGAGCATGTGCATAAGATTGATGATGCAGCACAAGAGCAGGCAAGCGGTCTTAAAGAAATCAACCGCGCTGTGAATTCAATTGATGAAGGCACGCAGCAAAATGCTGCTATGGCAGAAGAAGTCACAGCTTCTGGTCATACATTGTCTCAAGAGGTACAGGAGCTCAACGCATTGTTAGCCGAGTTCAGCCTTAGTGGTTCAGGTTCTAGTGCAGCTGTTCAATACAAAGCGGCTTAGCAAGAATTATATTTTTCAAGTCAATGGAAACGCATGGTTAGGTTTAGTCTTAACCGTGCGTTTTTTGTATAACTTTTCAATCCCACCTATGTTGCTAATTGTCAGTGCGTGGTTTACCAAAACTTAGAATTTTATCGAGGCATCTTCATGCGTGTTTTACATGTATATAAAACATCTTTTCCGACAAGCGTTGGTGGCATTGAAGTATTTATCGATAACTTGTCTAATCATACAAATAAGCTTGGTGTTGAAAACACGGTCTTATCGCTTGCCGACATTCCGCAAACAAAGAGAACAAAGGTCAATAGTTATGACGTTGTGCTTTCCAAGCAATCGTTTTTTATAGCCTCCACGGGATTTTCCTTGGCAGCGTTTACGGAATTCAGAAAAATATCGGCAAGTGTGGATATCATTCATTTCTACTTTCCAAATCCGTTTGCCGATTTGCTTTATTTGGTGTCTCCAAAAAAAAACCTTGTCTTGTTACCTATCAAAGTGATGTCATCAAACAAAAGACACTGCTAAAAGTCTACAGACCACTTATGAACTACTTTTTAGGTAAAATGGATCGTGTGATCGCCACAACACCTAAATATTTGGAGAGCAGTGAAGTTTTACAAAAATATAAAAACAAAACCGTCACCATTCCAATCGGCATTCCGGAACCAGTCGTAAACGCTTCTGTGAATAAGCAGAAAAATAAATGGCGTTCAAAGCTACCTGAAAAATTCTACCTGTTTGTGGGAGCGTTGCGATATTATAAAGGTCTGGAATATGCAATCGACGCGGCAGCAAAAACGGGTATTCCACTTGTCATTGCCGGAACCGGTGGCATTGAGGCTGAATTAAAGTCACAGGCGAAAGGTCTCGACGCAAAAAATGTGCACTTCTTGGGTTTTATCACCGACGAGGAAAAGGTCGCCTTGCTCGATTTATGCCATGGATTTATTATGGCATCGCATTTACGGTCGGAAGCATTTGGCATTTCACTTTTAGAAGCGGCAGCCATGGGTAAGCCGCTGATTTCCTGCGAAATTGGTACAGGCACTAGCTATATCAACGCTCATGAGGAAACTGGGATTGTCGTTAAACCGGAATCGTCGGACGAGTTAGCCAAAGCTATGGAAAGACTTTATCAAAATGACAGATTTGCAAAAAAATGTGGAGATGCTGCCAAGAAACGGTACAAGTCTTTGTTCACTGCCGAAACTCAAGCACAAAAATATTTTGAAGTTTATCGCGAACTAATTGAACAGTCTTAAAGGGCTAGGATAATCAACATATGATCAAAGTTGGAGTTGATGCACGATCATTATCACGGCCGATAACTGGTGTCGGGCGTTACACCTATGATATGTGCCGCCAACTTGCTCAAAATCCCGAATTGGAACTCCGCCTTTATAGTCCGGCACCAATTTTACCGGAGTATCGCGCCCCATTTAACGCTGAACAAATAACTGAATGTCAGAAGCCCCAAAACGGTTTGATGCGCCAGCTCTGGGGTGAAACTATTTTACCGTATTGGGCATGGAAGGATCAGGTGGATATATTATGGGGGCCATCACATAGATTACCCCGAATTAGGCCAAAACAATTTAAAACTGTTGTTACAATCCATGATTTGGTGTGGAAATTTGCCGGCGAGACCATGAAACCTTTGTCCAGAATACTTGAACGTATTCAAATGCCGCATGCTGTCAAAGCAGCTGATCGTGTTGTCATCTCATCTACATCTACCCGCACTGACCTAAATTCAGTTCTTAATGTCAATTTCACCAAGATGGATTTGGTTTACCCAGCAATGGATATCGAGCATCCCGCTGACTTACCCCGTGAACTTCCGTCTATCGATGATGTCTTTACATCCCCCAAATTCATTTTATTTGTCGGAACGCTAGAACCACGAAAAAACCTTCTCCGTCTTTTGGAGGCCTATTCTGATTTGTCTGACGCACTTAAAACAGAATGCCAACTCGCGATAGTTGGAGGGAAAGGATGGGGTGGCCAGAACCTTCCTGAAGTGATCGCGAATTTAAGTTTGGAAAACCATGTCCATCTGATGGGTTATCAGAATGAGAATTCGCTTCAGTATCTTTATAGCAAGGCATATATACTTGCCATGCCTTCGACTTATGAGGGTTTTGGGATTCCGATTGCTGAGGCCATGAAATATAGCGTGCCTTCTATTGCAGGGGATAACTCATCCATGGTGGAAGTTGTCGGCGACACGGGTTTGCTCGTGGACGCTGATGACACGTCCGCATTAGTTGATGCCATCTCTCAGCTTCTATCGAATAAAACTTTATATCAAAAATTGGTCGAAAATTGCTCTGGTCAAATTATTAAATTCGATGCCCAAAATTCAGCAAATGCTTTATATGCTGTTTTTCAAAAATCGCTTGGCAATGTAGATTAAATGCTGTTGTAGACTTTTATCGCAGAGACAACCTTAGATACAAGCTCCTCTGCCGCCGCAATACTTTCCGCTTCCACATAACAACGCATTTCAGGCGCGTTTCCTGATGGGCGTAGATGAACGATTTCGCCATTATCGAGCGTGACACGCAAGCCATCGATTATATTGATGTCTTGCACACTGCCGAATGGTGCAAAAAACTCATCCCGTTTTTCGGTTGAATTGGTCAGCTCCGCAACAAAAGTTGAGCTGATTTCAGTTGGAAACTCCTGAATGCGCCCCGCATGGGTGATTGGCATTTCATAGCTTGTGACTAATTTCGACAAAGGCAGGTTCTGATCAATACTCATAGCTAAAACGGCGAGCATGGGTAAAACGCAATCTCGTGTTGGCAATGGTTGAAGGGTTCCGTGTCCCATATTCGATTTGCTAGCCAATAAGAACCCACCATTGGCCTCAAAACCTACAACGCGCCCGCTATCCTTATCAAGCGCTTCATTTATGGCCGCGATGACATATGGGGAACCAACGCGTGTCAAATAGACTTCAGTATTTGGCGAATTCTGGATACCTGAATTTGAGCTTATTGGCGTTGCAATTACATCAACATTTAAATATTTGCTGGCTATGAGACCCAGGATATCCCCTTTAATGTAATTGCCGTTTTCGTCAGAGAGCAAGGGACGGTCGCCATCGCCATCTGTCGATAATATCGCATCAAGCTGATATTCTTCTGTCCAAGCCTTTAGATTTTTTACAGTATCATCACTCACCGCTTCAGTATCAACCGGGATAAATGTTTCGGAACGATCGAGAGAAAAGACATTCGCGCCAAAGGCTTCAAACACATCCTTGAGAATATCACGTGCAACAGAACTATGTTCGTAAATGCCAATCCTCTTGCCATGGAAAAACGAACTTGAAAACAGGGACTTATAGCGCTCAGAAAACTGCTCTACGGCCTCAGCTCGTTCATTTGGAACTTGGTCAAAATCAACATCGCTAGCGATATTCTCCTCGCTAATTTCCCCGGCATATTTTTGAATTTCTTGTTCATCACTTTTATCAATCTCACCATCCGGTCGATAGAATTTAATACCATTTCGATCAGCCGGAATATGAGATCCGGTAATCATGATGGAGGCGGAATGGTTATGCATGGCGTATAATGCCAAAGCGGGGGTTGGTAAATCTGCGCAATTGATTGGGATGAAATTCTCTTTGATTGCGGCCGCTATTGTTTGCTCGCATATTAGGGGACTTGACGCTCTTAAATCGTATCCAATAAAGACTTTGGACCCTTCCTTTGCGATATTTTGATTTTTTAGGTGTCGGAGATAACCACGCACATATTTGTCGCACGTACCATCCGTAATTTCTTCAACTAATCCACGTAAGCCACTGGTTCCGAATTTTGCCGCCATAACACTTTTGACCTTTCATATCGGTTTGTGTTGCCTAGTTAAGGTTCTCAACCCTTAAATATTCCGCAAAAGCACACAAAACATGATAAAATGTGCTGGTCGGCATATCATTTGATACAACGCGACCGTCACTGTCAGTTGCGTCATACCAGCCACCTGGTTGAGGTGTATCAAGATAACGATTGTATATTTGATCCAACATGCGTGAAGCTAAATTGCCATCGACTGTCATGCCGTGTTCTTTAAGTGCCAATGCTGCTTTTAAACCTTCGGTCTGACACCACATGCGTCCAATCGACGATAATTCGCTACCGTCATAGTGCATAGTGAGCGCCACACTGTCAGTTTTCGGATAATGGCCAAATGCCAGAGCAGTCGCATAGAGTTTACGCGCATATTCCTTGACAGATTCGTCTCCACTTAACGTGACATATTTTAGTAACAACCAAACCCATTCATAATGGTGCCCAGGCTCTACTTTGTTGATATCATTATCTAATGGCACCCAATTGGCATCAAACATTTCATGCAAACGCCAATTTTCGTGATCAAAGAATTTAGATTTAAACAGCTCAATGATTTTTTTGGCGCGCTGAAGATATTCTTCTTCACCGGTTGCATCATACCAGGCAAGCATGGCTTCGAAAAAATGCATATGTGGATTGGCTCTGCGAATATCCGATCCCCCAGGGGTCTCGAAGTAACCACCATTTTTTTCATCAGCAAACTGCTTATCCATAAATTGTAATGTTTTTTCGCCCCATTCCTTGGCAAGAGGGTTTTTCTGAGCTTTCCACAAAGCTGCAAAACCAAGAAGCACAAAACATTGATCATAAGCATCGCGCGTGTCGTCTTGAACTGAACCATCGAGATTGTAAAGATGAATAAAGCCACCATCTTTGTGCCAACCTGTCTCGATCAGCGTTTTTACACAATGATCCAGTACTTCTTGGTGATTTCCATCCCAGCCCATCATCTGTGCTTCGGCGTAACAGTAGATCTGGCGAGCAAGAACACGTAGTCGCTTTTTGCCAAGATCGACAGGATTACCAGCGTAATCGAGCGCTTCATGAACACCGCCATGCTTATAATCTATGCTGTTTTTTGCCCAATAGGGTAGGGCCAAATCAAAAATCCATTCTTTGACCCTGTCTTGATATGGAATTTGTGAACCAGACGTATTCAGTACTTTGGGGGGCCAGGGGGTCTTAGAGACCATATTATGAAGATCCTTGACCAAGTAGCTTTTATCACGCGCTACAACCAATAACGCATCAGATTGTGACACCACGACAATGTCATCTAATCCAGCAATTGCTACGGGTCGATCCTCGGCACGAATATAACTGTTTCTCACACCTGTGGTGATCACATCTCCGATTATCACATTGCCTTTTACATCTTTATGGGTAGCATCGTGAAGCTGGCTCCAGGATCCCAGATCACTCCAA
>JAEPMD010000061.1:0-4566 GCA_017644105.1 Rhizobiaceae bacterium | reverse complement strand
CTGATTTTCTCGGCATGTTCCATAATTCCATAGTCGATGGAAATTTTTTCACAGGATGTGAAATGCACCTTATCCAGGTAGTGGAACTTATCCTCTTGCGATCCGTTCTTCATCGCTAATGTCGCAGATTGCCAAATCTTTGTTTGCTGTCGCCCAAATTCCGCAGCCATGTCTCCAACTTTAAACATGAAAATACCGGCGTTCCAGAAGAATGTCCCCAAATCTAAGTAGGCCTTGGCGGCCGCTAGGTCAGGTTTTTCTCTGAAGCGCTCAACATTATATATGGGACCATCGCCCTTAGAGCGCTCAATATATCCAAATTGGGTTTCAGGATGACTTGGCTTAATACCAATGGTCATGATTCCACCATCGTCACTAACAGCTTTCGCTGCGCGTTTAATTATGGAAGTAAAACCCTCCACATCAGCAACATGATGATCAGAAGGGAGAACTAGAACAATCTGGTCAGGTCTATCAGCAGCAATATCCGAAATTGCCGCAGCAACAGCGGCGCATGTGTCTCGCATGCAAGGTTCAAGAATAACTTTTTCAACAGACGCAGAGCTCGCTTTGTATTGCTCGGCGATCACACCTTTAAACTCGGCTGCACCAATGATGCGGGCAGGGGAATAGATATCGCTTGCAGAAGAATTGCTAACCCGTTCAAGCGTATTACAAAACATTGTCTTGTTGCTAGCTAAATCATGGAACTGTTTGGGTGCCGATTTTCTGGACAAAGGCCATAGCCGGCTACCAGCACCACCACATAAGATGATCGGAAGGACGGATTTATGGGATGCATTCGTTTCCATGCGATTCTCAATTTTCAAGTGCGACTAGTACAATCAGAGATATAGTCTAAAAACTTTAAAGTTTCTTATAATTTCATGCTCTAATTTAAGATAGCATCCAACTCAAAGTATCTACGAGACTATTTCTTTTCAGATCTGGGAATAATTCTCGAAGCTTGCTATCGTCTCCGATCAATTTTTCGGGTTCGTTTTCACGGACAAATCTTTGATTGATCTTAACTTCAATATTATGTCCAGTGAGCTCTTTGCAAATATCGATAACATCATGCAATCGAGTTGGTTCATTCGTGCAAAGATTAAGAGTTTGGCTAACCGCTGGTTTTTCGATCAATCGACGATAGATTTCAATGATGTCTCTTACATCTCCAAATTCTCTATAGAGCATTATGTTGCCCAGCGAGATGCTGTCTTCCTTATTTCGAAAATGCTCTACAATTTTTGGAATAATAAAATGATTAGATTGGCCTTTTCCAGTATAATTGAAAGGACGAGTTATTGTGATTGGCAAGTCATCTTTCCAAAGACCAGCCATTAATTCCATAGCATATTTGCTCACTGCATAATCATTACCAGGAACAATTTTGCTTGTCTCGCTTAAAGACCCGCCCCCTTTATTGCCATATACATGCGCACTACTTGATAGAATTACGCTGGAAATATAATGCTCACGATATGCAAGCGATGCTAACAAGTTTCGTGTTCCTAACAAATTGATATTATAAAAGTCGTCGATATTTTCGTGGCCGACTGCAGCAATTCCTGCAAGATGTATCACAGCTTCGGGCTGAACTTCCTGAACCTCTTTCTTAAGTGTATCAAAATTCGTCAAATTGCTAGACAAAGGATATACGTCGTGTCCAAATTCACTCAGGTGAGCCATTAAATGCTTACCTGTAAACCCAGAACTTCCTGTCACCAATACACGCATTTATGATCCGATCGGTTCAATTTTAGAAAAAATAACCAGCTTCATTACGACGTAAATCAGCTTCGACCATCATCTTACACAACGCCTCAAGCGAAGTCGTTGGCTCCCATCCCAGTTTTTCTTTTGCTTTCCCGGGATCACCGATAAGTAGATCCACTTCAGTCGGGCGATAAAACTTTGGATTGATCTGAATGATGACTTTACCAGACCCTGAATCAACACCTACCTCGTTTTCGGCTTCTCCTTGCCAAGCGATATCTATGCCAACTGCAGCAAAGGATAAGTTCACGAAATCACGAACTGTTTCCGTTCTATTTGTAGCCAGCACAAATATGTCTGGTTCATCGACCTGAAGCATGAGATACATGCCTTCAACATAATCCTTCGCAAAACCCCAGTCTCGCTTCGCATCAAGGTTGCCTAGTTCCAGTACATCCTGAAGGCCCATTTTAATTCTAGCTGCTGAATTCGTAATTTTTCGGGTCACAAATTCCTGGCCCCGCAAAGGTGATTCATGATTAAACAAAATGCCACTAGTTCCGAAGATGTCATAGGATTCACGATAATTGATCGTTATCCAATGCGCATAAAGCTTGGCAACACCGTACGGACTACGAGGATAGAAAGGCGTTGTTTCACGCTGTGGTATTTCTTGCACTTTTCCAAACATTTCAGATGTAGAGGCTTGGTAAAACCGTATCCGTGGATTTACAAAGCGAATGGCTTCCAGAAGGTTTAAAACACCAATTCCGGTGATTTCAGCAGTTGTAATCGGTTGATCAAATGACACGCCTACAAAACTCTGGGCTGCAAGATTATAGATTTCGTCTGGTGTTGTTTTCTCCAGCAGGCGGAGTGTTGCACTCAAGTCTGTTAAGTCATACTCGACAAGATGGAAATTTGGATTGTTTTGAATACCCAATTCATCGATACGCCAGAAATTTGTCGATGCCGCACGTCGATAGGTACCATAAACCCTGTATCCTTTGTTGAGCAAAAGCTCAGAGAGGTAAGCACCATCTTGCCCGGTAATGCCGGTAATTAACGCCGTTTTCATTTAGTTTTACCTTTAGATAATTTCAATTTCCGGGAATGGGAAAATAAACTTGCCACCATTGGTCATAAATTCACGTTCGCGGCGCAATATACCCTCTTTAAAGTGCCATGGGAGAACCAAGAAGTAATCTGGCTTCATAGCCCTCGCTTCAGCTTCTGACACGATCGGAATATGCGACCCAGGTGTAACGCGACCAAACTTTTCTTCATTCACTTCTGCGATGCATGGAATATCGGAGGCCGTAAATCCGCAAAATTGCAGGGTTACATTGCCTTTTGTAGAGGCACCATAACCAAAGACTTTCTTGCCATCTGCAACCAAACTACGAACAAGACGAACAAGATCTTCACGGTGTCTGAACACGCGCTCTTCAAAATCGCGGAACGGTTTTGGTGTGTTAAGTCCCATACGGTCTTCTTGCTCTAACAACCAATCAATGACAGGCGTATTTGTGCGGATGTTTTTGCTATCCTTTTTGGCGGCTGTCACCGCAAAGCTTCCCCCATTGATGTTGTTCATTTCAACATCAACAACTTTCATACCAGATGCATCCAAGATATTTTTAACTGCGCCAAGAGAATAATATTCAATATGTTCGTGGCAGATCGTATCATACGAATTTGTTCGCAGCATTGACGGCATATAACTTTGTTCAAAATGCCAAATACCATCATCATCGAGGACTGATTCAATTTGTTTTGCGAAGCTTACTGGATCTTCCAGATCATAGAACATTGAAATAGACGAGACCAATTTCGCAGGTTTATCCATTTTCGAGTTATATGCATCAGCACTGAAAAAATCTGGAACCAGCTCAATTTCATCAGGATAGTATTCACTGAATTTTTTGCCTGTCGGATCAATACCAATTCTGCGAATGCCAGGTGAATTATATGCCTTCAGCGTTGTTGCATCATTGGAACCAATATCAAGGACAACATCGCCTGCTTGTGGATCAGCCAAACGCTCAAGGAACCGCACTTTGTTCGTAAGGTGGTCGACCATGGACTGATTAAGGCCAAAGCGGTAACCGTAATTGTCGCCATACATCTCATCAGGATCGTAAGAATGGTGTAGTTGAAGCAGGCCACTATCAGGGCACCAGAATAAATCTAATGGCCCCTCGGTGATCTGTTCATCTTTGTTCTTCGGAAAAACACCTGTTAGCGCTTGACGCCCCAATGAAAGAACAGAAACAATATTCTTACTACCGTTTAGTCGGCATGTTTCACGTTTAGTATAGGACGTCATAGTAAACACCTGTTTAGTTGAGTCATCATTTATGCCTTGTTTCATAAGCCTAAAATGCAGAATAGAACTTTAATACTCGCTTCTGCTGCACTATTATTGAGTTCAATCCGAATTTCAGGATAGTGTGACCATCTAATTCGGTACGTATTAACGGACGCGTTACGCGGTATCAAGCGCTGACAATGTTCTCCATACCTTTAATCGCACCCTTTTCAAAAGTAATTACCTTGTTGCAGTATTTATTAATCAAATCATCTGAATGCGTGGCCAAGACAACGATTTTTGCAGAACCCATAATCTCATCAATTCGTCTCTGAGCAGCAGCCTGAAAGTCCGCGTCGCCAGCTCCAATGCCTTCATCAATCAACAAGATGTCGGGTTTAAGGCAAGTAGAAATAGCAAAGTTCAAACGCGCAAGCATTCCATTAGAATAAACATTAATGGACCTGTCACGTTTTTGTTCCGCTTCAATTACTCTTCAAGCTACCATTCTTTCGAATGCCAGCGGGCTTTTCCAA
>JAEPMD010000060.1 GCA_017644105.1 Rhizobiaceae bacterium | reverse complement strand
GCTTTTCAAACACCGCCAATCAGAAAAGAAATCTATCCAAAATCATTCAATCGGTGTCCGAAAACCTGCACACAAGCAGAAGTAGCTCGAATAGCTTACACGATGCCGCCGCTAACACCAGAATCAGCCGGTCGCTCGTTCGCAATTTTGTTGCGATATCCTGATGCTCGGTAGGCTGCAATAGGATCAATGGCGCCAGCGTTATTTACCCGCGCCGTTGCCAAGATGGGTTCAACATCGGTTCTGAATGCGCTCTTAAGAATACTTGAAGCCATCAAAGCATCGTTATTGGCTTGTGCCTCCTCAAGCGCTTTACGATCAACCAATAAAGCTTGTGCGTAAGCCCGCTGAACCTCCATTGCGCTTGCCATTAGGCTTTCGATTGGATCAGTGACATTGTGGCTTTGGTCAAGCATATGCATTGGGTTGAAATCAGGTTTGTTTTCTGCATCAACCAATTCGTTGAACACTAAAAACAAACGGTATGGATCGATGGAACCTGTGTCCAGATCATCATCACCATACTTGCTATCGTTAAAATGGAAGCCACCAAGTTTTCCAAACTGAATGAGCCGCGCGACAATCATTTCGATGTTTACATTCGGCGCATGATGACCAAGATCAACAAGGCAGAAAGCTTTCTCACCCAATTCTTTTGAGATGAGATAGTTCGTACCCCAGTCTTGCACTACGGTTGAGTAAAATGCGGGTTCATACATTTTGTGTTCAGTTAAAAGCCGCCAATCATCTGGTAGGGCATTATAAATTGACTTTGCACTATCCAAATATCGCTCAAACTGCTTGGTAAAATTCACCTGTCCGGGAAAATTTGAGCCATCTCCCACCCAAACAGTTAACGCCTTGGAGCCAATAGCTCTGCCAAGTTCAATACACGCGAGGTTATGCTCTATAGCCTGCTGGCGACATGCTTTATCGGTGTGCGAGAGTGAGCCAAATTTATAAGAATGATTTTGCCCATCCTGGTCCTGAAACGTATTGGAATTCATCGCATCAAATTTAAGACCAACTTCTTCAGATTTGCTGATGAGGTCCGCGGCTGGAACATCATCCCAAGGAATGTGAAGTGATACGGCAGGTGTTGCTTTCGCCAATTGTTGAATTACACTGCAATCATCCAGTTTGTCGAAAATATGCCGTGGTTCACCTACGCCCGGAAAGCGGGCAAATCTGGTTCCACCTGTGCCAACACCCCAGCTTGGAATAGCAACGCCATATTGCGCTACTTTTGATGTGATGTTTTCAATGTTGATGTTACGTCGAGCGAGTTGTTCACCTAAGCTGCTATAATCAGCGTTGAGGTGTTTGATCTTATGTTCATTGGACTGCGCAATAATATCTTTGCTGATCATTTCTCTGCTCCCCACTATCGCGTAAATGCTTGAACATTACCTGCATCAACATTGATGATATTACCTGTCGACTTTGCAGACAAATCAGACGCTAAGAAATATGCGGCTTCAGCGATATCTTCAGGAAGAACGGAGCGTTTAAGCATCGACCTTTGGCGGTAGTGCTCTTCAAGTCCAGCTTTGTCTTTGCCATAGGTTGCGGCGCGCTCTTTTAGCCAATCACCTGACCAAATTTTAGAGCCTTTGAGAACAGCATCTGGATTAACAACATTAACCCGAATACCCTGATCAGCACCTTCTAAAGCAAGACAGCGCGCCAGATGGATTTCGGAAGCCTTTGCCGTGCAATATGCTGACGCATTTGGAGAGGCTGCTAATCCATTTTTAGAAGCGATGAAAACTACGGCTCCACCAAGGTTTTGTTTTTTCAGAATTTTAAATGCTTCTCGTCCCGTTAGGAAATATCCCGTTGAGAGGATCGACATGTTTTTGTTCCAAAGATCAAGAGAGGTCTCTTCAACTGGTGCAGAACTCGCAATGCCAGCATTTGAAACTAAAATGTCGACACCACCGAATTCTAATGCACAACTTGCAAATGCATTTATGACCGAAGCCTCATCTGTGACATCCATGATCACCGACCGAACTACGTCTTTTGAAAAACGGTCAGAGAGATTTTCATGCATATCTTTCAGATTGTCTGCATCAATGTCAGCGAGCACGACGCACGCGCCTTCTTCTAAATATTTTGCTGCAGTTGCCGACCCTATGCCGCCAGCGCCGCCCGTTACAAGCGCGATACGCCCTTCCATGGATTTCGGTTTTGGCATTCGTTGAAGTTTGGCCTCTTCTAAAAGCCAATATTCGATATCAAATGCTTCCTGTTCGGGTAATCCGCAATAAGTGCTCACACCATTTGAACCGCGCATAACATTGATAGCGTTGATGTAAAATTCTGCGGATATACGTGCAGTTGATTTGTTCTTGGCAAATGTGATCATGCCAACCCCGGGTACTAGGTACACGACCGCATTTGGATCGCGAATGTCTGGGGAATCATCATGGCGACAACGCTCATAATAGGCTCTATAGTCTTCGCGATAATTAGCAATTGAAGCTGATAAGCCATCAAGCGTTGCTTCTAAATTTGGCTTGCTTGGATCTAACTCGATAATAAGTGGCCTAATCTTCGTACGTAAAAAATGATCAGGACATGATGTTCCAAGTTTTGCAAGATCTGTCAAATCATTAGAGTTGACGAATTCGAGCACTGTATCGCTATCATCAAAATGACCGACCATATGATTTTGAAGAGAGATCATACCTCTAATTGCTGGCATCAGTTGCTGCGCAATTTCGCTGCGTCTATTTGAATCTAAGTTTTGATGTTTCTCTCCACCAAATGTAGCTTTTCCATCTAGCTTTTGCGCAAACCAGTCTGTCGCCTTTTGGATAATATCGACCGTCAATTCATAGCAAGTTTTGGCGTCATCATCCCAAGTAAAGAGCCCGTGGCTTTCCAAAACAACACCCCTAGCATCTGGGTTTTCATTACAGAACTTCTCAAGCCATAAACCTAACTCGAATCCTGGGCGTTTCCATGGTAACCAGCCAATATCTTTGCCAAAGATCTCTTGCGTGAGCTCTTTTGAATTTTCAGATGCTGCGATCGCTATAATTGCGTCCGGATGCATGTGATCGACGTGTTTTTTAGGAACATAGGCGTGCAAAGGCGTATCGATTGAAGGTGCTCGAGTATTTAAATTGAAGTTGCAGTGAGATAGATGACCAACCATTTCATCTTCAAACTCAACACCACGATAAATATCCTTAAGTGCATTGAGTTTATCCATATAAAGCGTCGCAAAGCCATCCATTTTGATGGAGCCTACATCACCGCCAGAGCCTTTCACCCACAAAACTTGAACCGGCTCACCCGTTAATGGATCTTTTTCTAGAACTTTTGCAGACGTGTTTCCACCACCATAATTGGTAATTCTTTTGTCAGACCCAAGAAGATTTGAGCGATAAAGCAGTAATTCTGGCTCAGATTTACCAGCAGCAATTTTCGAATCCCATAAATTTTCTAATTTTGCTTGATTTTCGGCATTCGCCGCTGGTCGTGACATCTTATCCTCCTCGATGCAAACAGATATTCAGCTCGCTTATTTTCATTTATCAATAGCTGATAGCTTTGATTTGTCAATCAAAAACAATCATAAATGATCATAATAATACACATTTTGATTTTTTTTGATTGTTTATGATTGACATTATCTAATTTTGATGAAACCTTAATGCTGGGAGAACAAGCATGCACGAAAATGAGCGCCATAGAATTATTCTGTCTTTTGTAGAAGAGAAGCCAGTTGCTACTGTTTCTGAATTGGTCGCCTTAACTGAATCTTCAGAGGCCACAATTCGTCGGGACATCGCGACACTGCACATGCAAAAGAAATTAAGACGTGTGCGTGGTGGCGCTGAATCGATCAATCCACCGCAATTTGTGGGGCTTGCTGGACGGACTTATTCGGTCAACGAAGGAATAAACGTTAGCAAAAAGCGCGCTATCGCCAATGCAGCTGTGCAATTGTGTGACGATGGTGATGCCATTATTATCAATGGTGGCACGACAACATCCCAGATGGTTCATCCACTAGCGGCCAAACGCATGCAGATCTTCACCAACTCGTTTCCGATTGCAGAACATCTGTTAAACCATTCAAAAAATACGATCATGCTTTCTGGCGGGATTATTTACCGCGAACAGAACATTATTCTAAGCCCATTTGAAAATGATGTGACACGGAATTTTTACGCGAAACGTATGTTCATGGGTGCGCAAGGAATTTGTGCCCAAGGCCTAATGGAAGCTGATCCGCTTATTATTCAAGCGGAAGAGAAACTTATCAATCAGTCAGAAGAGCTAATCGTCTTGGCTGATTCATCAAAATTTAAAGTCCGCTCGAGCCTCATTCTGTGTGCTTTGGAGCGAATAACCAAAATTATTACAGACGATAGTATTCGAGATGAAGATCGCACAATGCTGGAGGATGCAGGTGTTGATCTAATTATCGCGAAGGAAACTGCGCAAATGCAGCAAGTTGCGGGTTAGTAGCCCGCTATAGACATTAACCGGAGGAAACTTAAATGAATATCTTTAAAAAACTGGCTGTTACGACAGCAATTGCAGTCACCCTGGCTGCCAGCCCATCTTTAGCAACTGAGCGAATTGCGCTTGTTGTTAAATCACTTGGCAATGGATTCTTTGATGCTGCTGCCAAAGGTGCTGAAAAAGCAGCTGCCGAACTTGGAGATGTTGAAGTTATCTATACCGGGCCAACAGCGGCAACTGCAGAAGGGCAAATTGAGATTGTAAACTCATTGATTGCTCAGAACGTTGATGCAATTGCAATTTCATCTAATGATCCAGATGCATTGGTTCCTGCGCTTAAGAAAGCAATGGATCGAGGTATTAAAGTTATCTCTTGGGATTCAGGCGTCGCGCAAGACGGTCGCATGGTTCATCTTAATCCATCTGATACTGGATTGATTGGTGAAACAATCATCAAACTTGCAGCCGATTATCTGCCAGAAGGTGGTGATGTTGCAATTCTTTCAGCTTCATCAACCGCAACAAACCAAAATGCTTGGATTGATGCAGCGAAGGAAATCCTTCCAACTAAATTCCCCAACATTAACTTGGTTTCTGTTGTTTATGGTGATGATGATTCAGTTAAAAGCACCAATGAAGCAAAAGGTTTGATTGCTAATCATCCAGACTTGAAAGCTATCATCGCCCCGACAACAGTTGGTGTTGTCGCTGCGGCTCAAGTAGTAACTGATATGGACTTGATCGGCAAAGTGAATGTCACAGGTTTAGCGCTCCCATCTGAGTTTAAAAAGTTCATTGATAATGGCTCATCACAAGCTGTAGCGCTTTGGAACCCAATCGATCTTGGTTATTCAGCCGTACAGATTTCTCATCAATTGATCAAAGGCGCAAAGGCCGAAGCTGGTGCTACATTCTCATTAGGTTCAGTTGGAGAAATTACACTCGATGATGCAGGTTCGGCTGCAATGGCTGCGCCATTCCAGTTTGATGCGTCAAACATCGAAGAGTTCTCAAAAATTTACTAAGAGATTTCAAATTCATAGAGGCGGCTTTTGGCCGCCTCTATTTATTAAATTTTCAATCCTGTTTTTGACGAATTCATCGAGCCTATCATGCAAAACTCAGTGATAAAATTATCTGGAATTAGCAAGTCTTTTCCTGGAGTAAAGGCGCTACAGAATGTAGAGCTTGAACTATACCGTGGGCAAGTTACCTCGCTAATTGGCGAAAATGGCGCTGGCAAATCTACTTTGGTCAAGACCATGACGGGTATTTATCAACCTGATGAGGGTGAAATTTCAGTCAATGGAAAAGTAGTGGTTTTAGGATCTGCACATGATGCTTTTTCACATGGCATTACAGCCATCCACCAAGAAACAGTTTTATTTGATGAGATGAGTGTTGCGGAAAACATATACCTTGGCCACACACCCAAAACAAAGTTTAAAACCATCAATTGGAAAAAGCTCTATTCGAACGCCACAAACATACTTAAAGATATTGGCGCTTCGCATATCAATGCTCAAACCAAATTAAAAGAAATTTCAATCGCAAATAAGCACTTAGTTGCCGTTGCACGTGCGCTCTCCGTTGAAGCAGATATTGTCATAATGGATGAGCCAACTGCTGCGCTTTCACATAAGGAAATTGAAGATTTATTTCAGCTTGTCGAGAAACTAAAAAATGACGGAAAGGCGATCCTTTTTATCTCTCATAAGTTTGATGAGATATATAAAATCGCTGAGCGGTATACTGTTTTTCGAGATGGCCAGATGGTTGGTCGCGGAATGCTCTCTGACACCTCGCAAGATGAAATTGTGCAAATGATGGTTGGTCGATCTGTGGATCAGATCTTCCCCAAACGTAATGCATCCATTGGCGCTCCTGTGCTTCATGTTGAAAATTACAATCATCCAACCGAATTCGCCGATATCAACTTTGAACTCAACAAGGGTGAGATACTCGGATTTTACGGGTTAGTAGGTGCCGGACGTAGTGAGCTTATGCAGGCTCTATTTGGAATTACTAAACCCTCATCAGGAACATTGACAATTTCAGGTCAAGAAATCACCCTTAAAGGACCTGCAGACGCGGTCAATGCGGGTATTGTTTATCTACCAGAAGAACGGGGTAAGCAGGGCGTAGTTCTTGATCTACCCATTGTCGAAAACATCTCGCTTCCGTCTTTACATACAACGTCAAAAAACGGATTCTTGAAAATGGCGAATGAGTTTGCATTGGCAAGAAAATATGCTGAACGTCTTGATCTTCGCGCCGCATCATTAAGCCAAAATGCAGGAACATTATCAGGTGGCAATCAACAAAAGGTCGTAATTGCAAAATGGTTAGCTGTAGAACCCAATATTATTATTCTGGATGAACCGACGAAAGGTATTGATATTGGTTCCAAAGCTGCTGTTCATTCTTTTATGGCTGAGCTCGTTGCTGAAGGATTAAGCGTTATCATGGTCTCATCTGAAATACCGGAAGTCATGGGAATGAGCGATCGCATCATAGTTATGCGCGATGGATTAATGGTCGATATTTTCCAAAACAATGAAGATTTATCCGCAGAAACCCTGATCCGCTCTGCTGCTGGTATTGAGGAGCAAGTCGCATGAGATCAATTCATCGAAATCATGAGTTTTGGCTAACATTGATCATCGCTTTGATGGTGGTCGGCACAACTTTGCGATCACCTGGGTTTATATCTGGTCAAAAGATGATCGAGATATTTAATGACAGTTCGATGCTTATCATATTAGCGCTTGGGCAAATGTCTGTTATCTTAACAAGATCCATTGATCTTTCCATGGCTTCAAACCTTGCATTGTCGGGGATGATTGTCGCGCTGATTAATGCAGCATACCCACAAATCCCCGTTCCGGTTTTAATGTTAATCGCTACAAGTTGCGGATTGTTGATGGGTATTTTCAACGGAAGTCTGGTTTGGTGGCTTGGCATTCCTTCAATTGTTGTAACGCTCGGAACTCTTACCATTTATCGCGGAATTATTTTCGTTCTTGCTGGTGGTAAATGGGTAAATGCTGATGCTTTCACAGAAAGTTTTATTCAATACACCCGCGTTGAGTTTTTGGGCATTCCCGCATTGTCATGGTACGCAATTATTATCGTTTTGGCATTTTTCATTTTCATGACCCGCACGTCGGCCGGCAGGTCTATCTACGCAATCGGTATTAATCCAAGTGCTGCATTATATACCGGTATCAATATTGGCAAAACGCAGTTCATGACGTTTTGCATCTCCGGCGCATTGTCCGGATTTTGTGGATACTTATGGGTATCACGTTATGTAATTGGATCCGTTGAAGTTGCCAAAGGCTATGAGCTTATTGTTGTTGCGGCCTGCGTTATCGGAGGTATTTCAATTGCGGGCGGTGTTGGAACCGTTGTTGGCACGGTATTGGGAGCTTTGTTTCTTGGATTTATAAGCAACGCATTACCGGTAATTGGTGTATCACCGTTTTGGCAAATGGCCATCTCAGGTGGCGCGATCATTCTTGCCGTTATCATTAATGCAAGTAGTCAAAAACAGGGCAAACGAATAATTTTGAAAGATCGTGAGGCGCAATCATGAGTGATCTGAAACCTCAAACTCGTCATATTGCTGATCGGCTTGAGAGCCCGTTAAAACTGGCTGTCTTTTCATGGCCAAGCTTGTTGCTTGTTGTCGC
Source organism: Rhizobiaceae bacterium (assembly GCA_017644105.1). Lineage (GTDB taxonomy): Bacteria > Pseudomonadota > Alphaproteobacteria > Rhizobiales > Rhizobiaceae > Lentilitoribacter. The sequence goes on along the minus strand of JAEPMD010000060.1, from coordinate 2,808 downwards.
GATAGCGTTGTTTATTTTAAACTCCTTCATGTCGCCTTACTTTTTATCGGCCTGGTCCCTGTCCGATGCGACTTTTAATTTCACTGAAAAGGCAATCATAGCTTTTGCTATGGCGTTGTTAATTATCTCCGGTGAGATTGATCTCTCTGTTGCTGCCATTATTGCACTCTCATCCACAATTATGGGACTGTGCTTGCAGCTTGGATTTGGAACAAGCGAACTGGTATTTGTTGGTCTGTTCGTCGGGGTTCTTTGCGGAGCTTTCAATGGGACACTAGTAGTTGGTTTGGGCCTGCCTTCAATTGTTGTAACTATTGGCACGATGTCATTCTTCCGGGGGATCTCATTTATTATACTCGGAGATCAAGCTTTTAATGGATATCCAGCTGAATTTGCGTTCTTCGGACAGGGATATGTGTGGTGGGTGATTTCATTTGAATTTGTGCTTTTCCTGTTCGTTGCGCTCGTTTATTTCGTGCTCTTGCACAAGACTAATTTTGGTCGCCAAATTTTTGTCATTGGTAATAACGCAACAGCTGCGCAATTTTCCGGCGTGAGGGTCAAGCGCATTAAATTCATTCTGTTTTGTTTGGTTGGTTTAATGTCTGGTATCGCAGCGATTTTATTAACGTCAAGACTTGGGTCTACACGTCCATCTATTGCGCAAGGATGGGAGCTTGAAGTCATCACAATGGTGGTTTTGGGCGGCATTTCGATCCTGGGCGGATCTGGCACAATTCAGGGTGTTTTTATCGCCGCCTTTATTATGGGGCTTATTAGTTTTGGGTTAGGCTTGCTCAATGTTCCAGGAATTGTCATGTCCATATTCATCGGAGCACTTTTGATCATTGTTATTGCACTTCCCATTATCGCCGGCAAAATCAAAAGCAGGTTAAAAGCATGATCGAGAGAGATGAAAAAATCGGCTTTAAGATGTATCTTAATGAGGGAATGGCTGAGGAATACAAAAAGCGTCATGACGAGATTTTTCCCGAACTTGTTACGCTTTTAAAAGCGTCAGGTATCTCAGACTATTCTATATTTTTAGATGAAGAGACGCATGTACTTTTCGGCGTTTTATGGCGGAATAAGAACCACAAAATGGCGGACTTGCCAAATACAGAAATCATGAAAAAATGGTGGGCCCATATGGCAGACATCATGGCAACCAATCAGCTGAATGAACCGATCGCAGAAGATTTAAAACTTGTATTTCACATGGATTAAGCGGGATGTCGCAAAACTCTGTTATTGCAGTTATTGATATTGGAAAGACCAATGCTAAAGTTGCGTTTGTTGATGAAAAACTGCTGACAGAAATAGCTGTTGTCACACAACAAAATCAAGTGCTGCCTTCGCCACCTTATCCTCATTTTGATATCGATAATATTTATCAGTTTATTATTTCCTCTCTTTCAAAATATGCGGCAGAATTTGATATCAAAGCCATCTCGGTGACAACGCATGGGGCATGTTGTGCACTCATTGATGGCGACGGAGAGCTTGTCGCACCTGTTATGGATTATGAATTTGAAGGTTTGGAAAGTACGAGCGCTTCTTATGATAAAGTGCGTCCCGAGTTTAGAGAAACAGGATCACCCAAACTCCCCGTAGGCCTAAATTTGGGTGCACAAATATTTTGGATTTTTGATAATTTTTCGGAAATCAAAACACAAACCAGACAGATAGTTACTTATGCCCAGTATTGGAGCTTTAAGCTAACTGGGATTTTAAAAAACGAGCTTACATCACTTGGTTGCCATACAGATTTGTGGGATCCTTACAATGCAACGTATTCATCAATGGTTCACAAACTTGGCTGGCTTGATAAGATGGCGCCAGTTGCCAAAGCAAATGAACAATTGGGAATGATTTTGCCGCAGGTTTCTTTGCAAACTGGTTTAAAGTCAGACATGCCTGTCTATTGTGGAATTCATGATTCAAATGCTTCGCTATTGCCGCACCTAATGACGGAGAATGCGCCGTTCTCTGTAGTGTCTACCGGCACCTGGGTTATCGCAATGGCAATCGGTGGCGCACAAATTGAGCTTGATCCCAAACGTGATACTTTGATCAATGTAAACGGCCTTGGGGAACCGGTGCCTTCGGCCCGGTTTATGGGTGGCCGCGAGTTTGAAACATTAATGGCGAACCGCTGTGACAAGTTTGATCCTAGTGATGTGGATTTCATCTTACAAAACGAGGTAATGTTACTGCCTTCTATTATGCAAAATTCGGGACCCTTTCAGGGGCAACACCACCGCTGGACGGTTGAACCTTCATCCCTAACTGATGGCCAATATTTTGCTGCAGTTTCATTTTATCTGGCTCTAATGACAGCGTCTTGTTTGTCTTTGATTGGCGCAAAAGGCAAGAATATCGTTGAGGGGCCTTTTTCCCAAAATACGCTCTATTGCGATATGCTAGCAACTGCCATCTCATCTCACGTTCAACCCTCGCGAGGCACAGGAACAAGCGTTGGCGCGGCACTGTTGACTATGGATAATTTTGAACAATCTACAGATGTGTGTCTGGAACAGTTTGAAGCTTCTCAATATCTAAGAGCTTATGCTAAAAATTGGATACGTATTGTTACAGAGCGTCATCATTGATTGATTACATAGGATGACTGTCCGTATTGGGCCATACTTTGCCGTAAAATGATCCGCAACTGATGTCCTATCAGCATTCAAACGCGGAATTCAAAGGCTAGCGAGAAAACTTCAACCTCGTGCCATTGGACTAAATCGCTGTCGCGATATTTGCTGCGGGTGTTCCGTTTTTGATCTGTTTGTCAGTGCTTTGGGT
>JAEPMD010000005.1 GCA_017644105.1 Rhizobiaceae bacterium | reverse complement strand
CCTAGCGATAGTTTAAATTGTTCTTTGATATGAGCCAGTACGACCATGTCTTTGCGCTGATGGTAACTCATAGGTCGAGATCGCCAAGCACGATAACCACGAGGGCTCACATTCATGACTTCACACATCCTGTCAATGGATACAGCCCCGCTTTGCCGTTGGATAAAAGAGAACCTCATTTGCTTCTTTCCGCAAAGAATTGGGTGGCCTTTTTTAGGATATCCCTCTCCTCCCGCAACAAACGGTTCTCACGGCGAAGCTCAGCCAACTCCTGTTCCAGATCAGATTGGACAGCAGGTTTATCCGGCCTATTGCGATCTTGCTGAACCCATTTGCTCAACGTTGAAAATCCAACGCCAAGATCATTAGCAACCTGCCGACGTGTTAAACCACTGGTAAGTGCAATCCGAACAGCTTCCGCTTTAAATTCATCCGTAAATCGTGTGACCATGTTCTTTCTCCTTTGGTACATAATACGTAGTCAAAGAAGCGGTGCAAAACCGTGACAAGTCCAAACAGGCTACCTTTGATCAGGAGGAACTTAAACGACTGGCCTTAAAGCCGCTTGCAATGTCAGTACTAGGGCGGACAGGGGCAGATATTGAACGCCTCATCCGTGAGGCTCGTCAGAAAGCACGGCGACAGAGAAGGCGACTGACTTATCATGATATTAAAGACGCTTTATCAATTGGCCAAAGCTCTATGTCAGACGAGCAATTGTGGCGAATTGCTGTTCATGAATCTGGGCACGCGCTTGCAATGATTGGATTTGATCTGGGAACTATCCAAACCGTTTCCGTCGGAACTGCTTCCGGTGGCTTTGTTGAAAGCAACTTCAAACAACATACCGACCAAAACGAAGAATGGATTAACAACATGCTGGCATTTACTTTAGCTGGTCGAGCTGCTGAGGTTTTGATTTTAGGGAATGCAGGCATGGGGTCGGGCGGAACAGACAATTCTGATCTCGCACAAGCTACTCAACTCGCGCTTGATGCTGAAACCATTCTTGGTTTTGGGAAAAAACATCCATTGCTTTATCGCCGTATTCAGGATCAATCCGCAATGCTAACGAACGATCACCAACTTGCTGAACGAGTTCACAAAAGGCTTGAAACTGGGGAAGCCATCGCAAATGATCTTCTAAATCAGAACAAAGATATCCTTCTAAAACTGACAAAACGTCTGGCGATATTGAAAGCCATAGATGGTGATGAGGTAAATGAGCTAATCGGGAAGAAAATAAATACCGGAATTCCATAGTTCTAACTGCCGTGGATAATGAATTGACGATTCTCAGTTCATGACTAGCGATTCAATTTAATAGGCACTCGATTCACGAATAGATCAATACGATTCCGAACCAGATTTATTCGATTCAAAAACCTATTTTTACGATTCAAGATCATACCAATACGATTCTTGGTTAGAACAAAGCGTTTCTAAGTTAGAGTCCGGCGATTCAGGAACAGAACAGAACGATTCATGAAAATATCGAACCGATTCATAACTAGAACTTTTCGTTTCAAAACAAGCTTGTTGCGATTCATTGGGTCACGATACTAGCGAAATCAGCACGGGTTCAGGTCGGGGGATATCCGAAACAATGAGGCGCTGGGGCACCTCCAGCTCATGAGCGATAGTCTTCTGGGTGAGCCATAAGATCACCCAGAAGAATGTTGCCTGACACTCAATGCCAGCTTCCAATACGTTTTTTTTGCTCTTCAATCTGCCTTGCCGACAAGCTTTTACAGATTGCTCGAACATTGAATAAATAGGTTTAAATGTGCGGGCAAATCAGAAAAACTTGAAACAAATCAACTCAATTTATCTTGTTGCGATTCTTAATTAGAACAATCCGATTCTCAATTAGAATTCCGCGATTCATTGCCATCGGCGTTTCCTGGCGGGTCCAAAAATGGGGTATAACGGGTGAGAACCAGCCAGAGGAGAACAGAACTATGGCTAAAAAATCCATACATCAGCGCAATGAGGAACAGAGGTTGCGGCAGCAAAATATACGGCAATGCGCCAAAGAGCTGAGGCGACCAGGCAGAGATGACCTAGCACGCATGCTGCTTTGGCAAATGATCAACGGTCTTCAGCAGAATAAGAAGACTGCAAACCGACAGCAGGAATTAGATAACCTGTGCAACATGATTGTGAGTGGGCTTGTGAAGCAAGGATTTGATGAGCGCCAATCTGAAGATGTATTTGATGCCATTGTCAAAAAATATGCCAGCAGCTTGCCGCCGTTTAGGATCAAACGGCACCTTCAGAAAGATTTCCATACATCTGAATAAAACTGACCTCGACTGAAAACGCTCTCCTGACATAGTTTGTTTCACTGTTATCCAATCGATGTTTCTTGCTCTCCAGATTGATCCATTTTGCTTTCATATCACCGATTCTTCTGCAAACAGTGTTTATCATTTTGTCCCGCTTTCCCCCCATTACTTCATAAAACGGCGTTTGCATAAGAATCGCAAAACTCTAGCGGATTTTATTGCCGAGTGGAGTTTGGTAAATGGGGTGCAAAATGAGGATGCCAGCTGCAGGTACCTTATTCATCACAAGCCACATAGTTGACCCTCTGTACTATGGGACTTTTTAGATTGCCTCATTTCCATATCTGATGCTGCTAGGCCTGTTTACCTGCCAAATATGGCGATAAATCCAAACCGTCAGGAACCGGTAGGGCACGCAATACTTCGATCTCTTCATTCAGCAAGTTCTTAGCACCATAGTTCCTGGACACTGTCTTACTGGAATGCCCAGTTTGCTTGTCGTGAGTTCGCTCATCGATCCTCGCGACGCGCATCATATCTTTGGCTGTATGACGCGTAGAGTGGAACGTAGTTTCAATGTTACTATGTAATCCGGCTTTCTTTAGCTGTGTATTAAGCCGTTTAGATACAGCACCAGCCGGGTCTTTTACGCGTGTTTTGCCACGGTAAAAACAGCCCGGGAATAAGTTTCCACCTTTTGGAATTGTTTTCACATAATCGATAAAGCCAGTTTTAACGATAAACTCAGGCAAAGCAATGATCCGACGACAGCTGGTGTTTTTGACTTTCCGAACTTTTGCTACGCCATCTGCATCAATGATGTCCGTCGTTAGATCAATAACCCAGCCACCACTTTCAACTTTGTAAACGTCTTTTTTTTGTAAGGTAACCAGCTCTCCCACACGAGCACCCGTAAATGCTCCCAGTAGTGGCATCCACTTCATGTCAGGTTGTTTGGCTGTAGCTGAGATAGCAAACCACCTATTCAGCTCATCAACCGTGAACGGTTTTCGATCGACCGTACCTTCAGTAAAGGTTGGTAACCTGAACTTATTATCAACGACGGGTGAGGTAAATTCATACTGGTTTCCCACATCCTTAAAGAACACTCGCAATGGTGAGAGGTAATTTGTTTCGATGGTTTTAGCGGAAAGCGTCTCCAAACGCTCGTTGTCTGACAGGTTCTGATTATAGGTTGACACTTCTTCAAGTGACATGTCGCGTAAGTCTGGTTTTTTATTATAGTTAGAGGGTACCGCCGCAAGCATGATGGCGTATTTTTGAAACTGATCAAACTTATATTTATTCACCGGTTGATCGCCTGCAAAGGTAATGAAGTCTTTAATGCGATTGTAATCAGTCGTCGTTTTTTTAGCGTTAATACCCTCTTTGAGACGAATATTATGGTGCCAGTCTTCAAGTGCATCGGTTGTAAGAGGTCGTTTAATCTCCGTTTCGAGATTTTGATCAACCGAATCCTTTATCTCAGAAACCATACTCGTCAACGATTCCAGTTGTGAAGAAAAGTCGGTGTATCTAGAGTCCCGGCGAAGAGAATACAGTTCTTTGGCATTATTTAACGCTTGTGATTTAAATCTTTCCAGCACGACACCCAAACGTTTTAAGTTCTTACTATGAGTTGCTTCCCTTTCAAGTGCCTCTATCACCATCTGCGCTTCCAACTTTTTAAGTTTGGATTCACTTAAACGTTCCCGCATTTCGATAGTTTTTTGGGATGTAACAGAATAATCCAGAAGCAAATTGATTGCCTCATTCAGTTGAGTACGTAGTCTTGCGATTGTTTCGTCTCTGGGATCAATTTCATCTGTTGTGTCTGATTTATCTGACAATGCTCGGTATCCTTTTACTTCTAGCTCCTGAAATAACAGATCAGAGTGACCAGCAAGTAAACGCGCAATGCGATTTGCATCACGCGAAGGTAGATTACCTATATGAATTCGAATGGGTGATTTACCAAGAATAGGTTCAAGGTTTTTTGGGATACGACGTTGAAATCGAAAGCCATTCGGTCGGCGTGTCAAATACATAATTCAGCTCTGGGTACACGAGTGGGTACATACCAAAACCAAAACTTAAAAAAACAAACAAAATCAATGAGGCTAAAAATGGCGGAGAGGGTGGGATTCGAACCCACGGAACGCTTACACGCTCGCTGGTTTTCAAGACCAGTGCTTTCGACCACTCAGCCACCTCTCCAGCGCCGCCTTATTGAAACAATCTGAAGATGATTGCAAGCGGTGATTTTCAGTTTATGACATTTTCTGCAATTTTTTTTAATTTTTTCAGCAGCACCGGGCAGTTAGAGAAATGTCCCAAGGTTGAGATGACGTAAAAATTGGTGTAAACGCCCATTTGTTAAGGTTTAGGAAACCATAGCATCGATAATCAGGTGGAATCGGCTGAGATTCGGATTGTCTTATAGGCAATGTCGCATTTTTGCCTTATATTAGCCATGATTGGTCACAAAAGGATATGATGAATATTCCTTGGGGATGTGTGAGTGGGCTTTGATTAATAATAAACGAGATAGATGTGTGCCAGCGAAGGCGATCCTTTCTTCGCGCAGTGTGATAAAAGCCGCAGCCTTTATTGTGCTGGGTTTTGGCTTGTCCGCATGTAACTCGTCGGGCAGCAGCATCTCGAGTGCGCTCAATGTTGGTCAGGCCAATATCAATAACAAAACCAAATTCTCATCTGCAGCTTATGGAGTAGCTGCAAGCCCACGATTGACGACGTCTAATCGCGTCAAAAAGGGCGGCGGTCGTTCTGTTGTTGGCAAACCCTATAAAATCAAAGGCAAATGGTATTACCCCAAAGAAGATTTCAACTATGACAAAGTTGGTATGGCATCTTGGTATGGTCCAAACTTCCATGGTCGCTTGACAGCCAATGGCGAGATCTATGATCAAAACCATCTTTCAGCTGCGCATCCGACATTCCCCTTGCCAAGTTATGCACGCGTGACAAATCAGGCCAATGGTAGATCAGTCATTGTGCGTGTGAACGATCGTGGACCTTATGCGCATGGCCGCATTATTGATTTATCATCTCGCGCAGCTGACACCTTGGACACCAAAGCCAAAGGTGTTGCGAAAGTTCGTGTTCAATATATCGGAAGAGCACCGCTGCATGGCCAGGATATGGCTTATCTAAGTTCCTCCTATCGTGACAGCGAACAGGGCATACTGGGTAAGGGTACACAATTTGCGTCTAGTATCTTTAGATCCAAACCAAAGGCACCCAAGCCAACTGCAGTTGCTGTGAATAATACACCTGTTGCGAAGGCACCTCGTCGTGATTTGCTAACAACGATCGCTGGTCCAAAAGTTTATGTCCCGTCTGCAGAAGTGACCGGGACTGTACAACCAACGTCAGCTACTGCACTGGCCGAAACACCATCAAAAACACCTGATTTCGATAAGCCAATTGAGCTAACTGCCGTTGATGAAGACGAAATCTTGAAGAAAAAGCTTATCAAAGCAAAACTTTTGCAAAAGTATAAGTTACGTAAAACCAACTAATCCGCTTCAAAAGTCTATCATTTTATGTATAACAGCAATCCGAGAATTGCTCGTGGTCATGCATTCATGTGGGAGATTTGTAAGTGTTCACTTTTGTAAACACGTCAAAGCAGATAATTTTTGTTTTTTGTGCGCTGATGGCAGCATCCACAGCGACATTTGCAATCGACTTCTCAACAAAAGCGAAGCAGGCTTATCTCATTGATGCCCGTACGGGCACGGTTTTATTCGCCAAAAACGAAAATGATCTTATTCCGCCAGCCTCTCTTGCAAAGATCATGACCATGGAAGTGGTGTTCGACGCACTCAAAAAGGGCGAGATCACGCTGGAGGATCAATATAACGTCTCCGAGCATGCATGGCGCACAGGCGGCGCGCCATCCCGCACATCCACAATGTTTGCCAGCCTTGGTTCCGACATTCGCGTTGAGGATCTCATTCGCGGTGCAATTGTTCAATCTGGCAATGATTCCTGCATTATCCTGGCCGAAGGTATGGAAGGTAGCGAAGAAAAGTTTGCATCGCGTATGACAGAACGCGCGCGCGAAATAGGGCTACCAAAAAGTGTTTTCGCAAATCCAACGGGTCTGCCACATCCTGATGCAAAGGTAACGATGAAAGAACTCGTGCACCTTGCGCAACATATGTACAACACTTATCCAGACTTTTATAAATATTATGCGGAAACTGAATTCACTTGGAACCGCATCCGCCAACTTAATCGAGCGCCGCTGTTAAACGCGGGGATTGGTGTTGATGGCTTAAAAACTGGTTTCACAGAAGCTTCGGGTTACGGCATCGTTTCTTCTATTGAGCAAAATGGTCAACGCTTGTTTTTGGCTATGAGCGGGATGAAAGACCAAAAACAACGCATTTCTGAAACCAAGAAAATTCTCGAATGGGGCTTACGTCATTTCCAACCCAAACTGATTTTTGAAGACGGTGAAATCATCGGTTCGGCGTCCGTCTATGGCGGTGAGGGGGGCAAAGTAGATCTCGTTACAAAAGGCGACGTAGATATCTTACTCGGCGTTGGGAACAACGAGCGTCTCAAAGCAAGGATTGCCTATAATTGGCCCTTGGCAGCACCTGTTCAAAGAGGTGACGAGGTGGCGGAAATTCGCATCTGGGTGGGCGAAACTTTAAGTCGCACCGCACCACTTTATGCAACATCTTCGGTCGAACCAGGACCACTTCATCGCAGAGCATGGGACGCGTTTAAAGAAATGCTTTTGTTCTGGCTTTAGATCGATCATTTTGTGCAAAAGCGAGATGATATTTTTGCGGTTCTATTTTTCGTTTGTTTCCTATAACTTGAACAAGGTTTTTAACGTGAGTCTGTTGAAATCAATATAGTCTAAATTCAAGTTCCAGGCGGTATCATTGAAGATGTATAAGGGGCGCTTTATTACTTTTGAAGGTGGTGAAGGTGCCGGCAAATCAACTCAAATCAAATTAATTGCGGAAACACTCGAGAAGCTCGGCTACGATGTTGTGGTCACACGAGAACCAGGTGGGTCTGTAGGCGCAGAAGCGACCCGACATGTATTGCTGTCTGGCGCCGCAGAAGAATTTGGTGTTCGCATGGAAGCGTTTTTATTTGCTTCCGCCCGAAGCGATCACGTGGAAGAAGTTATCCGGCCTGCTGTTGAAGCAGGAAAAATCGTTCTTTGTGACCGATTTGCCGATTCAACCCGCATTTATCAGGGTGTTACAGGCAATATTGAGGCAACATTGCTCAAGAACCTGGAACGTGTGGCTGTTAATGGAATGGTCCCCGATTTGACCATCATCATTGACGTTCCTGCAGAAATAGGCATGGCACGCGCGACCAACCGGAGTGCTGGACAAGAGCTGGATCGCTTTGAAAAAGAAGAGCTTGGGACCCATGAATTGCGTCGAAACGCCTTTTTAGAATTGGCAAAAGAAGAGCCCATCCGCTGCACAGTTGTAGACGGTCTCGGTGATGTAGAAGACATTGCCGACAATGTGTTCAAAGCTGTTGAAATGGTGTTGCCCTTATTGCCATCGCAAAAGAAAACCAAAAATAAATCAGCTGCGCAGAAAAAGAGCAATTCTGCATGAGCGATGTGATCGACGGCGCTATTCCACCTAAAGAAAACACCAAGCTATTTGGACATGCTTCGAGCGAAGATTTTCTTGCCACAGCGTATAAATCCGGCAAAGTTCATCACGCAATATTACTCGAAGGTCCGCAAGGCATTGGCAAAGCAACGCTTGCGTTTAAATTTGCCAATCATGTATTGAACCATCCAGAATTTGATCAAGCGCCTGAAAGGCTAGCTGATCCAGATGAGGAAAGCCCAGTTTACAAACAAATTGCAGGCGGTGCATCGCATAATTTGATGCATATTAAATGCGAAACCGATCCAAAAACTGGAAAAGTCAAATCTGCGATCACAGTGGATGATATTCGAAAGACCGGTCGCTTTTTCTCGCAAACTTCTGGTTCGAACAATTGGCGGATCGCCATTATTGATGTTGCTGATGATCTAAACAGATCAGCGGCGAATGCGATTTTGAAAATTCTGGAAGAACCACCCAAGAGGGCTTTGTTTTTGGTGCTGTCACATTCACCTGGGCGATTGTTACCGACGATTAGGTCGAGGTGTTTGTCCATTCGGCTTAAGCCTTTGCAAGATGAGCCATTACGTGATGCGCTGACGCATCTGGATGCGCTCAGAGACCTTGATGAAGACAATATCAAACAGCTTTTGCATCTGTCCGATGGTTCAGTTTCGCGTGCATTGACAGTTTTGAACTATGGTGGTGCGGAACTCATTCAAACCTTTAATGACATCATCGCGCCAAACAGCACTGCCGAACGTAAGACCATTCACAAACTTTGCGAAAGTCTTGCTGCTCGTGATCAGGATGTCAGTTACAATTTCTTTGTCGAGCACATGATTAGTCATGTGATGAATTTAGCAAAGCAAGCCGCAAATTCTGCCCAGATGCAAAAAGCGTCGCAACTTGCAGAATTGTCCGATCAGCTGACAAAACATAAAATCGAATCCGACACATATAATCTTGACCGCAAACAGACCTTGCTGACGCTGTTTTCAATGATTGAAGCTGCGCAATAAGTTTACAAAAAGGTTGCGCTCAGGCATAGCCATAACAAGAGTTTTAACTTAAAGAGCCTCTATACTTTTCAAGAACTATTGAATCTCAGATTGAATGAACATGACCGACACTAATCGTTACTACATCACGACCGCAATTTCCTATCCAAATGGTGCGCCACATATTGGTCACGCCTATGAGTTGATTGCGACCGATGTCATGGCGCGTTTTCAGCGTTTGGATGGCAAGGATGTGTATTTTTTAACGGGCACAGATGTGCATGGTCAGAAGATGCTGCAAACAGCTGAGAAGCTTGGGATTACAGCTGCTGAATTGGCCGCAAAGAATTCAGCAGAATTTGAAAAAATGGCGGAAATCTTGGGTGCGTCTAACGACGATTTCATTCAGACAAGCGAAGAACGTCATTATAAAGCCAGCCAAGAGATTTGGCGCCGTATGGAATCCAATGGCGATATCTATCTCGATAGCTATTCTGGATGGTATTCTGTCCGCGATGAAGCTTATTATCAGGAAGATGAAACTGAAGTTCGCGAAGACGGTGAGCGCTATGGGCCTCAAGGCACAATTGTTGAGTGGGTTGAAGAGGAAAGCTATTTCTTCCGCCTGTCAAAATACGAAGATATTTTGCTGAAATATTATGAGGACCATCCTGATTTTATCGGCCCAAATTCGCGTAGAAATGAAGTGATTTCATTCGTGAAATCCGGTCTAAAAGACCTCTCCATCTCACGCACGACATTTGACTGGGGTGTGCCTGTTCCTGGCAATGACAAGCACGTGATGTATGTATGGGTTGATGCGCTGACCAATTATATCACTGGTGTTGGCTTTCCTGATAAAAACGACGCGAAATGGGACTTCTGGCCAGCAAATGCTCATATCATTGGTAAAGACATCATCCGCTTTCACGCCATCTACTGGCCAGCATTCTTAATGTCGGCTGGTATCGATCTGCCAAAACGCGTCTTTGCCCACGGCTTCTTGTTTAACAAAGGTGAAAAGATGTCCAAATCTACCGGCAATGTTGTTGATCCCGCATCATTGGTTGAAGATTACGGGCTTGATCAGACACGTTATTTCTTTATGCGCGAAGTACCTTTTGGCAATGACGGCAGTTATAGCCATGAGGCAATCGTCAATCGTGTAAACTCAGATCTTGCCAACGATCTTGGAAACTTAGCGCAGCGCTCGCTGTCTATGATTGGCAAAAACTGCGACGCAAAAGTTCCTGTGTGTGGGGACTTATCTGATGAAGATAAAGAGATCCTATCGCAAGTCGATGGTCTTCTTGAAGTCTCTCGCAAAGCCATGGAAACGCAGGCTGTGCACCAATATGTTGGTTCTGTGTTTGCATGCGTGTCAGAAACAAACCGTTATTTCGCCTCTCAAGAGCCATGGGCGCTTAAAAAGACAGATCCTGCGCGGATGAATACAGTGCTTTATCTAACAGCGGAAATCATTCGTCAGGTTGCTATTCTTTCACAAGCGGTGATGCCAACTTCTGCTGGCAAGCTTTTAGATTTATTGGCAGTCAGCGAAGATAAACGTTCCTTTGCGCAATTGGGCGAGGCGGGTCGCTTGGTAGCAGGTACAGACCTACCAAAACCTTCTGGCGTGTTCCCACGTTATGTTGAACAGGAAAGCAACGCCTAAACCATGTCAGCAGAACGCCTGTTAATCGATAGCCATTGCCATCTTGAATTTGAACAATTTGATGAAGATCGGGACGCATTGATCGCGCGTGCTGAAGAAGCCGGCGTCGGTAAAATGGTGACGATTTGCACGCGCATCAACAAGTTTGATCAGGTTAAAGCCGTTGCTGAAAAATATGAAAACGTCTTTTGCTCCGTTGGCACGCATCCGCTGAATGCCGGTGAAGAGCCTGATATTCCTTATGAGAAATTGCTCGAGCTATCGCAGCACCCAAAATGCGTTGCGATCGGCGAGGCGGGTCTTGATTACTACTACGACAATGCGCCGCCCGAAGTGCAAGAAAAAGTCATGCGCAATCATATTTGGGCAGCGCGGGAAACAGATTTGCCGCTCGTGGTGCATTCTCGCAGCGCGGATGAGCATATGATCGCAATCTTGCAGGATGAAGCCGCAAAAGGCGCGTTTCCATTTATCCTGCATTGCTTCTCCTCGGGTGCTGAATTAGCAAAAGTTGGTGTCAAGCTAGGCGGCTACGTGTCATTCTCAGGTATCATCACCTTCAAAAAGTCAGATGAATTGCGCGCGATTGCAAAATCAGTACCACATGATCGTTTGCTGGTTGAAACAGATGCGCCATATCTGGCACCCATGCCATTCCGTGGTAAGCGCAATGAGCCATCATACACCGTCCACACAGCGCGTGTTCTGGCTGAAACTGTTGGCCTTGATGAGGATGCTCTCTGGGCCCAGACAACGCAGAACTGCCGCAATCTGTTTAAAAAGATGGTGTTTTGATGGAGAACAAACCCACCAAACAGGTCTTTACCGTGTTGGGATGTTCATCATCACCTGGTGTTCCGCGTCCCAGCGGTGATTGGGGCGCTTGTGACCCTAGTAATCCAAAGAACCGTCGTCGCCGCGCGAGCCTTTTGATTGAGCAATATAGCGCCGATGGTGGGAAAACCAACGTTGTCATAGATACGGGGCCGGATTTTCGCGAGCAGATGATCTCTGCCAATGTGACCAAGATTGACGGTGTTTTGTATACACATGCCCATGCGGATCACATTCACGGCATTGATGATTTAAGAACATTTGCACTGGATGGGCGGAAGAAGATTGATATTTATCTCAATGCACCGACCTTGGATCACCTTAAATCTTCATTTGGCTATGTCATCACATCACCACCAAATAGCAGCTACCCACCAATTGTGCAGACGAATTTAATCACAGATCTCAACGAAAAACTCTGCATTACGGGTGATGGGGGCACCGTTGAAATTGATCTTATTGATCAAGTGCATGGAAACATCCGTTCAATCGGACTTCGCATTGGAAATTTCGCCTATTGCTGCGATGTCAATGCGTTCCCTGATGACAGTATTGCAAAGCTGCAAGGTCTTGATACGCTCATAATTGACGCAACTTTGATGAAACCGCATATCAGTCATTTCTCGCTTGATCAAGCAATTGAATGGACCAAGAAGCTTGGTGCCAAACGAGCCTATACAACCCATATGCATACGCCGCTCGATTATGATGCTGTGATGGCTTATACACCAGATCATATGCAGCCCGCTTATGATGGATTGCAAATCATCCAAGAACTCTAGATTGCAGAAATTGAGCGGCGGGTTGGCCGCCCAATCTCTACTAGGGATGTTTGTTGTATAATTTAGTGCGGTTGTGTTTGGTTTAGAGTTCTGCTGCTGCAAACTCGTCTTGATCCACTGCACCATTTTGGTTGAGATCGATGTTATTGAAGACTTCTTCTGTCACGTCTGCCATGACACCGTTGATCTCTTCAAATGTTAGAACTCCGTCCTGATTGGAATCCAAATCAGCAAACTCAACTGCTTGCGCTGCTGTGCTGATTGCCAATAAGGATACAGTTGTAATCGCTAAAATCTTTTTCATCATAAATCTCCTTTTACATATTGGCGCAAATCCTCTAGGCCATTCGACCGACAAAGCTCTGACACCGTTAAAGTTCCGGCTATCAACGATAATTCGTTGTCTATGTGGGCCGGAAACGAGATTAAGATCGCGAAATATTATGTTGGGTGAAGGGCAAAACTGCGACAATAATTAGATCAAAATTCAACAAATGTTTTGATTATCTGGTTTCTGTAATTATCTGCGACTACGGCAAGAATTTGATAAACTTTTATCTTTTTTGGAAAGGTTTCGTTAACTCGGAACCGAGGATTTGCTTGTATGCGGGCCTGTTTTGAGACATTTCATACTTTATGAATAGTAAACGCGTATATTTTGCCAATCTAGACATGTTGCGGTTTTTAGCTGCCCTTTGGGTGGTTATCACCCATTACGGCTATATTGGACCGGCAACAGGCGTCACTGGTTATGGCGTAACTGATAGCGCATTTGCAGCTTCATTCTTTAAATATGGCTATCTGGGTGTCCCCTTGTTTTTCATTCTATCCGGCTTTGTCATCGCGCATGTAAGTGCAAATACAAGCGGCTGGAAGGATGCACCACAATTCATGGCCAATCGCATTTCCCGTTTAATGCCGGCTTTCTGGGCATGCATGACGATCAGCGCCATTGCGCTCACGTTTTTCGGTTTACCAGACATGATGTCTATCCAAACCTGGCTTGCGAACCTTATTCTATTGCCGCAAGTTTTGGGCCAACCTTTTGTCGATGGCGTTTATTGGACGCTTGTCTTGGAATTCGTATTTTACACGTGGGTGTTCTTCCTGATCGGATTTGGCTTGTTCCATAAACACCTGCTTGCGGTCTGTAGTATCTGGCTTGTTATTTCACTTGCAAATATTCTGGTTTTCGAAAGTGCGGTGTTTGAACTGCTTTTCATTACCTATTTTTCAGGTGCATTTGTGGCCGGTATGGTGATCTGGCACGCACGCCTCAAAGGCTGGACACTAACCCATTTCATGCTGATGACGTATTCTGTTTTATCGTTGGGCTTTGGTATTCAGGATCTAGGTACACGCGCAGATTACCCTGAATTCTTTGCAGCGCCTGGATTTGCAGTTAGCATCTTGTGGGCAATCATCTGCATTGGCATCGTCTTTTTAGGCGTATTCTTAAAAGATGTGCCAGTAAAGAAATCCTTTGCCTTGGCGCTCGGCGCAATTTCTTATCCGCTCTATCTGCTGCATCAAGAGTTTGGCTATGCCGTTTTGCGCCATGCTACAGACATGGGATTAAACCCGCTCTTTATGGGATTGGTCTTGATTGGCTTCTTTGTGGGCCTTGCCTATCTCGTACATTTGACACTCGAAAAGCCGATCCGCAACGCATTGATCAAAGTCCTCGACACGATTTTGTCCATTGCAACGCCGAAACAGCCGCTTCAACCAGCTGAATAAAAAAAGCGCCCCGTAATGAGGCGCTTTCGGATTTTTAATTTCTACTGCGCTTAGTTCAAAGCAAGATCTGTGATCTCAGATGTCCAAGCACCTTCTGGAGCTTTGCTGATCACAGGATCAGAACCACCGCCCAACAGTGTATCAACTGTGCGCTGATAATCAGCCGCATCAAGTGCACCGTTAGAACCAGCAGTCAGCTTGGCAATTTCGCCCATCATACGCTTTTGATGCTTTTCAGTTTGAGCACCTGATGCATCGTTATCAAGAACGATTTCGGCGGCTTCATCTGGGTTCTCTTCAGCATATTTCCAACCTTTCATAGACGCGCGAACAAAACGAACCATTTTGTCTTTAAATGCAGCATCTTTCAGGTTTTCTTCCAAGACATAGATGCCATCTTCCAATGTTGCCACGCCTTGATCTTCATATTTGAAGACCACCAAATCATCAGCTGACAAACCAGCATCAATGATCTGCCAGTATTCGTTATATGTCATGGTTGACACGCAATCAGCTTGTTTGTTGAGGATTGGGTCAACGTTAAAGCCTTGCTTAAGTACTGTCACACCGCCATCAGATCCATCTGTTGGAATGCCCAGCTTGCTCATCCATGACAGGAACGGATATTCGTTCCCGAAGAACCAAACACCGAGTGTTTTACCTTTAAAGTCTGCAGGTGAAGTGATGCCTGAATCTTTACGGCAAGTCAGCATCATACCTGATGATTTAAACGGCTGAGCGATGTTGACCAGACCCAAACCTTTTTCGCGTGATGCAAGTGCTGATGGCATCCAATCGAGAACCACATCTGCACCGCCACCGGCAATCACTTGAGCTGGCGCAATATCTGGTCCGCCTGGTTTGATTTCAACTTCCAAGCCTTCATCCGCATAAAAGCCTTTATCGGCTGCCACGTAATAGCCAGCAAACTGCGCTTGCGTTACCCATTTTAGCTGCAAAGCAACTTTGTCTGCCGCATATGCACTTGTCACCCCAAGGGCGAGTGCGGCTGCGAGCGTTGTTTTGATTAAATTTTTCATCTGTTCACTCCATCCAGTTTCTTGTTAATTGTTTTCGGTTCCATCTTCTTATTCTCTATCGTTGGGATGGATGCCAAAATGTTACGACCTTTTCTATTAAGGCCATTATGCCGTAAAAAGCGGATCCAGCAAGGGCAGCAACGACGATCTCTGCCCAAACCATGTCTAGAGCCAAGCGACCCACTTCTGTTGTTATTCTAAAGCCCATGCCTTTAATGGGTGAGCCAAAGAATTCTGCGACAATCGCGCCAATGAGCGCAAGTGTTGTCGATATTTTTAAGCCGTTGAAAATAAACGGCATGGCGGCTGGCAGCCTAAGCTTTAACAAGCTCTGCCAATAACTCGCCGAATATGTCTTCATTAAATCGCGCTGCATGTGATCCGATTCCGTCAGGCCTTGCACGGTGTTCACCAACATTGGGAAGAAGACCATGACGACGACAACGGCAGCTTTTGATTGCCAGTCAAATCCAAACCACATGACCAAAATGGGTGCGATACCAATCACTGGGAGCGCAGCGACAAAGTTTCCTACCGGTAGTAATCCACGCTGTAAAAATGGTGATCGGTCGATCAAAATGGCCAGAATAAACGCCGAGCCGCAGCCAATTATATATCCTGACAACGCGCCTTTCACGAAGGTCTGGACAAAATCTTCCCATAATATTGGAAGACTAGACGCAAATTTCGCTGCAACGGCTGACGGCGGTGGCAAGATGATGGGCGATACATTTAAGCCAACTACCAATCCTTCCCAGAGAACAAGGATTGTCACACCAAATAAGAAGGGAATGATGAATTTATTGCGCTTGGTGAGTTTACCGCGTGACAGATAAACATTGAGCGCCCATGCACCTAACCAAAACAAAATTGCTACGAACGCCCAGATCATCTCAACATCCCCATACGTTTAAGCGTGATGTTTTGAATAGCACCAATAAGCATAACGAGCACGGCAGCTAAAACCGCAGCGGAGATAAGCGCTGACCAGATTTGAATGGTTTGGCCGTAATAACTACCTGCAAGCAATCTCGCGCCAAGTCCTGCGACAGCACCGGTTGGCAATTCGCCAATGATGGCACCCACAAGAGACGCGGCCATAGCGATTTTCAGAGATGTAAACAGATATGGCATGGATGACGGCAGGCGTAGCTTAACCAATGTCTGCCAGGGGCTTGCTCGATAGGTTTTCATCAAATCAAGCTGCATGGTATCAGGTGCTCGCAAGCCTTTGACCATGCCAACGGCTACTGGGAAGAAGGAGAGATACATCGAGATCATGGCTTTGGGTATCAGACCAGAAATACCGACAGCGTTTAACACCACAATAATCATCGGCGCGATTGCCAAAATTGGAATTGTCTGGCTCGCGATGATCCAAGGCATCACCGATAAATCCATGGCGCGCGAATGAACAATGCTGATCGCGAGCGTGATCCCAAGCAGTGAACCCATTAAAAAGCCAAGTGCGGTTGATGAGAGCGTTATTCCGCCATGATAGATCAAAGACCGCTTCGATGTGATCTTCTTCTCTACAGTGGTCTTCCATATCTCAGTGAGCACTTGATGGGGGGCAGGGAGTTGTGGCCGCTCTTGGGCCATGGTGTCTTTAAACACTTCAGATGCTGTAACAGTCGTGCCCGCGCGTTCTGCCTGATCAAGCGTCCATTGCTTATTCATCATATAGGCGGCGCCATACCAGATGATAATGATTGCAAAAACAACGGTGAGGACAGAGATCAGGTTCTTCATGATTAATCGTCCAGATGTCCGGCGCGTAATCCGTCACGCACTCTGGCTGCGATTTCCAGGAACTCCTTGGAATCTCTAATGTCCAATGGACGTTCTTTTGGGAGCGTGCTTTCGATGACATCCGCGATACGGCCCGGGCGTGGGCTCATAACAACGATCTTGGTGGATAGATACACCGCTTCAGGAATTGAGTGTGTCACAAAACCGATAGTCTTTTCTGTACGCGCCCAAAGCGCGAGAAGCTGCTCATTTAAGTGATCGCGAACAATTTCATCCAAGGCGCCAAATGGCTCATCCATGAGCAAAATATCCGCATCAAAAGAGAGCGCCCGCGCAATACTAGCACGCTGCTGCATACCGCCAGACAATTGCCATGGATATTTATTGCCAAAGCTATCAAGCTCCACAAGTTCCAGCACTTGCTGGACGCGTTTATCCTGCTCTTCCTTGCTATAACCCATAATCTCAAGCGGAAGCTTGATATTGCCGGCTATTGTCCGCCAAGGATAGAGACCGGAGGCTTGAAATACATAGCCATAGGCACGTGCTTCACGCGCTTCATGCGGCGTCATGCCGTTGACGGAAATTGAGCCACCCGTTGGCTGCTCAAGATCAGCAATCACCCGTAAAAACGTGGTTTTCCCGCAGCCGGAAGGTCCAATGAAGGAGACAAACTCACCCTTGTTGATGGTCAGATCAACGTCTTTCAAAGCATGAACTGAACCGTCATTTGTCTCAAAAACGAGATTGAGGTTCTTCGCTGCGATAACAGCTTGAGAATTTTGTTCCAACTTAGATTCCTATTTCACAGCCCGGCAAACATAAGTCAAAGATCACTTTTTAAACCCCTGTTGCTGGGATTCCGGTGCGTTCTACCGGTGTCGGATTGGTGAGCTCTTTCCAGGTTGAAAGTGCCTTATTGACCGTGCCATTTGGCTCGCGCTTGACGAACTTACCGTGACCTTCCTTGGTCTTGATATCGCCGTCTTCAACCGTCACCGCACCGCGAGAGAGTGTATAACGTGGCAGACCTTTGACATCTTTGCCTTCAAACACGTTGTAATCAATGGCAGATTGCTGCGCGCTTGCGGCAATGGTTTTTTCTTTCTCTGGGTCCCAAACCACAATATCTGCATCGGCGCCAACCAAAATTGCACCTTTTTTCGGATAGATATTCATGATCTTGGCGATATTAGTAGATGTAACCGCCACAAACTCATTCATGGTCAATCGACCCGTTGTTACGCCGTGGGTCCAAAGCATTGGCATTCTGTCTTCCAGACCGCCGGTGCCATTTGGAATTTTGGTAAAATCACCAACGCCGAAGCGTTTTTGGTCTGTGGTGAAAGCACAGTGATCAGTTGCGACAACAGAGAGAGAGCCCGATTGCAGACCAGCCCACAAGCTATCCTGATGTTGCTTATTGCGGAACGGTGGCGACATCACACGACGCGCGGCATGGTCCCAATCTTTGTTGAAATATTCGCTTTCATCCAATGTGAGGTGCTGGATTAATGGTTCACCCCAAACGCGCTTGCCTTGCTGGCGTGCCCGGCGAATGGCTTCATGGGCTTCTTCGCAAGATGTGTGCACAACGTAAAGCGGCGCGCCGGTCATATCAGCGATCATGATAGCGCGGTTCGTCGCTTCACCTTCCACTTGTGGTGGACGGGAATAAGCATGCGCTTCTGGTCCGACATTGCCTTCCGCCAGAAGCTTGGCAGAAAGTTCGGCAACCACATCGCCATTTTCAGCATGTACCATCGGGATCGCGCCGAGCTCTGCACATCGGGAGAAAGATGCATAGAGCTCATCATCATTGACCATGAGCGCGCCCTTATAGGCAAGGAAATGCTTGAATGTATTGATACCTTTGTCTTTGACGATGGTTTCCATCTCATCAAAGACCTGCTCACCCCACCAGGTTATCGCCATATGGAAGGAATAATCGCAATTCGCACGCGCGGATTTGTTATCCCACATTTGAATTGCTTCTAACAGCGATTGCCCCGGTGAGGGCAGGCAAAAATCGACGACCATGGTTGTGCCGCCTGAAAGCGCAGCGCGTGTGCCGCTTTCAAAATCATCAGAGGAATAGGTGCCCATAAATGGCATTTCTAAATGCACATGCGGGTCAATGCCGCCTGGCATGACATAACATCCTGTTGCATCTAAAACTTCATCACCTGAAAGATCAGGACCAATTTCAGTGATCACACCATTTTCAACAAGCACATCAGCTTTGTAGGTGAGATCGGCAGTAACGACTGTTCCACCCTTGATAACTTTTGTCATGAACTTTCCCTTATTATGTTTGCCCGACGTTTTTTGTCTGTCAGATTTGCATTATCCTACGATCTCCGCAGTCTCAATAACAGCATGCATGAGAACATCTGCGCCAGCCGTTGCCCATTCTTTTGAAATTTCTTCAGCTTCATTGTGTGATAAGCCATCCACACATGGACACATGACCATGGCAGTTGGTGCAACACGATTAATCCAGCATGCATCATGGCCAGCGCCAGAAATGAGGTTTCTATGGCTGTAGCCTAAACGTTCTGCCGCATTGCGCACTGCAGTTACACAAGCTTCATCAAATTCAACCGGGTCAAAACCGCCAACTTTTTCAAATTCGACCTGCATGCCCATCTCATCACAGATTTCTTTGGCACCTGCCTTGAGACGGCTTTCCATGTCTTCGATCACAGCTAAATTCGGAGAGCGGAAATCAACTGTGAAAACGACTTTGCCCGGAATAACATTTCTGGAATTTGGGAATACGTCAATATGGCCTGCCGCGCCAACCGCATCTGGCTTATGGCTCCAAGCAATCTCATCGACCAATTGCAGGACTTTTGACATAGCAAGACCTGCATTTTTGCGCATTGGCATGGGTGTTGAACCCGTATGGCTTTCTTTACCAGTGATCGTCACTTGCGTCCAAGATAGACCCTGACCATGGGTGACCACGCCAATATCTTTATCTTCGGCTTCTAATATAGGACCTTGCTCGATATGTAGCTCAAAGAAAGCATGCATTTTACGTGCGCCAACTTCTTCATCGCCGACCCAGCCAATACGCTTAAGTTCATCGCCAAACTTTTTGCCTTCTGCATCTTCGCGATCATAGGCCCAGTCTTGGGTATGCATATTGGCAAAAACGCCAGACGCCAGCATGGCAGGCGCAAAGCGTGTGCCTTCTTCATTGGTCCAGTTGGTTACAACGATCGGATGTTTGGTTTTCAGATCCAAATCGTTCATCGTGCGAATGACTTCAAGACCGGCAAGAACACCGAGTACACCGTCATATTTACCGCCAGTAGGTTGGGTGTCTAGGTGAGACCCCACATAGACGGGCAGGGCATCTGGATCGGTGCCCTCGCGCGTTGCAAACATATTGCCCATAGTATCAACGCCCATGGTCATGCCAGCTGCTTCGCACCAGGATTGGAAAAGTGCTCGGCCTTCAGCATCTTCATCGGTCAATGTTTGGCGATTGTTACCACCGGCAATACCGGGGCCGATCTTGGCCATATCCATGAGGCTATCCCACAAGCGATCGCCATTAATCTTCAGGTTTTCGCCGGGTGCTGTCATGAAATAATCCCCTTAAACATCACAATGACTTCGAAATAGGCAAATCAAACACTTGCTATTTTTATAGACTACGCATTTTTTGACTATATGGTCAATATTCTAAAAGGAAAATATTCAAGCCTTTTTGTATAAGGGCTTTTTGAAGAAATTTTTGAGTATTTTTCTATCAATTTATGCTGGTTTGCACCTTAAACAGGCGCGAAATCCAGCTGATTCTGCGTCATTCGTATTGGAAAAGCTTATCGCATTTTTCCGTAAAGGGTTTCGAGACTTACAACTCGGCTTGCAATAGACCCCGGTTGTTTTGACACCATAGAGAAAAATGCTGTCAAAACCTGCATCTGATTCACAGATGGCTTGCCAAAATCTGTCGCTTATCTCAGCCATTTAAAATCGCCTTTCTGAATGATCTTATTTACCGAAGATCATGTCATAAGAAGATATTGCGCGCAGCCCGTTTCTTGCAGCGCGCAATGTCTATTATTAGGCAGTTTGTTTTTCAGCCTGAGCGTCCAATGCTCGAATGAAATTAACATCCGACCATTTTTCACTTAGCGCTTTTAAGAAAATGTCTTTTTGGCTTTCTGGCGCCAAACCACCCACAGGCGGATCAGTATCTAGATTGGTGGGGAAGGGATAGCCTTCCGCGCAGACGGAGATTGCAGCATTAATTTCAGAAGGCGACAAGTTCTCGCTGGCGATCACTTCTTTAAGCGCAGGATAAAGCAATTTGCACATGCCGATACGATCAACATTTTCCAATGTACGTCCCATTGCGCTGCCGATTTGCATCAGATTGACCAATCGCTCGATGTCCTGGCTCGTATTCTCACCAGCTGCATGATAAAGCGCGGGATTAAAGAAGAGCGCATCGCCTTTGTTTAAATCAAGCTGCACATAATTGTCTTCAAAGTGCTGCTGGAAGTCTGCACGTCGATATGCAGCGTAACCAGCGGCATATTTTTGCGAAAATGGCAGCAACTTAGTTGGTCCGCTTTCAATTGGCATATCACAATGGGCAATACCGCCTTGCAACGTCATCAATGGTGATAACAAATGCACCTGTACGGGATAACGGGCGCACATTTCTTCAGTTTGGAAACCTAAGTGATAATCTCTGTGGCAGGTTTGTGCTTTACCGCCAGGGCGTACGAGATTAACCTGCGCTGTCATTTGATAGTTTGGCCCGAGCCACGCTTCACAAGCGGCATCAATTGCTGGATTTGCAAAATATTTAGCAAATACGGTGGGTGATTTTTCGCATAGCTTTTGAAGCGAATTCCAAATCCGATCATTATTTCCGGCTGCTGCAAAGTGATCTGCACCTTCACCGCTGCTTTCTTTTTCTTCTGCAATGATTTGCTTGAAGATCTCAGATGCTTCATCAATTGCGCTTGTGTCTTCATAGGCGTTTTTGAGTACAATCACACCAGCGCTATCTGAAAAGATATAAGCCCATTCCGCCATCAGAGCGCGGCGGGCAGACGGCATACGAAGACGATCGCGTAACGTGTTCATGTCGTAAATTGGGATGTTCTTTTGAACGTCCGTTGCGAAATTAAGATCGCCGACGTCGAGCGATAAATTCGTCAGCGCTTCCAGATCCGCAATCTTACAATCATTCGATAAAAAGTAGCCCGATGTTTGGGACAGTGCATAATTTGCCATGTTTGATTCCTCCGATTTATTTGAGACTATCAGAAACAAAGCTTGCCTAAAGATGTAAAATACATCAAAAACACATCAATGACACATCGATTTTCCATCAAAGAGCTGGCGCTGCAGGCTGGCTTAAGCACAGCTACCATTGATCGGGTGATCAATAATCGCGCCCATGTGAGCCCACAAACCCGCCGGCGTGTTGATGCGGCATTTAAAGAATTGGAAGATCAGGAAGCACAGCTGTCGTCCAAAGGTCG
Source organism: Rhizobiaceae bacterium (assembly GCA_017644105.1). GTDB lineage: Bacteria > Pseudomonadota > Alphaproteobacteria > Rhizobiales > Rhizobiaceae > Lentilitoribacter. The sequence goes on along the minus strand of JAEPMD010000005.1, from coordinate 127,986 downwards.
CAGATTATTTGTCGATTTCATCATTGAAGCTCCAACTAGGTTCACGCGCGAAGTTGAAAGCGCATGTAACAGCGTGATCACGGGACTAAGCCCTGCCGTTTTTCGTCCTCGCTATCATATGAAGCCGAAGTTTGAAGAAACGGAAATCTTGCAATTGCTGAGCGGTATTAAGAAACGTGGCTCACAAGGGGTCATTATTGCGGCTGAGGCGCGAGATAGCGTTCGCCAATTGATCGATGAACTTGGCGAGCAAAATATCCCTGTGCTTGCTTTTGTGACGGACCAACCCAATAGCCAGCGGCTTGCCTATGTCGGTATTGACAATCATCAGGCGGGTAAAGTCGCCGCATATTTGATGGACAAGCTGCTTTTCAAACCCGATGCGACAATCTTGACGACCATTCGGCGCTCCAATTTCTCTGGTGAAGATGAGCGCTTATCAGGCTTTCAATCTACTCTGACATCGGCAAAACCTGACATTGATATGATTATCGCCCGAGGTGGTGACGGATTGTCGTCCAGCACCTCTGATGAAGTTAAAAACGCGCTTCAAGGCATTACGTATCTCGATGCTGTTTATTGCATGGGTGGCGGCAATGAAGCGATCATAAAGACTTTGGATGAGTTTGGGCTCAAGCCCAATATCTATATCGCGCACGATCTGGATGAAGAAAATATCGATCTCTTACGCGCTGAGAAGATTACAGCTGTTATTCATCATGATGTTGCGCAGGATTTGCGAAACGCCTTCACGCAGATTGCGGCATATCACAAGCTTATTCCGCCGTATCAAAACCAGCTCAATTCTGATATTCAGATCATCACGCCTTTAAACCTGCCGAACAACCTTGCAAGTTGAGTAACGGAACCTGATGAAGATTATCGATAATGTTGTGACCGATCGCGGGTCAAAATATGCGGTTTCGGGTGGGGTCTGCCAATCAGCGAATGAAGCCAAGGCATTTATCAAAGAACTCAAGCGCAATAAGAAATTCGCCAAAGCCACCCACAACACTTGGGGTGTGATTTGTGATGAGGGTGCACTTAAAAATGATGATGGTGAAAGCGGAGCAGGGATGGTGATCCTACGCATGCTTGAGCGCGATGAGATCAAAAATCAGATTGTCGTTGTCACCCGCTGGTATGGCGGCAAACATCTCGGCGGGGATCGATTTCGGCATGTGCAAACTTGCGTGCGCGCCTATTTGGATCAGTTATAACCAATAAAAACGGCGCCTCAATCTGAGACGCCGTCTTTTGATTTATTAAAACGCGCTATAACTAAGCGACATCAAAGCGATCTAGGTTCATCACTTTTGTCCAAGCCGCAATGAAGTTTTCAACAAAGGCAGCTTCTGCGTCGTCTTGTGCATAAGCTTCTGACAATGCGCGAAGGATTGAGTTTGAACCAAATACCAGATCAACACGTGTACCTGTACGTTTGATTTCACCTGTTTTGCGATCACGAGCTTCGAAGAGTTCTGTTGAACCTTCAACGCCATTCCACTCAACGCTCATATCAACGATTGTTGTGAAGAAGTCGTTGGTCAGCTGGCCTTCGCGTGATGTAAACACGCCGTGTTTTGTATCACCAAAATTGGCACCAAGAACACGCAAACCACCAACAAGCACTGTCATTTCAGGTGCAGTGAGTGTGAGCAATTGTGCACGATCTACAAGCATTTCTTCAGCGGATACAGTGAAGTTTGCTTTTGCATAGTTACGGAAACCATCTGCTTCTGGCTCAAGAACCGCAAACCCTTCAACATCTGTTTGCTCTTGTGTGGCATCACCACGACCTGGCGTAAACGGAACGCTTACATCGTGACCTGCATCTTTAGCTGCTTTTTCAACCGCTGCAGAACCTGCCAAGACGATAAGGTCAGCCATGGATACAGTTTTGCCAGATTGGTTAAATTCAGACTGAATGCCTTCCAAAACGCCCAAGACTTTTGCAAGCTGTGCAGGCTGGTTGACGTCCCAGTCTTTTTGAGGTGCGAGACGAATACGTCCACCATTGGCGCCACCACGATTATCTGAACCACGGAATGTTGAAGCTGACGCCCATGCAGTCGAAACAAGTTCGGCTATAGATAGATCAGATGCGAGGACTTTTGCTTTCAACGCTTCAATGTCATCCGCATTGATCAATTCATGCTCAACAGCCGGAATTGGATCTTGCCAGATTAAGTCTTCTGATGGCACATCCGGACCGTGGTAACGGGTTTTTGGCCCCATGTCGCGGTGCAGAAGCTTAAACCAAGCGCGTGCAAAGGCATCTAGGAACACATCTGGATTTGCATGGTAATGACGTGAGATCTTCTCATAGATTGGATCCATGCGCATTGCCATATCAGCTGTTGTCATCATCGGGGCATGTTTAACGTTTGGATCATGCGCATCAGGAACCGTGCCTTCACCACCAATCGCTGTCCATTGCTGAGCACCAGCTGGTGATTTGGTAAGTTCCCACTCATAACCAAATAGCGCATCAAAATAGGCCATATCCCATTTCGTTGGTGTCGCATTCCACGCGCCTTCAATACCAGAAGACGTTGTGTGCACACCGCTGCCTGAGCCAAGGCCATTTTTCCAACCAAAGCCCATTTGCTCGATTGGTGCAGCTTCTGGATCTGGACCGACTAGACCAGCGTCACCCGCACCATGCGCTTTACCAAATGTGTGACCACCTGCAACAAGCGCAACAGTTTCTTCGTCATTCATACCCATGCGGGCAAATGTTTCGCGGATATCAACGCCAGAAGCAACCGGATCAGGGTTCCCATCTGGACCTTCAGGGTTCACATAGATGAGACCCATCTGCACAGCGGCGAGGGGGTTTTCAAGATCACGAACACCAGAATAACGTTCATTTGTCAGCCATTCTGTTTCTTTACCCCAATAGATGTCTTCCTCTGGCTCCCACCAATCTTCACGCCCATAGGCAAAGCCGTAAGATTTAAAGCCCATGGTTTCCATGCCGATTGTACCGGCAAGAACCATCAAATCCGCCCACGAAATTTTATTGCCGTATTTTTGTTTAACCGGCCATAGCAAACGACGCGCTTTATCAAGGCTCACATTATCTGGCCAGCTGTTGAGTGGTGCAAAACGTTGTGTACCTGTGCCTGCGCCACCACGGCCGTCACCTGTTCTATATGTGCCGGCGCTGTGCCATGACATGCGCACAAAAAACGGGCCGTAATGACCATAATCTGCTGGCCACCATTCTTGACTGTCAGTCATTAGCGCAGCAACATCTTTTTTCAAAGCGTCAAAATCAAGCGTCTTGAGTTCTTCGATATAGTCAACTTTCTTACCAAAAGGATCAACCTGTGCCGTATTTTGGTTGAGGATTTTAAGGTTCAATTGATTGGGCCACCAATCAGCATTTCGGGTGCCACTCACACCTGCTGTGGTCATAGCACCGTGCATGACAGGGCACTTACCCGTGGACATATCATTCATATTTCTCTCCAGACTACATAATTTGCGAATTATTTTTGAATTCTCATCCAATATAGGATTCGAATTTATCGTAATCGTAACAAATAATTTTAATAATTTATAATACTATTATTTGATGTTTATCATCAGATATTCTTATTAATAATTGCCGATGAAACATTGTGAATTACCTTAACATGACTTTCGACTATTTGTTACGCTCGAGGTTTCGTAAAACAAATTCGACACGCTGATCAACACCGATTTTGGGCAATAAACAGATATCATATTGAAGATCTTCCAAGGCATCTTTGATCCGATAATATTCATCTAATGCGGTGTTAAAATCATGTTGCCGCGCATTGTCTTTCACATAAATTTCTGCCCAAGGCGGTACTAAGAACACATTCTGCGCATAGGATTTTTCATTATCAAGGGTAACATTTAAGGGATTGCCACCTGCAAAATCTAAAGCCAGCGCAGCATCTATCAACCCGCGGTCAAAGAAAACCAGCTCATTGCTCGCACGGAACTCATTTAGATCCTTACGCGCCATGTCGACTGCCTTATTGGCAAAAGCGTGTAGATCTACCCAAGGCAAGGCTTTGCCATCACCTTTCAATTCCTCGGCAACAATTCGGCGCCCAGGTTCGGCGACCGTAAGATGGCCCCTCGCACTGAGTGCATCGATCAAAGTTGATTTCCCACCACCAGAGCATCCAGTAATTAAGACGAGATTTTGAGACAAATTATATATCCTTATTTGGTATATATCATCAGATTCCAGACGGTAAAACCCTTCGAAAAATTCGTTTCTATACAAACGATATTTTCTCGATTAAGATCATAAATTGACGGGGATCTATTCCGCTTAAATTATGCAGATATATAACAGAGATTCGGAGGTGAAAATATGGGAATTGTCGACACAAGAATCGAAGCCGCTGAAGAGCTGCGCCAGAATGTCAGTATGCCGTTTAATCAGGCAAAAGCAATGCCCAAAAGCGTTTACACCTCCCAAGAGTTTCTAGATCTCGAAATTGAGCACATCTTTAAAAAAGACTGGTTTTGCGCGGGTAGGGCAGAAACCCTGCAGAAAAAAGGCGATTACATCACCTTCGAACTGGCTGGGCAACCTATTATGGTTGTGCGCGATGGTAACGGACAAATTCGTGCGCAATCGAACGTCTGTTTGCATCGCATGTCGACACTGCTTGAAGGGTCTGGCAACACCAAAACTATTGTGTGCCCTTACCACGCTTGGACTTATAATCTCGATGGTTCCATGCGTGGTGCGCCGGGTATGGATCGCAATGAAGCCTTTTGCAAAGATAAATTGAAACTACCACAGGTCAAATGCGAAATATGGCTTGGCTGGATCATGGTTTCACTTAATCCCGATGCAAAGCCTGTTGCGTCCGAATTGTCAGAAGCTGCCGCCATGATTGAAGATTATGACATGGCTAGCTACCAACAGACGTTTTCAGAAACTCATCTTTGGGACACGAATTGGAAGGTGCTGGCTGAAAACTTCATGGAAAGTTATCACTTACCGGTATGTCATTCAGGCATAATCGGATGGTCGGTCGATCTGAATAAAATGGATTGCCCAACCAGCCCGCCAAGCTTCAATTATCACACGATCCTCAAGGATCCAGAATTCAAACTGTCTATTGCCCATCCTAATAATACTCGGCTTAAAGACGAACGCCGGATCACGACTTATCTGATTTCGATTTATCCAAGCTTGATGATCACGCTCACACCTGGCTATTTCTGGTATCTAAGTCTCCATCCAAAGGGACCGGGTCAGGTTCAAATCCTTTATGGTGGTGGTATGTCACCCGATTTTGCCAATGATCCCGATGGCGAGGCAATGTTGGCCACAACCAAAGCATTGCTGGATGATGTGAATATGGAAGATAAGGGATGCACAGAAGCCGTTTATAAAGGCATTTGTTCAGGTCTCGCCAAACCCGGTCCACTATCGCATTTAGAGCGTCCAAATTTCGATTTCGCGAAATATATCGCGTCGCGTGTTTGCAAATAGCGTCGACATTTTAGACGCTTATTCAAACAAGCAATAAACCGTATAGCTTTCACCAGTTAAAAAGGAGAGGGTGCCTTTGTAGCCATCCTCACCTTCGTCATCGCCTGAATAGTCGACAAAAAGCGAGATGATAATATCGGATGCTTGCACATCGACGAAATCAACCGTAAGCGTATTGTCTTTGATCAAGCCTTGGCTAAGGCCAAGTTCAATTTCATCCTCGCGTGGCACGTCCATCCACACTGTGTCACCATGGCTAACCCAGGCGTTGAGCGGCGCATAAATGGGGACACGACCCATGCCAATGCTGATGGATGCATGCTGATCTTTGGTTTCGCAATGAACGCCACCAGTTGCGAATGCAAAAGTCGGCAGCAATAACAGCAAGCATTTCGATAAAATCGCAATGATGATCGTTTTGAACATATGGCCCGCTCCATTTTATGTTGGCAATTTCGCCAATACCCAGTCTATCTTAATAAGAAATCATAAAGTTGCAATGCAGTCGCATGGCACAATTTCCGGAGTTTAACAGATGAAACTGGCTGTCATTGCCGACATTCATGGCAATTACCTTGCGCTTGAAGCGGTGCTTAAAGATATTGAAAAGCAGCAGGTTATGGATGTCGTTAATTTGGGTGATTGTTTTAGCGGTCCGCTGGACGCAGGGAAAACCGCTAACATATTGATAAAATATAATTTTCCAACCATACGCGGCAATCATGACCGCTATCTAATTGAACAAAAGCACGAAGATATGGGGCCGTCGGACGCTTGTTCTTATGGTCAGCTTTCACCGACACATTTTAATTGGCTACGTGCGTTGCCTGAAACGCTTATTTTCAGAGATGAAATCTTTCTGTGCCACGGAACGCCGACCAGTGATACGACATATTGGATGGAGCGCGTCACGGATCAGGCTGAGATTGTCTCGCGAACGCAACAAGAGATTGAGGAACAGGTTAGGGGCATTGATTGCCCGCTGATACTGTGTGGCCACACCCATATTCCGCGAACTTGCTCTCTCTCCAGTGGCCAATTGCTGGTCAATCCGGGAAGTGTAGGGTGCCCGGGCTATGATGATGATCAACCGATATATCACAAGGTGGAAACAGGAAATCCAAATGCCTGTTATGCCATTGTTGAAAAAACATCACTTAGTTGGGATGTGACTTTCAGGCAGATCGCGTATGATCATATGAAAATGTCTAAACTGGCCCTGGAAAATGGCCGGCCAGAATGGGCAAGCGCATTGGCAACAGGTTGGTTATAATTATGAAGCTTAAACTCCACCATATCAATTTATGTTCAACCAATGTCCCTGAAATGGACATGTTTTATCGCAATGTTTTGACTTTGGGAGATGAAGATCCTGCAGAATTGCCGCCGCTTAATCAGGATAAAGGCTTGGTCGGGGATGTATCCTTCGTCACAGATGGCGACATTCAAATGCATTTAACGCCGAAGGACGTTTTAAATTCTTTTCGATCGGGGCAAGTCGTTAATCCGCTTGATCGCGGACATATTGCGTATCGAACTGATGATATTGAGGCGTTTAAAGTTCATTTGGAAGCGCATGACGTGCCTTATTCTGACTGGGGCAGCAATGCTGTTAAAGGCTGGCATCAGGTATTCTTCTATGATCCGGACGGCAATGTGATTGAAGTTCACCAAATCGTTGATCACGATTAGCACATCACACAATCCTTCCAAAGTGGCGCATAAATGCGCAGCCTGTGCGCTTTTGAGTAAGTTGTGCGCAAATTTATGAAGATCTAATATCTCCGAAATGAGTATTCACATGATTGGAGATCGATATGAAATATCTCTCACTTGGCGCACGTGCGCTTCTCACATTGGTATTTGTCGGTGCAGGCGCATCCAAGCTTATCGGCGTATCTATGATGGTTGAAACCTTTGAAGCCATTGGATTTGGTCAGTGGTTACGATATTTTACGGGCTTGGTCGAAGTAGGGGGTGCTGCACTCCTCTGGTGGCCAAACAGACAAGTCATTGGCGCATCTATCCTTGGTGGCACAATGGTCGGTGCGGTTTTCACGCATCTGCTTATTCTTGGCCCATCAGCAGCACCAGCAGTTGGTCTTGGACTAATATGTACTGCAGTGCTTTATCTTCACCGCGACCAAGTCTCTGAAATTCTTGGACAATCAAAGTCCAATGGCTAGATGAAAAAATGGACTTGGCAAAGTTAATCGCTCTGACCCTTTGCCAAATCATCTGCTTTTTTATGATACGCGTCAAAACCGATTTGCTTGCGTAAGTCTGCGAAATCTAGAAGATATTCGTCAGACGGCCGACCGTTTGAAAGGTTCTCTAAGACTGAGTTCATCGCTTTCATGGACGCTGACATCAGCGTGAGTGGATAGGCTGCAATGGAATAACCAATTTCAGCAAGCTGATCAGGCGGCAGGATAGGGGTCTGCCCACCTTCGAGCATATTAGCCATGTGAACACCGTCAGCAGCGCTGCAAATCGCCCTCATCTCATCAATATTATACGGCTCTTCAACGAAGAATATATCGGCACCGAGATCTGCGAAGGCTTCCATACGCGCTATTGCTTCATCTAATCCATGTTCTCGGCGTGCGTCTGTGCGTGCCAAAATCAAAATATCATGGCTCTGACGCGCGTCTAAAGCAGCATGTATGCGTTCAATGGCTTCTGAGCGGCTGACAACGCTTTTACCTTGCGTATGGCCACAGCGTTTGGGCGCGACTTGATCTTCGATCATTACAGCTGCACAGCCTGCTTGAGCAAACCCTTGAACCGTGCGATGCACGTTCATTGGATTGCCATATCCGGTATCACCATCTGCAATCATTGGAATTGAGATCGCCTGCATGGCGTTGCGTGCCTGATCGAGCACTTCGCCGTAAGACATCAATCCAGTATCTGGCGCACCAAGGCGCGATGCAGATGCACCAAAGCCTGATAAGAATGTGAGATCAAATCCAGCTTGTTCAATCAGCTTGGCAGAGAGCGCATCAAAACAGCATGGCATTTTGATTATGTCTTTTTGCGCCAATAATGCGCGCAAACGATCTGCATTTGGATTGGCAATGGATTGGCTCATGAAGATCTCCGCAATAACTCATCATTCAAACCGAACCGATAATACGGACGGCCGAGTGCTATCATTACCATGCTGTAAGCTTGATTGGCTAGCTGAGGGTGATGATGTCCACTACTGCCGGATAAACAAATACAAAAGTCGCATAAGATATATTATGGAACTAAAACCTATAATGTGATTACGGGTTATGACAAAATAGTTGAAACTATTTTTTTATATTCTTCCAAATATATATAAGTATATCCAAGTATATCTAAAAAAAGATGCAAGTAATGCCCATAATACACTCTATGCAATTTAAGGCTCTTACTCATTCAGCAGTCTATGCTGCAATTATTTTTGGCTCGATCGCAATATGTATCTCGTATCTCGGTCAGCGTGCACATGAGGTCAATCGCGAATCTCTAGACAATCATCTAAAGACAGTTGCTGAACATGCAGCAGCTCTGGTCGATGGAGATTTACACGAGAAGCTCTTGGCAGATGGCGAAACTGGTACAAGGCTTTATGTCGAGATGATCACACCATTGGTGAAGCTGCACAATGTTTCACCGGAAATACATTATCTTTACACAATGAAAGATACGGGCGTAAATCTAGTCTATGGGCTCGACACCGCTTGGTCAGACCAACTCAAAACATCTTATGAAGATTTAGAAGCTGAAGATGTTGGCGCGGTTTATGAAGTGAGCGAGGAAGATTACAAAGCCTGGGCTGATCGGGTCCGCATTGAAGGCACGCATGTTGACGAAGATTTCATTGTCGATGAAACGGGGAATTTCATTACGGCATCTGCGCCATTTTTTAACGCGAAGGGCGAGTATGTTGGTTTTGTTGGCGTTGATATCAGTCCACCATTCTACTTTGCTTATCAGCGCGATATTACCAATTCTGTACGTTACGGATATGTTCTAGGCGCCCTTCTCTCGCTGCTATTTAGCTTCGGTGTTTACCGCAAACAGATTGCCATCGAGAAACTACAGCGAAATCTATATAACCAAACCATCAAAGACGCTTTGACTGGCTGCTTTAACAGACGACACTTTGAATATGAGCGTGAACGCTTAGAAGAGCAATATCTCAGAGATGGCAGAGAATTTTCGTTGGCATTGTTGGATATCGATCATTTCAAATCCGTCAATGACGTTCACGGTCATGATGTTGGTGATACGATTATCACGGAAGTCGCAAAAGTGCTTAAAGCCCAAATCCGAAAAAATGATCAGCTGTTCAGAATTGGCGGTGAAGAGTTTGTCATTCTTTTATACGCAACTGATCAATCAACGGCCGAGAAAGTGTCAGATAGATGCATTAACGCCATTCGCAAACATTCATTTGGCAACAAGCATGATCTTGATTTAACTGTGACTTTAAGCGTTGGCTTGGCAACATTCAACGGCAAAGCGGATATATATAAGACCGCAGACTTGGCGCTTTATGAGGCTAAAAATAACGGCCGCGATCAGATCGTCTTAGCCTCTTAATCTCAAATAAAAACTCCAAAAGCACGATGAGCTGATCTGCAACTAACCGCGCAGATCAGCTCTTTTTTATAGCCTTTAAACGATGGAAACGTTCACATCGACATTGTTGCGCGTGGCATGAGAATACGGACAAATTTGTTCATGCGCACCATTGACCAGCTCTTGCGCTGCTGCCGCATCTACACCCGGCAATGTAACTTCAATTGAAGCCGTGATGCCAAAACCGCCAGCGTCACGCGGTCCGATGCCAACCGATGTAGAAACTTTTGCATCCTCAGGCACGCTGAGATGCTTGTTTTGTGACGCAAAGAACTTCATTGCGCCTAAGAAACAGGCTGAATATCCAGCGGCAAAGATTTGCTCTGGATTATTGCCATTGCCGTCGCCACCAAGCTCTGTTGGTGTTGCAAGCTTAACCTTGAAACTTCCATCTGCTGTTTGCGCAAATCCATCGCGTCCACCAGTGGCAAAGGCTTTGGCTGTGTAGAGTACATTGACTGACATTTCGATCATCCTTGTGAAGACATGCTATAATACTTATCGCGATAAGTATTATGTGTTTGACAACAACCTGTCAAGATAATATTTATCGCAATAAGTAATTTATATGGGTAAGTTTTATGACCAAGATCAACATCTATCCGACACCGCCAAGCCTTGATGATCACATTTGTTTGGGGATTTATACGGCGAGTTTAGCCATCCAAAGAACCTATAAACCGCTGCTCGATAAGATGGGTATCACCTATCCGCAATATCTGGTTTTGAACCTTCTATGGAAGGAAGATGGACAAACTGTTGGCTCAATCGCACGTGATCTCAGCCTAGAACTCAGCACAATTACGCCTGTGCTCAAACGCCTTGAAGCATCTGGTTTTGTGACACGTCAACGCAATCCGGAAAATGAACGTGAAGTGATCACGTCCCTCACCTCAAAAGGCAAAGACTTGCAATTTGATGCAGGCTGTATTGCCAGTGAACTGTTAGTAAAATCCGACTTAAGCCCAGAAAAGATTGCAGAAATCAACAAAGCGGTTCGAATTTTGCGGGATAATCTTTATATGAATCTTGGCGATCCAAAACCGTAAGACCCGGCCAATTAGCCCAAATTACCCAGGATTTCCTTGGTCTGCGCGACGACGTCTTCAATGATCTCAGCCGTTGATTTGGCTTGGTTTAAACCCACAGCTTGCCCAGCCCACAAGGCCATGGCATCTGGTGATCCTTCGTCAGATGAAGCTTTGCGCAATGGTTTGCTCAGCGTATTACCAATCGGGAAATCTGGCCAATTTTTCACATCTGCAAATTCTAGCGCATATTTATTGACGATTGTTCGCGCCTTACGGCCTGAAAATGCTGTAGAATGCACTGTATCATCACCAGACGCATTGCTGGCAGCCTTCTTATGCACATCACTTACCAAGCTTTCGGGTGCGGATATAAAGGCCGTTCCCATTTGTACGCCTGACGCACCCAGGACGAGGGCGGCTGCCACCCCTCTCCCATCCATGATACCACCTGCGGCAATCACCGGCGCGGATACTGCATCGACTATACGCGGCACCAATGCGAACATGCCGGTTAAATCCGCGCCATTGCGGTCCATAAACCAGCCTGAATGCCCACCAGCTTCAAAGCCTTGCGCAATGATGGCATCAACGCCGTTTTGCTCAAGCCAAACGGCCTCTTGTACAGATGTCGCGCTGCAGAAGATTTTAATGCCTTCATCTTTGATCTGCGCGACAAGTTCCGCGTCTGGCAGTCCAAAATGAAAGCTTACTACAGCGGGTTTCAACGCGCATATTGAATCACATATTTCTTTATGAAAAGAGCGGCTTGAAGGGATTGCTTCAGGTACTTTCTCAAAGTTATATCGATCATACCAAGGTGCTAAACGTTTGCGGGCAGCCGCGCCCTTCTCTGCATCAATTTCTGGCTCATCATGGGTGAAGAAATTTGCGTTAAACGGCGCATCTGTATGTGCTCGAATGTATGCAAATTCAGCTTCCAATTTTTCAGATGTATATTCCGCGCTGCCGAGTGAACCCAATGCACCGGCATTACAGGCGGCAACCACCATTTCTTGGCTTGTTGCGCCGGCCATTGGTGCTTGAATGATAGGATGCTCAATACCGAGCAATTCGCACAGTCGATTATTACGCCAATCCAAAACGCGCCCTCCGCAGAAACTAGCTTTCTTCCAATTCTTCAGGCTTGTTGATATGCGGAATGGCTGCTTTTAGCAAATCATGGAATTTATCGGTTGATTGGTCGGCGAGCGCAAAAAATTGACGTCGCATACGCGGTTCCCAGAACTTATTGATATGTTCCGCAACATCCTCGCCGCCTGTTTTGCTTGTTTGCGAAGAGAAAAACGTAGCGATTTGATTGCCCATGCGAATGAGTTTCGCATCGTTTTTTGCGCGAATTTGAGCTGCATCTAAATCATGCGACATCAGCATTTTCCTCTTTCTTATTCTGCGGTAATCGCACTCGATCCGGCCGCGTATATATTTCAAAACTATCTTTTCGCGCGAGCGCTATCAGCGTTAAACCGGCATCTTCTGCGGTGCGAATGGCAAGCGCTGTTGGTGTCGATACAGCAATCAAAATTGGTGCACCGGAGACTACGACCTTTTGGATTAAATCGACCGATACACGGCTTGTGATAACAATCGCGCCGGAAAACGCGTCTAATTCCTCGCGCGCAATCGATCCGATGACCTTGTCAAGCGCGTTGTGACGGCCCACATCTTCGCGTAATGCCTTGATATCGCCATCTGAATTGATAAAGGCTGCGGCATGAACAGCACCGGTTTCAGCGCGCATTTCTTGTTTATCATTGAGCTGATCAATTGCCTTTGCAATGCTTGAATGCTCAAGACAGAAATTATTATCTGCACGCCCGGGCAATTCGCGCATCACATCTTCAATGGATTCAATTCCGCAAAGACCGCATCCTACAGGACCTGCCATGGCACGTCGCTTTGCGGCAAATTCAGATTGCAGATCAGGCTTAAGCTGCATTTGAATATCAAGCCCCTCGCCCACATCAACAATATCCATTGAAGTAATATCATCTTTATGGCTGATAATGCGCTCAGAGAGTGAGAATCCAATCGCGAAATCTTCCAAGTCAGATGGAGAAGACATCATCACGGCGTGGGTTGTGCTACCAAAGGTCAGCGCCACAGGCACTTCCTCGGGTACTGCGCGCGAAGCTGCCACAGTTTTTCCATCCCGCTCAATGGTGCGCGAGACATGCGCAAAGGTCATACGACGCGGCGCATTATCGGAAATATGTGGCTTCCTTTCGCTCATGATTCTGCAGATTCTACTCAGCCGGCTCAACTGAAGCAATACGACGCGATTGCGTGGCTTGCTCATTATAGCCGATTTGCCATTCAGATGGTCCGTTTGATGGGCTCACTTGTACGGCGGTGACCTTATATTCTGGACAGTTTGTTGCCCAGTCAGAGAAGTCTGTCGTGATCACATTGGCCTGCGTATCAGGATGGTGGAATGTGGTGTACACCACACCCGTTGCCACACGATCTGTGATCGTTGCGCGCAAAGTTGTTTCGCCTGAACGCGACGCAAGTCGGACGAAATCACCTTCTTTAATGCCGCGTTGTTCAGCGTCATGCGGGTGGATTTCGAGCAGATCCTCTTCATGCCATTGTGAGTTTTCAGTCCGCCGTGTTTGCGCACCCACATTATATTGTGACAAGATACGACCCGTTGTCAGAAGAAGCGGGAAGCGCGGACCTGTTTTCTCATCCGTTGCCACATATTCAGTTAAGATGAACCGCCCTTTACCACGCACGAAGCCATCCAAATGCATGATTGGCGTACCTTCTGGCGCTTTTTCATTACATGGCCACTGAACAGAACCTTTTTCTTCCAATAGATCATAAGACACATTGGCAAAGCTTGGTGTGGTTGCCGCAATTTCATCCATGATTTCAGATGGATGGCTGTAATTCCAATCCGCATCCATGGCTTGCGCCAGCTTTTGCGTGACTTCCCAATCAGCCAGGCCATTTTTCGGGCTCATGACTTTGCGCACACGGTTGATGCGGCGTTCTGCATTGGTGAAGGTGCCGTCTTTCTCCAAGAATGTTGAACCTGGCAAGAAGACATGCGCATAGTTTGCTGTTTCATTCAGGAAGAGATCATGCACGACAACGCATTCCATTGCTGCAAGACCAGCTTGAACGTGTTTCGTATCGGGATCTGACTGCAAGATATCTTCACCTTGAATGTATATCCCGCGGAAAGACCCATCGACCGCAGCATCCAGCATATTTGGAATACGAAGACCTGGTTCTTTGTTGAGTTCCACACCCCAGAGTTTTTCAAAGATGTCGCGTGTTGCTTCACCTGAAATATGGCGATAGCCCGGCAATTCGTGTGGGAAGGAGCCCATATCACAAGCGCCCTGCACGTTGTTTTGACCACGCAGCGGGTTCACACCCACACCTTTACGACCGATATTACCTGTAGCCATAGCAAGGTTTGCGATCGCCATCACGGTTGTTGAGCCTTGGCTATGCTCTGTTACGCCCAAACCGTAATAGATTGCGCCATTGCCACCTGTTGCAAACAAACGCGCTGCCTGGCGCATTTCATCTGCAGGAACACCTGTATATTCTTCCACGGATTCTGGCGAATGACGTTCGTCAGAGACAAAAGATGCCCAATCTTCAAATTCAGACCAATCACAACGCTCACGAATAAAGGCTTCGTCAAACAAACCTTCTGTCACAATGACATGTGCAAGCGAAGTTAGAAGAGCCACATTGGTGCCGGGACGCAATGGCAAGTGATGCGCTGCTTCCACATGGGCAGATTTTACAGTTTCCGTTTTACGCGGATCAATGACGATCAGCTTTGCCCCTGCCCGCAGACGTTTTTTCATGCGAGATGCAAAAACCGGATGCGCAGCAGATGGATTTGCGCCAATCACAATCATCACATCAGTATGCTCAACACTGTCGAAATCCTGCG
This sequence comes from Rhizobiaceae bacterium, assembly GCA_017644105.1. Classification (GTDB taxonomy): domain Bacteria; phylum Pseudomonadota; class Alphaproteobacteria; order Rhizobiales; family Rhizobiaceae; genus Lentilitoribacter. The sequence goes on along the minus strand of JAEPMD010000005.1, from coordinate 112,901 downwards.
TACCGGCGGAAGTGCCGTAAGCCTGACCCAAACCATAACCTGTTGGTGAATGGCAAACACGCGCGCATGTATCGACATTGTTGTTACCAAATCCTGCGCGGATCAGTTTTTGAACGAGATATGTTTCTTCGTTCGTACAGCGAGATGATGTGATACCGCCGATTGCGCCACGACCATATTGATATTGGATGCGGCGGAATTCTGTCGCGATATGCTTGAACGCTTCATCCCAAGTGACTTCGCGCCAAGGGTCGGTGACTTTCTCGCGAACCATTGGGTTCAGGATGCGATCTTTATGGGTTGAATAACCCCAGGCAAAGCGACCTTTCACGCAAGAATGTCCGCGATTGGCTTTACCATCTTTATATGGCACCATGCGCACGAGTTCTTCGCCGCGCATTTCAGCCTTAAAGGAACAACCCACGCCGCAATAGGCACAAGTTGTGACTTTTGAATGTTCCGGCTGACCGATTTCGATGACTGATTTTTCCTGCAATGTGGCTGTTGGACATGCTTGCACGCAGGCACCGCAAGACACACATTCGGATGACATGAAGTCATCACCCACCATGCCCGGTGAGACACGGCTATCAAAGCCGCGACCTTCAATGGTCAAGGCGAAGGTGCCCTGCACTTCTTCACATGCACGGACGCAGCGCGAACAGACGATACATTTGGATGCATCATAGGTGAAATAAGGATTGCTTTCGTCTTTTGGCTTATATTTTGGGTTGGCTTCACCGTTTTGACGGGCAACCACGTGGTTTTCACCTTCATAGCCATAACGCACATCGCGTAGACCGACTTCACCAGCCATATCTTGCAATTCACAATCGCCATTGGCTGCACATGTTAAGCAATCAAGCGGGTGATCTGAGATATAAAGCTCCATCACGCCTTTGCGGATCTTTTTAAGCGGCTCAGTTTGCGTTTTAACCACCATGCCCGGTTCCACCAGCGTGGTACACGATGCTGGCGTGCCTCTGCGGCCCTCAATTTCCACCAGACACAAACGGCAGGAACCGAAAGCATCGACCATATCAGTGGCGCAAAGCTTTGGCACTTTAATGCCAGCTTCTTGTGACGCACGCATAACAGATGTGCCTTCTGGCACAGTGACTTCAACACCATCTACGATGAGTGAAACCATATTTTCTGATTTTGATTCAGGCGTTCCGAAATCTATTTCTTTAATCAAAGTCATGTCTGTTACTCCGCCGCTTGAACTTGCTGTTCAGGAAAGAAATCTTCAGGGAAATGGGTGAGCGCGCTCATCACTGGATAAGGTGTAAAACCACCCAATGCGCAGAGTGAGCCGAATTTCATGGTGTTACAAAGATCGGTCAAAATCTCGATCTGCTCTTCGGCACCCACACCGTTTTTGATGTTATCTGCCACTTCGACGCCGCGCGTTGAACCAATGCGGCACGGGGTGCATTTACCGCATGATTCAATTGCGCAGAATTCCATGGCAAAGCGCGCTTGCGCGAGCATATCAACCGTATCGTCAAAGACGACGATACCAGCATGACCGATCAAGCCGTCTTTGGCTGCAAATTCTTCGTAATCAAATGGCGTGTCAAACAAATCACGTGGGAAATAAGCGCCTAATGGACCACCAACTTGCACAGCGCGCACTTGACGACCTGAATGCGTCCCGCCAGCGATTTCATCAACGATTTCTCCGAGTGACATGCCGAAGGCTGCTTCAAACAATCCGCCATGCTTCACATTACCGGCGATTTGAATTGGCATTGTGCCGCGCGAACGTCCCATGCCGAAATCAGCATAGAATTTCGCGCCTTTATCCATAACGATCGGAACGGAGGCGAGAGAAATAACATTATTGACCACCGTTGGCTTGCCCATAAAGCCTTTATGCGCTGGAAGGGGTGGTTTTGCACGCACAATCCCGCGTTTGCCTTCTAAGCTTTCGAGCAATGATGTTTCTTCACCGCAGACATAAGCCCCTGCCCCAATGCGCACTTCGATATCGAATGGATATCCTGAACCCAGCACGGACAGACCTAAAATACCTTCATCTTTGGCGATTTGGATCGCCTTATTGAGGATGATACCTGCATCCGGATATTCAGAACGAAGATAGATATAACCTTTCGTTGCGCCCACAGCATGACCGGCAATAATCATACCTTCGATCAAAACAAATGGATCACCTTCCATGATCATGCGGTCAGCAAAGGTTCCGCTATCGCCCTCATCAGCGTTACAAACGATATATTTTTGATCGCTCTGCGCTTCGAGGACCGTTTTCCATTTAATACCGGTTGGGAATCCTGCACCACCGCGACCACGAAGACCAGATTCGGTAATCTGCGCGACAACATCGTTTGGCGTTTTCGCAAGCGCGTTTTGCAGGCCTTTCAAGCCATCATTGGCTTTGTAATCTTCAATAGACAGCGGATCAGTGACACCACAACGCTGGAACACCAAACGCGTTTGCTTTTTGAAAAATGGAATTTCTTCTGTCAAACCAAGGCTCAACGCATGGTCTTGTTTGCCCTCGAACATGCCGGCATCAATAAGTGACGCAACATCATCAGCATTGACCGGACCGTAGGCCGTGCGGCCTTGATCAGTCTCAACTTCAACCATGGGCTCAAGCCAAATCATGCCGCGGGAACCTGTGCGGATGATCTGAATATCTGAATTTGTATTTGCAATGGCTGACGCTACATCATCAGCACCAAGGGCAACCGCTGCGCTATCCTGTGAGATAAAGATCTTCGTGGTCATTGGCTCACCTCTTTCGCAAGCGCTTCGATTTTAGCGTCATCAAGGCGCGCAACCAATTTGCCATCAACCATGGCAGCTGGAGCGCAAGCGCATAGACCGAGGCAATAGGTTGCTTCAACAGTCACTTTGCCATTGTCTGAGGTTTCGCCCCAACCAATGCCCAAAAGTGATAACAATTTCTCAGAAAGTTCGTTTACGCCCATGGATTGGCAGGCTTCTGCACGGCAAATTTTGACTACATGATCACCTGCAGGTTCACTGCGATAGTCATGATAAAAGCTTACCACGCCATGCACTTCTGCTTTTGATAGATTTAATTTATCGGCAATCACTGGCAACGAATCTTGTGGTACAAAACCAAAATGGTCTTGTATTTCGTTTAGAATAGGCAACATCGGCCCTTCAAGTGACTGTAATTCTTGTATAATTTCAGAAGTGACCGATGTGATCTCTTCCACATTCGCCTCAACAGACATATGCATCTACCCTCAAGCATAGTTATATGCCTAGGATGATCGCTCTTTTAAGGGTGGAAATCAATAATCCTATACCGTTGAACGATTGAAATATTCAATCGTTCTCTTTGTTCATACAATAAGATTTTTCTTCGCTAAAACATGTGCCTCTTGCAAAAGCGCCGATACATTGGGTGTATTGGGTTCGCGTTTTGCTGCAACCACACCCACAATGTGCTTTGCATCAGGGTTTTTGATTGGAATCGCACGGATATTTTCACCAAATCCCATCAGATCAGCGATATTGACCGGGATAATACTCGCCCATTCGCCATTCATGATGTGAGAGAACAAAACCAACATAGAATTGGATTCAAGCGCGGGTTTTATATTCACGCCTGCATCTTCCAAGTGCTTGTTCACTATGCGCCTGTTTTGCATATCCGGTGTAAGTAGACACAATGGAATATCGCCAAGTTCAGCCCATGTAATACTATCGCGATCACTATATTTGCTATCAGCTTTCACAATCAGCTGAAAGCGCTCAGCATATAATGGCAGAGATACGGTCCGCCCTGTGAGCGGTTCATCATTAAGATATGTAATTCCTATGTCGATGTCGAAGTTTTCAAGCTTTGCGAGCACCTCAATTGATGTGCAGGCTGTTACTGACAGAGTGACTTTGGGATGTTTCTTGATAAAGGGCGCTGTCAGCTCATGCAGCATAGCAGACGCTGTTGGGATGGTAGCAATACGCACATGTCCGGAAAGGCCATTGCGCGCCGTGCGCATTTCTTCACGCATGGATCGTGTGTCATCCACAATACGTCGCGACCATTCCAAAACGCGTTGACCTTCTTGAGTTAGGCCTTTAAAACGCGATCCGCGTTGAACCAGTACCACGCCAAGCTGGTCTTCCAATTGTCGGATGGCTGATGAAAGTGTGGGTTGCGTGATCCCGCAAGCATCAGCGGCGCGACCAAAATGCTGATGCTTTGCAAGCGCAATAAAAAATTCCAGTTTATCAATCATTCAACACTCCCAAGCTGAATCCGCGCCAAATCTCGTCTCAAAACAAGTCTCGTCTCATAATATGAGACAACCATAATATGCAAGCGGCGACCCGCTTTACGCAAGTCGCCGCTTAAAACAAATTAGAACTGGCAGAATGATCAGCCTGAATTGGCCATATAGCGCCAGGAATAGGAATTTGCCTTGGCTGGCTCATTCATAGATGGCTGATAATGGTGCTCAATTGCTGGCACATGACCTGCTTCAAGATGCTTGATTGTAGGTTCATCACTCACTTCAAAACTATCAATTCCGCAACGAAGCATCAGCGGCACCTGATCAAGAAGAACCTGACCATATGCTCTGATTTCCCCTTTAAAACCAGGGCGATCGCGCAACAATGCAGCATGCGAAAATGCGCGACCATCTGCAAAGGCCGGGAAGTTCACTGCGATGATTGAAATATCACCGAGTTTGTCAGATAGTTCCATCACATCATCAGCAGGTTCGACGAAAACTGCCAAGTCACTTTCGCTTGCTGTGACCGCATCTGCAACGGACAGATATTCCGCACCATCGGAAAGGTATCCCCAAGTGTTCTCGCTTAAAAAGCCGTTCTTTGTCCAAATTTTTGACATATCAAAGGCTCCTATGCGGCTGTCTTTTCGCCGTAAAGCGCAGTTTTAAATGGTTTCATGCCCAAACGACGATAGGTCTCGATGAAGGTTTCATCATCTGTTGAACGTAGTTCGAGATAAGTATCGACCACTTTTTCGATCGCATCGGTAATGGCATCAGGCTCAAAACCCGGTCCCATGATTTGGCCGACAGATGTGTTTTCATCAGCTGAACCACCCAATGTGATCTGGTAAAGCTCGGCGCCTTTTTTCTCAACGCCAAGAATACCAATGTGACCGACATGGTGGTGACCACAGGCATTGATACAGCCGGAAATCTTGATCTTCAGTTCACCGATTGTCTTTTGACGCTCAGCATCACCAAAACGATTGGAAATCTCTTGCGCAACTGGGATTGAACGCGCATTGGCAAGCGCACAATAATCAAGTCCAGGACATGCGATAATGTCAGTGACCAGACCAGCATTACCTGTTGCCAAGCCATTGGCGGCCAAAACGCGATAAAGCGGTTCAAGATCTGCCAAAGCCACATGCGGGAAGACAAGGTTTTGCTCGTGCGTCACGCGGATTTCATTGTGACCAAATTCTTCAGCCAAATCAGCAACGAGATCCATTTGCGCATCTGTTGCATCACCTGGCACACCACCAATTGGTTTGAGTGAAATTGTCACCGTGCCATAATCAGGATGCTGGTGTGGGCCAACATTTTTCTGGATCCATGTGGCAAAAGCAGCATCGGCTTTTTTCCACTGAGCCAACTGACCCCAACCTTCAGCGCGATCTGGAAGATTTGGTTTTTCGAAATATTTGGTGATCGCTTCAATATCAGCATCTGGCAATTTAAGATCAGTGTCCTTCAAATGCTGCCATTCAGCCTCAATTTGCGATTTTAGTTCCTCAAGTCCAGTTTCGTGAACTAGGATCTTGATGCGAGCTTTATATTTGTTATCGCGACGACCATGAAGGTTATAAACACGCATAATCGCAGTCACATAAGTGAGCAGATCTTCCTCAGGAAGGAAATCGCGCACTTTTTTAGCAATCATAGGCGTTCTGCCCTGCCCGCCACCAATATAGACTTTAAAGCCGATTTCATCGTCTTCGTTTTTCACAAGCTGCAAACCAATGTCATGCACTTGAATGGCCGCGCGGTCATGCGGCGCACCTGTCACGGCAATTTTAAATTTGCGCGGTAGGAACGAAAATTCAGGATGCACAGATGACCATTGACGCAAAATTTCAGCATAAGGGCGCGGGTCTGCAATTTCATCCGCGGCAGCACCGGCAAACTGGTCTGTCGTCACATTACGAATACAATTGCCAGATGTTTGGATTGCATGCATTTCAACACTTGCAAGCTCTTCTAAGATATCTGGGATATCTGAAAGCTTTGGCCAGTTAAACTGAATATTCTGACGCGTTGTGAAATGCCCATAACCACGGTCATAGGTTCTTGCAATATGAGCAAGTTTACGCATTTGAACTGGCGACATGGTGCCATAAGGCACAGCAATGCGCAGCATATAAGCGTGGAGTTGAAGATATAGACCATTCATCAGACGAAGTGGCTTGAAGGCAGCCTCGGTAATGTCTCCATTCACTCGTCTTTCGACTTGGTCGCGAAACTGTGCGACGCGCTCTTTTACAAAAGCATGGTCAAATTCATCATATCTGTACATGTATATTCCTTAAAAGCTGAACTGAGCGCAATTAAGCGGCTTGAGTTCGCTCTTGAACAAGGGCTTCATAACCATAAGCAACGCTTGGGCCGTGAGAGCGGATGCGCTCACGCAAACGAATTGGCCAAATGCCTTGTTCTGTTTCTTTCACATCGATAACTGCAACATCGACAACCAGATTGTCAGATACTGCTTGTTCGCCTGTTTCTTCAAGCGCTGCAACAGCTTCGTCATGGCGCGCGATAAAGGCATCAGCAATTGTCTCAACCCATTCGCCTTGCGCGTTAAGCCAAACGCTGTTTCCATCAATTAGTTTGTTTGCAGTCAATACTTTAGACATTTTATTACACTCCGAGATACGTGTTTTGTGGCTGTTCTTGTGGAACAGATTGAATGAGTGGCGTCGAATTTTCATAAGACGCCCCAGCGACCGAATCTCCGATAATCACCATCACAGGGCCGGATAGATCATGTCGGTTTTCAAGTACTGGAAGGTTTTTGAGCGTGCCATGCATCATTTTCTTGGTGTCGCGGCCGGCATTTTCAACAACGGCGACTGTTGTATTTTCATCCAAGCCAGCTTCCATCAAGCGAGATGCAACAGTTGCAGCGACCGTACGGCCCATATAAACGGCAATGGTTGCACCTGAAATGGCAAGACGTGCCCAATCTGGTAAAGCTGCGCCGGTTAAATCGTGTCCTGTTGTAAAGACAAGAGATGACGATACACCGCGCAAAGTAAGAGGAAGATCAAAGTCAGCAGCTGCAGCAAATGCGGAAGTAATGCCCGGCACGATCTCATAAGAAATATTGGCGTCTCTGAGCGCAGCCATTTCTTCGCCAGCTCTGCCATAAACAAGCGGATCGCCTGATTTAAGACGAACGACGCGTTTGCCAGAACCGGCAAGTTCGACCAACAACGCATTGATTTCATCTTGAGATTTTGAATGACAGCCCTTGCGCTTGCCCACAGATACGCGTTCAGCATCGCGGCGGCCCATATTGACCACAGCTTCGGGCACCAATGCATCATAAAGGATGACATCAGCTTCCATCATTACGCGTTGTGCACGCAACGTTAGCAAGTCTTCGGCACCAGGGCCTGCACCAACCAGCCAAACATGGCCTTGTGCTTCCTCACGTTCGCGCAAAATACGAGTGGCGATGCGACGTGCTTGGGAAGTTTCGCCCATTGCGACCTTATCGGCGATATCACCTGTGAAGAAGCGGCGCCAGAACACACGACGTGTGACACCGCGAGGCAGCATGTAGTCGACAGCTTTGCGATATTCCTGCGCCAAACGTGCAAGCGGACCCAATGAAGGAGAAAGCATTTGGTCAATGCGCGCACGAACAATTTGGCCAAGTACAGGGCCTGCACCTTCAGTTCCGATCGCAACAGCAAGCGGCGCGCGGTTTACAAGGGCTGGCGTATAAAAATCGCAATAGTCAGGCTGATCAACAGCATTGGCTGGGATCTTCAGCGCACGCGCTTCTTCAACAATGTGGCGATCAAGTGCTTCATCACCAGTACCTGCAAACACCATGACGGCATTTTCAAGATGCTTTGATGAGAAACTCTCTCTCACGATCTCAACTTGGTTTTTCTCAGCAAATTTAACCAAGTCAGCTTCCGGGGCATTTGCATAAACGATGATGTCAGCACGAGTGTTTGACAGCAAACGCAATTTTGCGAAAGCTTCGTCACCATTTCCGAAGATCGCAACTTTCTCGCCTTCCACCTTGAAGAAGGCAGGAAATGCAATCAATTTGTTCTCAACGTTAGACATAATTGTACCTAGCTAGTTTCTTGAGGCCATTTTCATAAAAATGCGCCAAAAATTGAAGGAACCATTGTCGAAGTTTGGAAAGCAAAGAGCATCAGTTTTCTCTTTTCAGTGAGTAGAAGAGAAAATCAATTCTCATTCCTCGAAAAAGCATCTAAATTCGGTTTCAAAGCTTTGAGTATTTTTATGGAAGAATCTGTGATGAAAGCATCGGGTAACATTGACGATTTGTTGAATATTATGACCGCCTTACGCGATAAAGAGACCGGTTGTCCTTGGGATGTCAAACAGGACTTTCAATCCATCAAACCATACACAATCGAAGAAGCCTATGAAGTGGCTGACGCGATTGAACGAAATGACCCCGAAGATTTGTGCGATGAGCTGGGTGATCTCCTTTTGCAGGTGGTTTTTCATGCCCAAATGGCCAAAGAAGCGGAATTATTTTCTTTCAAAGACGTTGTTCATGCAATCAACAAAAAGATGATCCGTCGTCACCCGCATGTGTTTGGAACGGGCGATGCAGATACGGGCGAAACGGTTAAAATCAAATGGGATGAGATCAAGGCCGAGGAAAAACAAGAACGGGCTGAACGCAGATCCGCCCGCGGATTACCCGATGAAGGCAAAGGCTTATTAGATCAAGTTTCGCGCGCAATGCCCGCCAATGAAGAGGCGTTAAAAATTCAAAAGAAAGCTTCCAAAGTGGGTTTTGATTGGAATGATCCCAACCTGGTTTTGGATAAGATGGAAGAAGAAATTGCGGAGTTACGCGCGGAAATCGCCAATAAAAACAATGCTAAAATCAAGGATGAACTTGGCGATCTCATGTTTGTACTCGTCAATCTTGGACGCCATGTTGACGTGAACCCAGAAATGGCATTGCGCGATACAAATACCAAATTCCGCAGAAGATTTGCCCATATCGAGGATAGCCTCAACAAGGTCAACAAGACGCTCGACAATGCCTCACTTGATGAGATGGAAGCCTATTGGCAGGAAGCCAAATCCTTATAGGAATTTGAGATGATAGCGATTGATCAACTCTTGCGCATCGTGCTCGGTTAATTCGATATCCAAACGCACTGATCCATCTTCTTGATCAATGCGATCATTGATCTTGCCATGCTCGTAAATCCAAGGCAGCACATTCATTTGGTTGGGCTGCAGCGAAATCGAGCGCTCGAGCACCAGTCCAGATAACTCTGTCTCAATGCGCGCCAGGAGCTCTTCCAGCCCCTCACCTGTGAGTGCAGACACACCAATCGCTTTTTCATGCGTCTGGGCTTTTTCACGGAATTGTTCGGCAATATCCGGTTCAAGCCCATCAAGCTTGTTCCAAACTTCCAAAATATTGGCGTTGTCTTTGTCTTTGAGGCCCAAATCACCCAGAATGTTCATAACATCATTGGCTTGCATTTCGTGATTGGGATCTGTCATATCCCGCACATGCAATATGAGATCGGCCTCAACAACCTCCTCCAAAGTGGCGCGAAATGATGCGATCAAATGAGTTGGAAGGTCAGAGATAAAGCCCACGGTGTCAGACAAGATGACCATGCGCCCAAGCGGCAATGTCATGCGGCGCAATGTTGGATCAAGCGTTGCAAACAACATGTCCTCCGCCAGAACACCTGCACCAGTTATTTTGTTGAATAAGGTCGATTTTCCGGCATTGGTATAGCCCACAAGCGCGACAATCGGATGAGGCACTTTCTGGCGTTTTGAACGGTGTAAGCTTCGCGTTCTGCGCACCTGTTCTAGTTCACGTTCAAGTCTCACAATGCGATCTTGAAGCATGCGGCGGTCAGCCTCAATCTGGGTTTCACCCGGGCCACCCATAAAGCCGCCACCGCCGCGCTGGCGTTCCAAGTGGGTCCAAGAGCGGACCAAACGACCACGTTGGTAATTTAGATGCGCAAGTTCAACCTGAAGCACACCCTCTTTTGTCGAGGCGCGCCGACCAAAGATTTCCAAAATCAGACCTGTGCGGTCAATCACCTTGCATTCCCATGCTTTCTCCAAATTTCTTTGCTGCACGGGTGTAAGTGGATGGTCAACAATGGCGAGTTCAGCATCATAAAGGTGAATGAGATCATGGATCTCTTTGACCTTACCAGATCCCATCAAAGTAGAAGGTTTGGGGGCTGCTAATGTAACGATTTGCTGATCAACAACATTGAGATTGATCGCGCGTGCCAATCCAACGGCTTCTTCCTGGCGTGCTTTATCATCGCGCGGAATGTGAGAAATAACATTTCCAGCGGCATCTTTTTTCACGCGCTGCTTAATAGACGGCACAACAACGATGGCCTTCGCACCAACCTCTTCATCCGGTTGGGTTGCATAAAGCCCATCTATTTTTTCAATTGATTTCTTGTCGAATATATCGATGACTATTGATCCTTATTGATCGCCAGCACCTTCTTCGATATCAAACATCTGGAGCTGCTGACCTGGCATAATGGTCGAAATAGCATGTTTATAGACCAATTGGGAATGGCCATCTCGTCTCAAAAGCACACAAAAATTATCAAACGAAGTAACAACACCGGTCAATTTCACACCGTTGATCAAAAAGATCGTGAGTGACATTTTTTGTTTGCGAACGCTATTGAGGAAAATATCCTGCAAGTTTTGTGATTTTTCCGCCATGACTTATTTCTCCGTATTCTAGTTTGTTTTATCGGATCTATTTTTTTGTTTCTGCATGCGGTTGCGTAGAAACGGTTACTCAAACTTGACTTATCAGCAAGGCTACAAACATTGAATCCCAAAAATCCAGGGTTTTAATATTTTTTCTGGAATAAAATTTTATGAAAATTAGAATTTGTAGCCGTATTTACCTTATTATTGTTATTTAACCGCGACTGTAGCGCGAGTCACCTATCTATCCAATACCTTATATTTAATACGGCAAATACCACGATGACCTCTAACCGGCCTATTAGCATCAATAAACTAAACAAAATATAGGCGTAATTTTCCCCAGCATCCAACGGCGGCCATGTGATCTGGTCTCCAGTTAAATCGACTAAAGGTGGCGTTAATGCATCATAAACAGGTGCTGCATTGGAAAATAATGAAATCGCTAATGTGATCGCTGCTTCAAAGGAATATCCAAAAATTGAAATGATAAAGGCACCAGCACCGATGACGATCAGCGAGAGAATGAAATGCGACCAGATGGCACCCATTTTTTGTTCGTCAATCACCACATCGCCAAAACGCAAATTTTTTACGCTGCCAGGGTAAATGAGTTTTGCGAGCTCGCGCAGGGCATGACGCGCCATCATAGACAATCGGTAGATCTTTATCCCACCTGTTGTCGAATAAATGCTTGCGCCAATGACGATGATTATCAACACCAAGATATCTGGAAGCACCGCAATTGCGCCTTCCCGAGTTTGCATACCACTTGTCGCGACCAGTGAAGTTGCCGAAAACAAACCTTCCACGAAGTAATCAAATAGCTCTTCCGGTGATCTTTGGCCGCCAGCCAATGTTGCGAAACGAAGCGCATAAACAACAGACAAAAACCCCAAGCCCAGCAAGATGTAATTCAACTCGACATTTTTGCGAAAGAATGAGCGCGGAGAGCGAATGACACTGCGCCGCCAAAAAATGTTAACGGTGCCAATAAACAGGCCAAATATAATGACCAATTGCCCAAACCGACCGACAGTTTGGTCTAAATCTCCAGCAAATGGTACAAAACCACCTGTCGCCAGTGAGATCATCGACAACATAACGGCATTCAACCCCTCCACCCCTGTGATCATCAAAGCACAGGCAATAATGATGGTGATGAAGATATACTCGCCAATCAGACGTTGGTAACTACCGGAATTTGGCAGCCAAGTCTTACTCCCCGAACGGGGCTTGAGTTGCCGTTCAGTATTGAGCAAACCACCGAATTCTCCTGGTGCCAAGACATGTAAAATAGACACCAATGTTAAAAATCCACCATACCATTCTACGCACGCACGCCACACCAATAATGATTTTGGCGTCAACTCGACAGGTAATTGCGATGCACCAGACGTCGTCAAAGCTGAAACAGCCTCGAACCAAGCCGTGCTAAAATGCATATTGGCGAAAATCATAAAACTGAACGCGGCAAATATTGGCGTGATAATCCACAATATGACCAAAGAAAGAAAGCTGAACGATCGCGAAAGATTGTAATTGAGATTGGTGATTGCCGCGAGCACCGTCATTGAGACAAAAATGCCTAAAGTTCCGAAAATCAGCATGGTTGTAGCCAGCCCTGTACCCCCTTCTGCGTAACCAACGAGAATGGGAAACACGAGTATGGATGATAAACCTGCTATGGCGAGTGCGATTACATGGACGATGCCAGTCATTTCATCGCCCTTTAGAAGAATTCAAGACTTACGCGGAACAATTGCTCGACACTTTTCACAGCTTCCGCTTTGGCAAATATAACAACGCGATCTTTCGCTTTAATCTTTGTGTTTCCATCGGGACGAATGATTTTACCTTCACGATAGATGGAACCAATCCGCATTCCCTTTGGCAAATCGAGGTCTTTAAGCGGATTGCCGACCAACGTGGATGTTTCCAACGCTTCAGCTTCAATAATCTCCGCAGCCCCCTTTTGCAGGGTGTAAACCGAACGAATACGTCCACGTCTGACATGTTGCAGCACGCGCGAGATCGTCACCGAACGTGGATTGATATCTGCATCAATTCCCAAGGATTTGGTGAATTGCTGATAGGTGGGGCTATTGACGAGTGCAAGATTGGAATCGCAGCCCAAGTGCTTGGCCATGACACAAGATAGAATGTTAATCTGATCATCATTTGTTAGCGCAATCATCAAATCAGCATCCTGAATATCTGCCTCGATCAGGATTTTTTGTTCAATGGAGGAGCCGTTCAATACCACAGTGCGCTGCATATTATCAGCAATTTTAAGCGCTCTTTCGCGGTTGAGTTCTAGAATTTTCACCCGAGTTTTGGGTTGGTTTTGCTCAATTTTCTTTGCAACAAATTCGCCGATATTACCGCCGCCAGCAATCACAATCCTGCGGGCTTCTTCTTCATTGTGGCCAAAGAGACCAAGTACGCGATTAACCTGACTTTGTTCGGTCAACACATAGGCAACATCGCCAATATTAAGCTGTTCAGATGAACTAGGAACAATAAACTCCTCGTCCCGCCAAATGCCTACAACAGTCGTCACCAAATCCGGGAAAGTTTCAGTGAGCTGTACCAAAGGCCTGTCAACGAGCGGGCAGTCGTCACGGCATTCAATCGCCGTCATAACCACTTTGTCATCAATGAAGCTGGTCACATCAATCGCGCCCGGCAGCGCAATACGGCGCAATACTGTCCAACCAACCTCAACTTCAGGTGAAATAATCACATCAATTGGCATGTTATCGCGTGAAAATAGATCTGACCAATGAGAATGGAGATAGCCTTGCGCACGAATACGGGCAATTTTCTTTGGTACATTAAACAAAGAATGGGCGATCTGACAGGCCACCATATTGACCTCATCGGACAAGGTCACAGCGATAATCATATCTGCTTGTTCAGCCCCCGCTCGCGCCAACACGTCTGGATGAGCGCCGTGGCCTATGTAACCGCGAACATCAAGTGTATCGCGAATGGCTTGAACCAATTCAGCTGACGTATCAATAACAGACACATCATTTTCTTCAGCTGCCAGTCGTTCGGCAATACCGTAACCAACGCGCCCCGCACCACAAATAATAACTTTCATGGCTATCCTTTATCCAAAATCATATCGGTATAGACCTTATGGATGCTTGGTTTAAACTATTCGCGATGACTTTACTATGATTTTAAACACCCAATGATTTTAATTTACGGTGTAGCGCTGAACGTTCCATGCCGACAAAATTTGCAGTCTTGGAAATGTTTCCGCCAAATCGGTTGATTTGTGCCAAGAGATATTCGCGTTCGAAAGCTTCTCGCGCCTCTCTGATTGGTAATGACATGATATGCTGCTGACCGGCCTCTCCCATCTGCGGCACGGATTCAGACACATCATCTGGCAACATCTCGATTCCAATTGGCTTGGATGGGTCTTCATCCTGCGCTTGAATGATCAAACGTTCGATCAGATTTTTGAGCTGCCTGATATTGCCTGGCCAGGAATGGGACTGCAAAACCGCCAAAGCATCATCGGTGATCGAGCGTTTTTTAACGCCCATTTGTTCGCAAATCTGACGAATAAGATGGTCAACCAAAAATGGTATATCTTCACTTCGGTCGCGAAGAGCAGGCACTTTTAGCGGCACCACACATAATCGATGATAAAGATCTTCTCGGAACAGTTTTTGAGCTATTAATTCTTCAAGCACTTGCGCTGTTGATGATAGGACGCGGACATCCACCTTCACACGTTTGGCTCCGCCAACGCGTTCGAATTGCTGCTCAACTAGAACCCTGACAATTTTGCCTTGAGTCTCCAAAGGTAGATCAGCGATTTCATCAAGATACAAAATGCCACCATGGGCCTCTTCAAGCGCACCAATCTTGCGCTCATTGCCGTTGTTGTTTTCCGTGCCAAACAAGGCAATTTCCATGCGTTCAGGTGTAATGGTTGCAGAATTGAGAACCACAAAAGGACCATTGGCACGATTTGATTTTTTGTGAATGATCCTTGCAGCAAGCTCTTTACCGGCGCCAGAGGGGCCCTTAATCATAATCCGCGCATTGGTTTGCGCAATCTTATCAATACTTTGCTTTAGCTGCGTGATGGATTGAGAAGGGCCAACGAGTTCGATATTATCACCACCAGTTCGCTTTTTCAGATCTCTAACTTCACGCTTAAGCTTGGACGTTTCAATCGCCCGTTCACACACCATGATCAGTTGTTCGACCTTAAACGGCTTTTCGATGAAATCATATGCACCACGACGGATCGCAGAAACAGCAGTTTCAATATTGCCATGACCGGAAATCATGATGACCGGCAAATCTGGATATCTTGATTTGATGTTATCCAAGAGCGCCAAACCGTCTAGCCGGCTGCCCTGTAACCAGATGTCCAAAAACACCAAGCGTGGTACGCGTTCTTCAATCGCAGCCAGCGCGCTGTCGCTGTCAAAAGCTGTTCGAGTTTCATGGCCTTCATCATCCAAAATACCGGAAACGATCTCGCGGATATCTTCTTCATCATCGACCACTAAAATATCAGACGGCATCGACTTGTCCTTGTACTACTTCTTTATTTTCTTCTTGTTCTTCTGGTGCTTGGCTGGCATGAGCAGATAAAATCACTCTAAACATTGCCCCCGGATTTTCATCAAAATCGGCAGGTGCATCATGCAATTCTAATGATCCATCATGATCTTCAGCGATCTTCTTAACAATCGCCAAGCCGAGACCAGTCCCTTTTTCCCGCATTGTCATATAGGGCTCAAGCAGCCGGTGTCTGTTTTCATTCGGCAGGCCGTTACCATTATCGATAATATCTATGATGTAGTCTCGCTCGTTAGGAGACCCATAAGCGCGCACGAGAATGCGTTTAATGTCACGAGGTGTATCGTCAGGAACAGCATCAATCGCTTCTGTCGCGTTTTTAACCAGATTGCCAAAGGCTTGACCCAACATACGCGCATCAAAATCGCCGATCATCGGCTCTTCCGGCAGTTCTTGTTCGAACTGGATCTCTGATCGACTAACTTCCACCGTAAAGACGGCATCTTTTATGATATCCCGAAGATCCTGGCTGGTCTTAACTGGCTTTGGCATTCTCGCAAAGGAAGAAAATTCATTGACCATGCGACCTATATCCCCAACTTGGCGCACAATCGTATCCGTACATTGCTCAAATACTTGTTTGCCATCTTCTGGAATATGTTTACCAAATCGGCGCCGAATGCGCTCTGCGGACAGCTGAATTGGCGTCAGCGGGTTTTTAATCTCATGGGCAATACGGCGCGCCACATCAGCCCATGCGGTAGATCTTTGGGCAATCACAAGATCGGTAATGTCATCCACTGTGACAACGTAAGATTCATGACCATCTGAGGTTTCCTCACGTGTCACTTTCACATCCAGCGTATGCTCTTTACCACCATTTGCCATGGTAACTTGACGGCGAAATTCATTGCGGTATTTAAGTCCTGCTTCCACAAAAATCGAAACAAATCCGGGCGCAACTTCCTCTATTGGCGAACCAATTAAACCGTCGACAGGTCGATCAAGAATTAATGATGCAGATTTATTGGCGATGGTGATCACACCATCAGGGTCCACGCCAATAACACCCGCGGAAACACCTGTAAGAACCGCTTCTGTAAAGCGTCGTCTATCATCGATCTGATCACGTGTTGTCACCAATTCGTCCTGTTGTGCCTTAATATCCGCGATCATATTGTTAAATGTCATGGTGAGCGAACCAACATCACCATCTGAGCTATGCACTGGCACAGAAACGTTCAAATCCCCGCGCGCAACCTCATCGGCTGCTGCAATCAAACGCCTGATCGGTCGCACCAATCGGTCAGCAACCGCAATCGCCATCCAAATGGCTGACAAAAGCAAGATCAGCGCAAACCCGGTAAATAGCACGCCAAAAGCAATTTGCAGCGTAGAGCGCCCTTCATCGAGCGTGTTATATTCAGCTGTCGCTTCTACCATAAGTTGCTTCGCCCGAATGACTTCATCATCCAAACTGCGGACAACATATAGGTAAGCATCAGGAATATTTCGAAGTTTTAACACCGCCCCCACAAGATTTGTTCGACCTGACGCGATCAGCGCTGGTAAACCGTTTTCTGCGTCACCAATTGCGCCCTCTGGGATATTTGGAATCGCTGCACCATCTTCGAGCTCGGTTTGCAGGATCACTGTTCCGTCTTGTTGAACAAGTTTGGCGCCGATCAATTCCCGCGCAACTGTTTGACGATTGAAGAATTCAATAAACCCGGTGCGATCAAGGAAATATAAAGAACGTGAACTATCAAGATCCTGTCCCATGGAAAGAACTTGACCGTTGAGATACCGCGCATTTTCTAACTCATAAGCTTCTGCCACGTTGAGGGATGAATTTACAATCGCTTTTGTCCGGATGGAAAACCATCTATCCAAACCAACATCGAGCGTGAGTGAGGCAATTACGGCGACGAGAATAGCTGGGGTGATCGCAACAATACTAAAGAGCGCAACAATTCTAACATGGAGTTGAGCCGCCGCCTTGCCCACTTTTCGAGCTTTAAGCAGCCTTATAAATTCACCCAAAATTACAAATAGCAAACACGCAACAAGCAAGGAATTGATCACAACAGCGGTTGTAATGACATTTTGCTCTGGGCGTATTGGGGTTAAACCTAACAGTACGACAAAAGATATGCCTGCGCTAAAAAGCGCCACGACCACAAGGATAAATCGCGGATTAAGAAAGAACGAGCTTCGTTCCCCGGAAGCGTCTAAATCTGCATCAATAGGCGTCAATCTTCTTACTAAACCTCAGAATCATCTCAAATCACCATTAGAGTTGTGTCAATGAAGCAACAATGTGGCGAAAATGCAACGGTTAAATTCCTAGATCAAGTTGGTTTTGACGAGCGGTAGACTGCAATCCCAAGCTCTCTAATTTTTTTACGTAGGGTATTTCGGTTAAGACCCAGCAACTCAGCAGCTTTGATCTGATTGCCGCGCGTGGCCGTCAGTACCGCTAAAATAAGTGGATATTCAACTTCTTCCAAAACCCGTTGATATAGGCCAGCTGGCGGCAGACCATCCCCGAAACTTGTGAAATAAGTTCGCATATTCTCTTCAACGGCTTGCGCGATGGTCATAGGACCTTGCGGAACCGAGATAAATTCCGGCGTATTTTCATCACCCGCCTGCAATTCGGTTGAAATAATATCGCTGGTGATCACATCTTGCGGGTAAAGCGCCATGATCCGCCGGACAAGGTTTTCCAATTCACGCACGTTTCCAGGCCAAGAATGGGTTTTTAGAAGATGAAGAGCATCTTTTTCAAAGCGCTTGGCATCCAGTCCTTCACCGATATTTTGCTGCATAAAGTGACGTATTAGATCTGGCACATCTTCGGCGCGGTCCCTCAGCGGTGGCAACCTTAAAGGCACAACATTTAAGCGATAGAACAGATCTTCGCGGAACTCGCCTTTATTAATCGAGATTTTTAGGTCTTTGTTTGTTGCAGCGACAATGCGCACGTCAGTTTTAATGGGTGTTCGCCCACCAACTGTTGTATATTCGCCTTGCTGAAGAACGCGTAACAATCGCGTTTGTGCGTCCATCGGCATATCGCCAATTTCATCGAGGAATAAGGTACCACCTTCCGCCTGTTCAAAACGACCGGTTGATTTGTTGTGCGCGCCGGTAAAGGCACCTTTTTCATGGCCAAAGAGTTCCGATTCAATCAGATCACGCGGGATCGCGGCCATGTTAATCGCCACAAATGGTCCATTTCGACGCTTACCATAATCGTGCAATGCGCGTGCAACCAGTTCTTTACCGGTCCCGGATTCACCTGTGATCATCAGCGTTAGATCAGTTTGCATCAAACGCGCCAAAACGCGATATATTTCCTGCATGGCTGCGGAACGACCCACCAAAGGCATTGTTTCTGAATGGTCATCGCTCAACGCTGACGGACCGCGCTTTGGTTCAGACAATGCACGATCAATAATCGACGTCATTTCAGTCAGATCAAATGGTTTTGGCAAATAATCATAAGCACCGCCTTCCGATGCTCTTATGGCTGTCATAAAGGTGTTTTGCGCACTCATGACCAAAATTGGCAGATCCGGACGCGCTTTTTTGATACGTGGCAAAAGATCGAACGCATTTTCATCCGGCATGACCACATCTGTGATTACGAGATCGCCTTCACCTGCTGCTACCCAGCGCCAAAGCGTTCCTGCATTTGATGTCACCCTCACATCATAGCCTGCGCGACTTAAAGCCTGATTTAAAACTGTTCGGATAGCGGCATCATCATCTGCGACTAAAATCGTTGCTTTTGACATTATTCTGCTCCTTGAGAATCAGATTGGGAAGAATTCTGATCCTTTTCTTTCTGGGAAATAGGCATCAACACCTTGAAAAGCGTTTTACCTTTCTGGCTATCGCATTCGACGATCCCACCATGTGCACCAATAATCTTTGCGACCAGCGCCAGACCGAGGCCAGAACCATTAGTTTTGGTTGTGATAAATGGATCAAATAAATGCGGGATGAGATCTGTTGGAATACCTGGGCCATTGTCTTTGATGGTGAATTCCAACGGTAATGACACCCGCTCGCGTGAAGAACCAACTGATAGTTTAATACCTGGTCTAAACGCTGTCATAACTGAAATTTTCGGATCTGGCGTATCGCTCACCACTTCTGCGGCGTTTTTCACCAAATTCAAAAAAACTTGGATAAGTTGATCGCGATTTGCGTAAACAAGTGGCAAAGATGGATCATAAAGCTGTTCAAATTCGATATCGCGCGCAAAACCAGCCTTTGCAATCGCAATTACGTGATCAAGCACTGAGTGTATATTGATCGCCACGCGGTCGATCGGTCGCTCATCGGAGAAAATCTCCATACGATCGACCAAGGATACGATCCTGTCGGTTTCCTCGCGAATGAGCCTGGTCAGCGCTTTATCTTCATCATTCACCGAAGCTTCGAGCAATTGCGCAGCACCACGAATGCCGGAGAGCGGATTTTTGATCTCATGAGCCAACATCGACGCAAGGCCCGATACCGATCTTGCGGCTGCCCTATGCGTGAGTTGACGATCGATTTTATCGGCGCGAGATCTCTCCTGAAACACAATCACGGCATCATTGCTGTTGCCCCCAACGGGCGACGCGTAGATATCGACAAGTTTTTCTTCACCCAATCGTGGTGAGCTTAAATCAACGCGGTACTCGCTGACCGGCCCTGCACGCTCACGCACTTGCTCGAGCAAATTGAGTACTGGGCTACCAAAGGGCATGAATTCTTGAAGTTTATGATTAGTGAGATGAGACAAGCTGGCGCTTAGAAATGCTTCAGCTTCCCAGTTTGCAGAAATGATAAAGCCTTCTGCATCCACCATAACAACAGCATGTGGCAATGCATTGAGCACTAGAGCAGCTTGATCTTTGTTGATGGATATCAAGCGACTTCTCCTTCAGGAATTAAAAATTTATTTTCAATGGCTTGCGTCATTTTTTTCATAACATGGTTTATGTCTTTCGATGACAAAATATCGCCGCGCGTTTCTGGTGAAATATTCGGTGCAAAACGCTCAAGATACCAATTGAGATGCTTCCGGGATTGTCGTACCCCGACCTTCTCCCCGTAATGATCAATCATCATAAGATAATGTCGCTCAATAAATTGGGTGATCTCTTGTGTTGTGTTCGGAACATTGTTGTTTCCAGCCAAGGCTCCACAATGCCATGGGCGCCCCTGACTAGCGCGCCCGACCATGACGGCATCAGCGCCCGAAATTTCCAATATAGATTGAATATCCTGCTCGGTTTCGACATCACCATTGGCAATAAGTGGAATTGAAATTACATCCTTAACAGCCCTAATGGCATGCCAATCTGCCTTACCTTCATAGAACTGATTACGCGTACGACCATGAACGGTCACAAGTTTTGCGCCCAAATCTTCCGCACTTTTGGCCAATTCCGGCGCATTGATGCAGTCAACATCCCAGCCAAGACGCATCTTCACAGACACCGGAATATCAACGGCTTTCACGGTTGCGTCGATCAATTCTCGTGCTAAATCAAGATCCTTCATTAATGCCGACCCAGAATAACCACCGGTGACCTTTTTGGCAGGGCATCCCATATTGATATCGATCATATCCGCGCCATTATCTGCAGAAATCTTTGCAGCGTCGCGCATCCAATTCGCTTCACGACCCGCAAGCTGAACAACATGGGGTGTGATCCCCTCGCCTTGCATGCGAACAAATGATTCTGCTGAATTACAAACCAATTCTCGGCTAGCAACCATTTCGGTCACAACCATACCGGCGCCATATTCGAAAGCTAACTGTCTGAAAGGCAGATCAGAAACCCCGGACAAAGGTGCTTGTATCACCCTATTTCTGGTCTCTATTTGATCGATTTTCAAAGGTTGACGAAGAAGTTCCAACACAATTTGCCTTTCAAAAGTGCAAAAATTCGTATTGCCTTATTTTTAGACATTAAAAACCAATTTGCCAAGAGATAATATGAAATTCCTCAAATTAATTTCATAATGCTTAATTTCATCTGGTAAGTCTTTTACTTAAAGTTTACAATGGGCTAGGCTCTATTGCGTTTGGGAAAACATATCCAATTTATGTCAAATTATTCAGATCATAAAATAGCAGCTATTATTGTGGCTGCAGGTCGCGGAGAACGTGCCGGCGGCCTCAAAAATGGCCCAAAACAGTATCAATTGGTTGGAAATCGGCCAATTATTGCGCACACAATTGAGAAATTTGAGCAATTTGAAGGCATAAACCATGTTATTGTGGTCTCTCACAAAGACGATGATGAACTGATTGCGAATGCTTGCGCAGATATCGACCGGAAAAATATGACCATTGTTCACGGGGGTGCGACGCGACAAGAATCGGTTCTTTACGGCTTAAAGGCTGCGATGGAAATCGAACCAGATTTCGTCCTCATCCATGATGGTGTTCGCCCATTCGTGTCAGATGAATTGATCAACGGAGTAGCGAGTGCATTGGCAAATGGACATGAGGCTGTGTTACCGGCCGTACCTGTGGTTGACACATTAAAGCGCGCAGGTTCTGATATGATGATCGAAGACACTGTCTCTCGCGAAAACCTTTATGCAGCGCAGACACCACAAGGCTTTGCATTTGATGCGATCTTATCGGCCCATTTGGAAGCAGAACGACAGGAACGCTTTGATTTCACCGACGATTGCGCCTTGATCGAATGGGCAGATGGCAAGGTTTTGATTGTACCAGGTGATGCCGACAATACAAAAATTACAACAACGGAAGACATTAAAATGGCCAATGAAAAAGTAATGCCAGCGTTTGCAGATGTTCGAACCGGCAATGGCTATGACGTTCACCAATTGGTCGATGGCGATCATGTCACTTTGTGTGGGATTGATATTCCGCATAACAAATCTTTGTCTGGTCATTCCGATGCTGATGTTGCGCTTCACGCCTTAACAGACGCCCTGCTCGCGACATGCGGCGAAGGCGATATTGGCGACCACTTCCCACCATCTGATCCACAATGGAAAGGTGCTGCGTCCTACATCTTCTTAGAGCATGCCGCTCAAATCATCCGCGATCATGGTGGCATCATCACCAATGCGGATGTGTCATTGATCGCTGAGCAGCCGAAGATCGGTCCGCATCGCCAGAAAATGCGGGAAAATCTTGGCAAAATTCTCGATATTGATGTCGTTCGTTGTTCAGTGAAAGCAACGACCAACGAAAAGATCGGCTTTATTGGCCGTGAGGAAGGCATTGCCGCCATTGCAACTGCGACGGTAGTCTATGGAGCAAAATAATGAGCAAAGCCGCAGAGATCATTACAAAATACACTGAAGCCGAGCTGATGATCGCAACGGCTGAAAGCTGCACCGGCGGGTTGATCGCTGGCGCATTGACGGATATTGCCGGCTCTTCAAGTGTCGTAGATCGTGGTTTTGTGACCTATTCAAATGAAGCGAAAATGGACATGCTTGGCGTGTCATCCAAAACGTTGGATGCACATGGTGCAGTCAGCGAACAAACTGCACGCGAAATGGCGGTCGGTGCGCTTGTGAACTCTCGTGCAGATGTGAGCGTGGCAGTTACTGGCATTGCAGGGCCAGGCGGCGGTTCCGATGAAAAACCGGTTGGCCTTGTCTATATGGGTGTTGCCAATAATGACGGCGTTCAAACCTATAAGCTTCTTTTAGGCGCTGACAAAACACGGGATGAAATCAGGCAAGCAACTGTTGAGCGCGCATTGAACGAGTTATTGATGGTGATTGACTAATACGAAAGTATGAAGCTGATTGATTTTTATCAACAATTCCCCTTACTGAATTGACTTTTTGAAAAAGTTTAGCAGACTGTCTTTCAATAAATAAAACAAAAAGACACGATGTTTTGGGGAGACGTTCATGTTTAAGCTTTTGGCAAAAACCTGTTTAGTATTTGCAACCTTTACCGTTCCAAGTTTTGCTGGCTCTGTTGAGAATTTCAAAGTTGGCGCGTGGAATGGCGAAGCTTTTGTATCTGATCAAGATGGTTCGTTTTTATCTTGTATTGCAACCGCAAACTATCGCAACGGCATCTCGCTTAGCATTCAAATTGATGAAACATACGGCTGGGTTCTTGGTTTTGGTTCACCCCATTGGAACCTAACGCCTGGCAATAGTTTTACCATGCAATATCGCATAGATCGCAGCGCTTGGTTTTCAGCCACGGCAACCACCGCTACCCCAAAGCTTGTAACGATGCCAATGCCCTACGATCCAACCATGATCACGCGCTTTCGCCGCGGCAATAAAATGCAGGTTTATGATGGCTCTTACACTTATGATTTTCGTCTCACAGGCACCTCCCGCGTGATTGCGCGCTTATCTAAATGCGTGGATTATCATGTGGCGCGATCAAATGCGTCAAAAGGGTTTGGTGCCAATACTGCCCAGAACAAGCCCTCCGTTTCTCAACCAACGCCGACAGCGCCAACAACGGCTGCTCCGAATTTGGCTGAGACGACCATTACCAATGACAACAATCAGGCCCATCAGCTGGAAGCCACACAAAAGATGTTTGCGTTGATTGGATATGCGGGCCTGACCGATATTAAGCTTATTCCAAGCGATCAGTTGGAAGAGGAGTTGACCGGCTATCACGCGGTGGCTGAGGGTAATGCTCGATTGCTTGTCACACATATTGTGCCAGCTGGTGCAGCCATGAGTGAAAGCCAGTTGATTGACGCTTCGATCGAGGCTGAAGAAAAGAAATGCCAGGGTGATTTTGAATCAAGCTCTGGCCGCAAAACCAGCAATGGCACGAAGATACATATTGGTGAAATCCGCTGTACAGAGGGTGATTTTGAATTGCATGAGCGTTATGTGATCGCACCGCGCGGCAAAGGTGGGTATTACTTTATCGGAACGCGTGACGAATATATGGGTGAAGGCGGTGGCGCACCACGCAGCCCAACGGATAAACTCGACGACAGCACATTCCAAACGGCTGCGATTAATGCGAGTAAGTAGATTTCGCGTCTAATATTAGCTTTTTGCTTTGCGCGTATTCGCAAAGTAAACGCATGCAATACCAATCACAAACGGGATGGCGTAGAGCATAAAAAATTCGCCATCCATGAAGTCGTTTAAATTAACGCTGCAATTGGATGAGTTCACATAGGCGCATTTCATAGCAGAAAGTAGCGTCCAGATGATGATTGGTCCGATCAGAAATATCGCAGCACAAATGTATAAAAAGACCTTCATCGGTTCCCCTCCAAGATGTGCCTTAAGACCTAACGCCCGTAAATCTCATCCGCCCGCGCTTCAAAGCTCTGGGTGAATTTGGCAAAGGCACGCTCAAACATTGACCCCATTACCAGCCCTAAAGCCATATTCTTAAAGGCATAATCGATATAAAAATCAACTTCGCTGGTGCCAGTATCATCGACATCTGTAAAACGCCAGCGGTTATCTAGATGCTTAAACGGACCATCGATATATTTCGCTTCAATCACCATCTCATCGGGCTTAAGAAACACCTGGCTGGTGAAAGTCTCGTTGATGGATTTATAGCCTACCGTCATATCGGCGACCAAAAGTGTTTTGCCGCCGCGCTCACGCGTCTCGCGTATCGTTAAAGCCTCACACATGGGCAAAAATTCAGGATATTTCTCAACGTCAGCCACAAGATCAAACATATCTTGGGCTTTGTGATTGACGAGATGCGTCCGTTCAAATTTAGGCATGAATGACGATACTCATTTCGCGTTTTTGGCGTCTCGCGCAGCTTTCAGCTTGGCAAAATCATCACCGGCATGGTGCGATGAGCGTGTGAGCGGGCTTGCCGAGACCATCAAGAAACCTTTGGCATAGGCATTGGTTTCATATGATTTGAACTCATCTGGCGTCACATAGCTGACCACACGGTGGTGTTTGCGTGTTGGCTGCAAATATTGGCCAATGGTCAAGAAATCAACGTCCGCAACACGGAAATCATCCATCAATTGCAACACTTCGTTTCGTGTTTCGCCAAGACCCACCATGATACCTGATTTGGTGAAGATGGTTGGATCCAGCTCTTTCACGCGCTGAAGCAAGCGCATGGAATGGAAGTAACGCGCGCCTGGGCGAACCGTTAGGTAGTTCGATGCCACAGTTTCAAGATTGTGGTTAAACACATCTGGTTTTGCAGCCACAACGACTTCCAAAGCGCCGTCTTTGCGCAAAAAGTCAGGTGTAAGGATCTCAATGGTGGTTTCAGGAGACGCTTTGCGGATTGCGCCAATGACTTGCGCGAAATGTTCCGCGCCGCCATCATCTAAATCATCGCGATCAACAGAAGTGATCACAACGTGCTTAAGGCCCATCTCAACGACAGCTTTTGCCACATTTTCAGGCTCTGATTGATCAAGCGCGTTGGGCTTGCCCGTCATGACGTTACAAAATGCGCAAGCACGTGTGCAAATCTCACCCATGATCATGAATGTCGCGTGTTTTTTATCCCAGCATTCGCCGATATTTGGGCAACCCGCTTCTTCGCACACTGTGACAAGATTGTTGGCCTGCACGATGTTACGTGTCTCGCGATAACCTTTGGAGACAGGGGCCTTCACGCGGATCCAATCCGGCTTTTTTGTAATCTCGCTATCCGGTTTATGCGCTTTTTCCGGATGTCTAAGCTTTGCTTTTTCTGGTTTTGTCGTATCGATGACGGTCACCATGATTTAAACTCCAAATTCGCTTTAACCTAAGATAGGTTTTTTCAATAAAGATGCAACGTGACGCGATGTCTGCGATTAATCTGCATCTATCTTTTGGGCTGTCTTTAAGGTTCTTACCAATAACCAGAGTATAAGACCAATGACAAATCCAACAATGGACAGGATTCCGGCAACGACCAATATGCCGGTCCAGCCTTCAAAACTTGATGATCCCAAGTCAACCGATCCTCGCCCCTGAATGGCGGCCATACCGCCAAAAGCGCCAAGGACAAACCCGATCAGCGTTGGGATCAGCAACAGTCTCATCTAAGCGTTCAACGCGCGTCCATAGGCATCCAGCACGCTTTCTTTCATCATTTCTGACAGCGTTGGATGCGGGAAGATGGTGTGCATCAGCTCTTCTTCTGTTGTCTCCAAATTCATGGCCACAACAAATCCTTGGATAAGCTCGGTCACTTCAGCACCCACCATATGTGCGCCCAAAAGTTCACCTGTGTTTTTATCAAAGATCGTTTTGATCATGCCATTGTCTTCGCCAAGTGCGATGGCTTTACCATTGGCTGAGAAAGAATAGCGGCCAACGCGGATCTCGCGGCCTGCTTCTTTTGCTGCAGCTTCGGTGAGACCAACGGATGCCACTTGTGGATGACAATAAGTACAGCCTGGGATCTTACCTTTATCCATTGGATGAACACCTGGAACGCCGGCAATTTTCTCAATGCAAATCACACCTTCGTGCTCGGCTTTATGCGCAAGCATTGGTGGACCAGCAACATCACCAATGGCATATAGACCTTCAACATTAGTTTTGCCGTAGCCATCGATGACCACGCAACCACGATCAGTTTTCACACCGAGTTCTTCAAGACCAAGATTTTCAATATTGCCCTGAACACCAACAGCCGAGATCAAGCGATCAGCTGCAATGGCTTGAGTTTTACCATCTTTAGTCTCAACATGGGCTGTAATGCTGTTTGCAGCTTTATCAACCTTGGTGACTTTCGCCTCATTGATGATCTTCATGCCGCGCTTGACCAGCGCTTTACGCGCAATTGTTGAGATCTCGGCATCTTCCACCGGCATGATGTTTTTCATCAATTCAACAACGGTAACTTCGACACCCATAGAAAGATAAAAGCTAGCAAACTCAATGCCGATCGCACCAGATCCCATCACAACGATGGATTTTGGCATTTCTTTTGGCACCATGCTTTCAAAATAAGTCCAGATCAGTTTGCCATCTGGCTCGATACCCGGCAATGCGCGTGGACGCGCTCCTGTTGCCAAAATTATGTGTTTGGCTGTGTAAGTGCCTTCTGGCAAAATACCTTTTGGAATTGGATTTTGCGGCTCATAAGCAGGCTTAGAAGGTTTGCTAACCACAATTTCACCCGGCTTTTTGAGTTTAGCCTCACCCCAGATCACGTCGATCTTGTTTTTCTTCATCAAGAAGCCAACACCACCGTTCAAACGGGCTGACACACCGCGTGAACGCGCAACAACATCTTCAACCTTGGCCGTCATTTTGCCTTCAAGCGTCAAACCATAGGATTTTGCGTGTGTAGCGTGATCCATCATTTCTGCAGAACGAAGCAATGCCTTTGTTGGGATACAACCCCAGTTTAGGCAGATACCGCCCAAATGTTCGCGCTCGACAATGGCTGTTTTTAGACCCAATTGCGCAGCGCGGATCGCAGTCACATAACCGCCAGGACCTGAGCCAATGATAATAACGTCGTAATTGTTAGACATGATTTATGTCTCCTAAGTTCTGAGGCTTAAAGCCCCAACATAAGTTTAACAGTCGAGGCCAATCCCTCGCCCAAGTCTTTGGTATTTTTGGCATCCATGTGAATGCCATCAAGGGGTGTTGTTTCGCATACGGAATTGGCATCAAAGAAGCCGCATCCAAATGCGTCAGCTAAGTCTGCATGAAGCGTTGGAAATTTTCGAGATTCGTCCATTCCGCCTACAAACAAGGCGCCGATATCGGTATTGGCCGTTTCACAAAATTTAGGTGGCGAAACGATCAAAATATCCGGTGAAGCGCCGATTTCATGCGATTCATGCCGCTGGATAATGCGAATAATACGTTCCAAGCCTTTCACGCTTGCCACTGCATTGCCAACTACCATGTGTTTGAGATCATTGGTGCCCAAAAGCACGATCACCAAATCAAGCGGTTTATGCGTGGCAAGAAGTGTCGGCAATAAACGCACACCATTGCGGTCACAATCGGCTGTGTAATCATCAAAAGCGGTTGTGCGACCATTAAGGCCTTCCGCTATGATGTGAACGTCCGAACCCAGAGCTTTTGAAAGAGCTGTTGGCCAGCGGTCGTCCGAAGCGTGACGGCCGCCAGTTTGCGCATCAAAACCCCAAGTTAGTGAATCACCGAAGCAAAGAACGTTTTTCATTATCCGTTCCTAAACCAGCATCCCCATTGGGTTTTCGATATAGCCTTTAAATGCTGCCATAAGCTCTGCACCCAAAGCACCATCTACAGAACGGTGATCAGTTGAGAGTGTGACTGTCATCACAGTGGCAACAGCCAAGGCACCATCTTTCACAACAGGGCGTTTTTCACCCGCACCAACTGCCAAAATGGTTGAATGTGGTGGGTTCACAATGGCCGAGAAGTTTTTCACACCAAACATGCCAAGGTTAGACACAGCTGTTGTGCCGCCCTGATATTCAGATGGTGCAAGCTTCTTATCACGCGCACGACCCGCCAAATCTTTCATTTCATTGGCAATGGTTGAAAGTGTTTTTTGCTCAGCCTTGCGAACGATTGGTGTAATCAAACCACCTTCGATGGATACGGCAACACCCACATCAACATGCTTGTGTTTGACCATGTTATCGTCTGTCCAAGATACGTTTGCATCCGGCACATCACGCAGGGCAAGCGCCATAGCTTTAATCACCATGTCATTGACGGAGATCTTATACGCTGGCTTGTCGTCTTTAACAGGCGCACCTTTATTAAGCTGACTGCGTAGAGCCAATAGTGCATCAAGTTCACAATCAGCAGACACATAGAAATGCGGTACGTTTTGCTTTGATTCTTGCAAACGCGATGCAATCGTCTTGCGCATGCCATCATGTTTGACGAGATCGTAAGACCCTTCTTCGAAGAGTTTCAAGACTTGCTCATCTGACATGGATGGTGGTTTAGACGCAGCTGGTGCTGCAGCAGGCGCTGCACTTGGTGCGGCCGCAGGTGCACTTGTGACACCGCTGGCAATCGCAGCTTCAACATCACGCTTGATAATGCGACCTTTAGGGCCAGAGCCCGCAACAGCCGCGATATCAAGGCCGGCATCTTTCGCAATGCGACGTGCAAGTGGCGATGAGAATACGCGAGATCCATCTGATGCAACAGGTGCTGCA
The DNA here is from genome assembly GCA_017644105.1 of Rhizobiaceae bacterium. GTDB lineage: Bacteria > Pseudomonadota > Alphaproteobacteria > Rhizobiales > Rhizobiaceae > Lentilitoribacter. The sequence goes on along the minus strand of JAEPMD010000005.1, from coordinate 83,263 downwards.
GGAGCTGGCGCTGCAGCAGGTGCTGCTTTTGGTGCTTCCGCTTGCGGAGCCGGTGCTGCCGCTGGTGCGGGAGCTGCGGCAGGCGCAGGTGCTGCACCCTCATCTTCGCCTGAGATTGTCGCGATGACTGAATTGACTTTCACGCCTTCAGTTCCAGCTTCAACAAGAAGCTCAAGAACTGTGCCTTCATCAACGGCTTCAACTTCCATTGTCGCCTTATCGGTTTCAATCTCGGCGATGACATCGCCCGGTCCAATTTCATCACCTACTTTAACAAGCCAGGATGACAACGTGCCTTCTTCCATGGTTGGAGACAAGGCAGGCATGGTAATATTAATTGGCATAATCTTCCCTTCCCTTAGCTTGTGTACGTTACGGCTTTAACCGCGTCGATCACTTCACCCACATTTGGCAGAGCAAGTTTTTCCAGGTTTGCCGCATATGGCATTGGAACATCTTTACCTGCGATGGTGATGATTGGCGCATCTAGATAATCAAATGCTTGCTGCATGACACGTGTTGCAATTTCCGAACCAACTGAACTTTGCGGGAAGCCCTCTTCCACAGTGACCAAACGACCTGTTTTCTTAACAGATTCAATCACTGTTGGCAGATCCATTGGACGAATGGTGCGCAAGTCGATCAATTCAACATCGATGCCCATTTCAGCGAGCTCTTCAACAGCTTTCACCGCATACGTCATACCAATACCGAAGGACACAACAGTTGCATCTTTACCGGCTTTATGAATACGAGCCTTACCGATTGGCAGGACAAGATCATCAACCTTTGGCACATCAAATGTCTGGCCATAGAGAATTTCATTCTCAAGGAAGATCACAGGGTTTGGATCGCGGATCGCAGCTTTGAGCAAGCCTTTCGCATCAGCCGCTGTATAAGGCATAACTACCTTTAGACCCGGGATTTGGCTATACCATGCTGCATAACACTGTGAGTGTTGAGCACCCACACGCGCCGCTGCACCATTTGGTCCACGGAACACAATCGGCGCACCCATTTGGCCACCTGACATGTAAAGTGTTTTCGCAGCTGAGTTGATGATGTGGTCAATTGCCTGCATAGCAAAGTTAAATGTCATGAACTCAACAATTGGCTTCAAACCTGCCATCGCAGCACCCACACCTACGCCAGCAAAACCGTGCTCAGTGATTGGCGTATCGATGACGCGACGTGCGCCAAACTCATCAAGCAAACCTTGCGTGATTTTATAAGCGCCTTGATATTCAGCAACTTCTTCACCCATGACGAAGACATCGTCATCTGAGCGCATTTCCTCAGCCATAGCTGAACCAAGCGCTTCACGCACTGTCATTGGCACCATTTCTGTGCCAGCTGGAATATCTGGATCCGATGCAACTTCAACGGCAATTGGCGCAGCAGCAACTGGTGCTGGAGCTTCAGCAGCAGGCGCAGCTTCTGGAGCCGGTGCTGCAGCTGGCGCAGACGCTTTACCGATGTCATCAGCGCTTTCACCTTCTTCAAGCAGAACAGCGATCACTTCGTTGACTTTAACGTTTTCAGTACCGCCTGGCACCATGATCTTACCGATCACGCCTTCATCAACCGCTTCAACTTCCATCGTTGCTTTATCTGTTTCAATTTCAGCCAAAATGTCGCCAGCTGATACGCTGTCGCCTTCATTTTTAAGCCATTTTGCAAGATTGCCTTCTTCCATTGTTGGAGACAAGGCAGGCATTAGAATTTCAATAGGCATTGGTAATGACCTCCCTTAAACCAAAATGTCTGTATAGAGCTCAGATGCATCTGGCTCTGGATCGTTTTGCGCAAAATCAGCACTGTCAGCCACAATTGCGCGGATGTCTTTATCAATGGCTTTCAGCTCATCTTCAGTGGCAAGGCCACCATCAAGCAAGCGCTGCTTAACCTGCTCAATTGGGTCCTGCTCTGAACGCATTTTTTGAACTTCGTCTTTAGTACGGTATTTCGCAGGGTCAGACATGGAGTGACCACGATAGCGATATGTCATCATTTCAAGAATGATCGGGCCTTTGCCTGAGCGACCATGTTCAACAGCGGCCTCAGCGGCCGCATGCACAGCGCGCACATCCATTCCGTCAACTTGGTAACCTGGAATGTCAAATGCGGCACCACGATCAGCAAAGTTTGTGTGTGCAGATGCGCGAGATACAGCAGTACCCATGGCGTAACGGTTGTTCTCAACAATATAGATAACCGGCAGCTTCCAGAGCGACGCCATATTAAAGCTCTCATAAACCTGACCTTGGTTGGCAGCACCATCACCGAAATAAGCAACAGAAACATGATCATTGCCGCGATATTTATTGGCAAAACCCAAACCTGTGCCAAGCGAAACCTGTGCAGCAACAATACCATGCCCACCATAGAATTCTTTTTCCTTGGAGAACATATGCATAGAACCGCCTTTACCACGGGAGTAACCACCCTGACGTCCGGTCAATTCTGCCATCACACCGCGTGCGGACATGCCTTTGGCAAGCATGTGGCCATGATCGCGATAACCGGTGATAACCTGATCACCGTCTTTCAGCGCCATTTGCATGCCGACAACAACGGCTTCCTGACCAATATAAAGGTGACAGAAACCACCGATGGCACCCATGCCATATAATTGACCGGCTTTTTCCTCAAAGCGGCGGATCAAAAGCATTTCACGATAAGCGGAAAGTTCTGTTTCTTTGTCGAAATCACTAACGGACTGGCCGATAACGGCTTTTTTAGTTGATGATTTGCGGGACGTCGACCGAGTGGTCTTTCGAGCAGCCATATATATCTCCCAAAGTTGCTGTTTGCGAGATCATATTTCAAATTTTAAATAACAGCAACAGTATTAATGCATAGCTGCCATTCGCACTAATTCTATGTTTTATCAGGGATTTTTAATTATTAACTTGATTTCAGTTAATAATACTGATCTAGGTAGATAACGATTTCATCTTCGCGTGAAACAGCCAATAACTTGCGGGCACGCTCATCCAGCATGTCCGCCTCCATTGAGCCGTCACTCATCAATCTAACTTGCTTTTCAAGATATTGCTGTTGCGCAGAAAGCGCTTCCGCCTGCAATTGCAATTCAGCAATGCGATCCTGCATTTCTTTTCCAGAACGCAATCCATATGTCCCTGTTACTGCATGATAAGCAAAATAACAGACACAACCCAACCCAAGCAAATACATCCCTGCTCGTAGGGCAATCATTTTTCGTTTAAAGCGAGTACGCATTACTAGACCTCGTGGTTAGTAATATCGTCCATGATGATTAATTTAGTCTTATCAAATTGGAAAAAGCGCACAAAAAAAGCGGCTCAAAAGCCGCTTTTCAAATTCAATATATAGACAAATACTAGCTGCGCAAAATTGAGCGACCTGCGTACACCGCTTGGGAACCAAGCTCTTCCTCAATACGGATAAGCTGATTGTATTTTGCCAAGCGGTCAGAACGGGCCAAAGAACCTGTTTTGATCTGGCCACAATTTGTTGCCACAGCCAAGTCTGAGATGGTTGCGTCTTCTGTTTCACCTGAACGGTGAGACATAACAGATGTGTAGCCAGCACGGTGAGCTGTCTCAACGGCATCCAAAGTTTCATACAAAGAACCGATTTGGTTTACTTTCACGAGGATTGAGTTGCCAACACCCATTTTAATACCATCACGCAGGCGAGATGAGTTTGTTACGAACAGATCATCACCCACCAACTGACATTTAGAGCCTGTCATTTCCGTTGACATTTTCCAACCGTCCCAATCGTCTTCAGCCATGCCATCTTCGATAGAGATGATTGGGTATTTGTTGACAAGCTCATCAAGGTAAGCTGCCATTTCGCCAGCGTCTAATGTGCGCCCCTCACCTTCAAGAACGTATTTGCCGTCTTTGAAGAATTCAGTCGATGCACAATCAAGCGCCAAATACATATCTTCGCCTGGCTTGTATCCAGCTTTCTCAATGGAGGACATGATGAAATCAAGAGCAGCTGGTGCACTTTCGATATTTGGTGCAAAACCACCCTCATCACCAACACTTGTGTTGTGACCGGCAGCTGATAATTCTTTTTTGAGTGTGTGGAACACTTCAGAACCCATGCGAACCGCATCTGACAATGTGTCAGCGCCAACCGGCATAATCATGAATTCTTGGAAATCAATTGGGTTATCCGCATGCTCGCCACCATTGATGATATTCATCATTGGAACGGGCAAAACATGTGCACTTGGGCCACCAACATAACGGAAAAGCGGCAAACGTGCAGATTCTGCAGCAGCTTTTGAAACAGCGAGCGATACGCCCAAAATAGCGTTGGCACCAAGGCGTGCTTTATTTGGTGTGCCATCAAGCTCGATCATCGCTTTATCAATCGCAATTTGCTCTTCAGCTTCCATGTCTACGATTGTGTCATAGATCTCACCATTAACCGCGCCGACAGCTTTTTGAACACCTTTACCCAAGAAACGTGAGCCGCCATCGCGAAGTTCAACTGCTTCATGCGCGCCAGTTGAAGCACCTGATGGCACAGCAGCGCGTCCAAACGCTCCATCTTCGAGAGTTACGTCAACTTCAACAGTTGGGTTTCCTCGGCTATCAATGATTTCGCGGGCTTTAATATCCACAATGGATGTCATGGGTCGTTTTCCTTTTTGGATTATCGTCAAAAAACGAGATTATTTACGCAATACTGTCGTCGGACGTTTGTTAACTTGGGAGATTATGGGGCTGTCATACCAATAAGTACCAAAATTGCAAGATTGAGAGCGAAATCTTCGGTATTTTTCCAATTCTACACCGTTTAGCAGCTTATTTTGACATTCTAATTACAGCCGTTCACCACACAAAAATCCACCCTTGCGTAAGCTTCGAGCCCTAAAAATAGCAAGAGGAAATGGAATCGCGCGTTCATGATTATGAGAATTATTGAATATGCGGATCGCAAAAACGCAGACAGATTGAAATTATGACAAAGACAATCGCGGGACAACTCAGTCTATTTGGCACAATCATCATCCTTGGTATTTTAGCCTTGGTGGGCACTCAGCTTTATGCTTCCAAACAATTGCAAGTGAACGGGCCTGTTTATCAAGACATTGTTACAGGCAAGGATTTGCTTGCTGATGTGGCGCCATCTAAAATGAATGTCACTGAAGCCTATATGCTGGCTAACGAGATGTTTGCGCATCCAACCCTGCGGGACGTCAACACCAAAAAGATTTTTGATCTCCGAAATATTTTCGATCAAAAGGTCTCATTATGGCAACGCCGAAACTTATCGCCTGACATGCGTTCAATGCTTGAGGAAAGTGTTCTACCCAAAAGCGATGCGTTTTGGAAAGCTCTAGATGGTGAGTTCATCCCAGCCCTTCGAACGAATGATGATGTCGAAATCGTCATCGCACTGGGCTCACTGTTAAACGCATTTCAATCCCAACAAGCAGCCATCGAACAATTTGTCGAAACAGCAAATGCTTCTCTCATCGCGACTGAACAATCCGCTGCATCTGAGGCCTTTATCTATGACATTATCGTTTACGCGGTGATTACGCTTGCTATTATGATCATCCTGCTTGGGGTTTTGATGTTCCGCAAGAAGGCAATCAAGCCGCTAGCGGAAATCTCCAATTACATGGCCCTATTGTCGCAAGAGGACTATTCACAAGAAACGCCATATACTGAACGTGTGGATGAAATTGGTGAAATCGCCAAATCTGTCACACAGCTGAAGGAAGCTGCCAAAGAGCGTCAAAAATTACGCGAAATGGCAGAGCATGAGCGTCAATTAAAGACCGATGAAGATGCCGCGCACCAAGTACGAGAAACCCAGGCTGCGCAGGAACGGTCACACTTTATTGCTGAGCTTTCTGATGGTCTGACGCAATTGTCTCGTGGTGATCTGACCCATCGCATTGAGCAAGAATTTGCACCAGAATTTGAGCGGCTTCGGATTGCTTTTAATTCATCCATCGAAACATTGGCATCGACACTCAAAGATGTGTCTGATGCCACGCGCGAAGTTCGCCATTCGGCAGATAGCGTGAATGTGTCATCGGATGATTTATCTCGCCGTACAGAACAACAGGCAGCTTCGCTTGAGCAAACTGCAGCGGCGCTTGATCAAGTTACCGCCACAGTTCGTCAATCCACGGATCAAGCCAATAAAGCCAGTGACATGGTATCCGAAACCAAACATGGCGCAGAAAAATCAGGCGTTGTCGTACGCAATGCAATTGATGCCATGACCAAGATTGAAGAATCTGCCACGCAGATTTCACAAATTATCTCTGTGATTGATGAAATCGCCTTCCAGACCAATCTTTTAGCGCTTAATGCCGGTGTAGAAGCCGCGCGCGCTGGTGAAGCTGGCAAAGGTTTTGCGGTTGTTGCGCAAGAAGTGCGTGAACTTGCGGGGCGGACAACGAATGCAGCCAAAGAAATTAAAACGCTGATTGAAACGTCATCTTCGCAGGTGGAAACCGGCGTATCTCTGGTCAATGATACAGGCTCTGCGCTGGTTGAAATTGAAGGCAATGTCGCATCCATCAATGATGTGATCCAATCGATCGTAACGGGCGCCCATGAGCAATCTACAGCCCTTGCGCAGATTAATTCGGCCGTTAATCAGATGGATCAGGTGACGCAACAAAACGCGACCATGGTGCAAGAGACGAACAAATCTTGCGAAGGCTTGATCGATTTATCTTCGCAACTTGAAGGATTGATCCAGCGGTTCCGCCTTACATCTGGGCGTCCATTTCAGAGCCAAAGTCGTGGACGCGAAAGCATGGCACGAGAGGCTTATTCTGAGCGCCAAGAATATCGCAACCCAGTGTACCGTGATCCGAGAGACGAAGATCGATCGGTTCGCCCCGTCGATGATCAATACCGTCCTTCCAGAACGACATCGGATTCCCCTGCCCGTTCTCTAGGTCGCAGATTGGCCGCGGGACTAGCTGGAGATAACCGCAGCGAAGCATTAGATCACAGTGCTTCTCACGATAATTGGGATGAATTTTGATCAAGAAAAATATGCCCCGACTAAGAAAGTCAGGGCGTATTGATTTAATTCAATATATTGTCTGAACTTATACCAAGCGCGATTGCGTTAGCGCAGCCTCAATGAAACTTGCAAACAACGGATGCGGATCAAGCGGACGAGATTTCAGCTCTGGGTGATATTGCACACCAATAAACCAAGGATGATCTTCATATTCGATGGTTTCTGGCAATACCCCATCAGGGGATAGACCTGAGAAGGTCAAACCACATTCTTCTAGTTTCTCAACATAGCTCACATCCACTTCATAGCGGTGTCTGTGACGCTCGGAAATGCTCTGTGAATTATAAATCTCAGAGATTTGCGTACCTTCTTTGAGTGACGCTGTATAAGCGCCCAAACGCATTGTACCACCGAGATCACCGCTGGCAGAACGTTTTTCGAGTTGATTGCCTTTGAGCCATTCGGTCATCAAACCGACGATATTTGTGCCACCTTTATCGAATTCGCTGGATGTTGCATCTTCAATACCAGCCAAATTGCGCGCGGCTTCCAACACGGCCATTTGCATGCCCAGACAAATACCGAAATAAGGGACTTTCTTCTCACGGGCAAAACGAGCAGCTGCAATTTTGCCTTCTGTTCCACGCTCGCCAAAGCCACCAGGCACCAAAATACCGTGAACTTTTTGCAAATAAGGTGCTGGATCTTCTTTCTCAAAAATCTCCGATTCAATCCACTGGAATTTGACCTTCACCTTATTGGCAATGCCGCCATGATAAAGCGCTTCCATCAAAGATTTATAGGCATCTTTAAGGCCAGTATATTTGCCGACAATGGCAATCGTGACTTCACCTTCTGGCGATTTGATACGCTCTGACACATCTTGCCAGGCTTCCAAACGCGGCGCAGGTGCTGGATCAATGCCAAAGGCTGCTAAAATCTCATCATCCAAGCCTTCTTCATGATAAGCCAAAGGCACATCATAAATGCTGGATACATCAAGAGCCTGGATCACAGCTGACGGACGCACATTACAGAAAAGAGATAATTTGCGACGTTCTTCTTCTGGGATTTCACGATCTGCGCGCACGAGCAAGATATCAGGCGCAATGCCAAGTGCTTGCAATTCTTTCACCGAATGCTGCGTTGGCTTGGTTTTTAGTTCACCAGCGGCTGCAATATAAGGCATTAATGTCAGATGTAGATAGATCGCGCTATTACGCGGCAGATCATTCCCAAGCTGACGGATGGCTTCCATAAATGGCATAGCCTCAATGTCACCCACCGTGCCGCCAATTTCGCACAAAACGAAATCATATCCGTCATTGCCATCAAGCACGAAGTCTTTGATTTCATTGGTTACATGCGGAATAACCTGCACAGTTGCGCCAAGATAATCACCACGACGTTCTTTGTCGATGATGTCTTTATAGATCCGTCCTGTGGTGATGTTATCCATCTTCACAGCAGAACGTCCTGTAAAGCGCTCATAGTGGCCTAAATCAAGGTCAGCTTCCGCGCCATCATCGGTGACAAAGACTTCACCGTGCTGAGTCGGGCTCATCGTGCCCGGATCAACATTCAAATAAGGGTCAAGTTTACGCAGCCGCACCCGATAACCACGAGCTTGCAGCAAAGCGCCTAAAGCAGCAGAAGCAACACCTTTTCCGAGGGAAGAAACCACGCCACCAGTTATAAATACATATCGTGCCATGGGGTTGAAGCGATAGCCCGTTTTTATCGATTCCGCCAGCCCAAAAATTACTTGTCTTCATGTTTTTCTTGGAAAGACGAAAAATACCGAAAAAGTACTGGGTTGATTTTGACATAAAAAAAGCCCGGCTGCATCAGCCAGGCTCTTAAATTATTCTGTGTTGAACGCTTAGTTTCCTGTTGGAACTGAAGGCTCAGTGCTCTCAGGCTCAGGAGTAATTGTTGTATCTGTTCCGCCAAGTTGGTTCAAAATACCATTACCATCGCCTTGCGTTGTGGATTCGATCTGGTTCAAGATGCCAGAAGATGGATTGTTATTGGCTGCCAAGATGCCGAGCGCCAAAGATGTTGCAAAGAAACCAGCGGCCAAGATGCCTGTCACTCGGGTTAATGCACTTGCTGCGCCACGGGCTGTCATCAGGCCGCCGCCGCTTCCGCCACCGCCAATGCCAAGACCACCGCCTTCTGAACGCTGCAACAATACAACGCCGACAAGTGCGACAACAATCATCAAATGAACTACGATCAGTACCGTTTCCATAAATTCTTCCGATATCCTTGGGCTCGCCCGACAAACTAAGGGTCAAAACCACAAACTATAAAACTTTATCGCGGCTCCTTACACGAGCTTTGCGATATTTCCAAGCCCCAATTCAAATCCTTGCCAAAATCAGGTTAAATTTGAACGGTTTCAACGCTCAGGCTAAGCTAAATTACCTGCTGTTGCCTTACAAATGGCGAGGAAATCTTCTGATTTCAAGCTTGCACCGCCAACTAATGCACCATCGACATTGGCAATTGCCATTAATTCGGCTGCATTTGATGGTTTCACGGATCCACCATAGAGCAAACGCATCGCTTCACCTTCAGATTTAAATCGAGCCACCATTTCACCGCGCATAAAGGCATGGGCTTCTTCAACATCTTCATTGCTTGGCACCATTCCGGTTCCAATCGCCCAAACTGGCTCATAGGCAATCACAGTGTTTTCGGCCGTCGCATTGGCGGGAACTGAACCTGCAAGCTGTGTTTTAAGCACATCAAGCGTTTTATCGGATTTGCGCTCGTCTTCAGTTTCACCAATACAAACAATCGCAACAAGGCCTGCATCAATGGCAGCTTCCGCCTTGGCTAATACATCAGAATCACTTTCGCCGTGATCTGTGCGGCGCTCTGAGTGACCAACAATGACTTGGGTACCAAGACAATCGGCAATCATTGGCGCTGAAATGTCACCCGTATGCGCACCTGATTTATTAGCATGACAATCCTGACCACCAATTTGCAACGGAACATCTTCGCATAGCGTTGTGGCCACATATAAAAGCGTTGCAGGTGGGCAAAGCAGCATATCAATTTTTGCCAAAGCCTCATCTTCTGAGCTTTGCGCGATTTCATTGATTGTCCCAAGCGCATCGCGCAGGCCATTCATTTTCCAGTTTCCAGCCACAAGCGGTCGAATATTTGGGGTCATAATTTCCTCATGAATTTAAGTGATATGGCTTTGCGAACAAAGTTTTCGAGCATTCACTTACAAATATTTGATTTGCAGTGCAATAACCCTTCAATTCATATTACGTTTGGTCTAAAGGATATGCTGGAAATAAATTGATCATATCACATATAATAAAGATCAATAAGATTATGATCTTGATGGAGAATACATAATGGATTTTTTAAGACGGGCGGCAAAAACCTGGGTAGCAAAACTTTTGCTCATTCTATTGGTCGCGTCTTTTGGTGTTTGGGGGATCTCAGGCAGCTTGTTCGCAACGCAATCGAGCACGGTTGTAAGTGTCGGCGATGAGACCGTTGGTCCAAACGAATTCTTGCTCGCATATAACCAAACAATCGGCAACGTCTCTCAACGCATTGGTCGTCGCTTGACGACGGAAGAAGCGCGTGCCTTTGGTCTTGAAGAGCAAGTCTTCTCCAATCTTGCTACAAGCGCTGCTCTCAGCCAACAAGCGGCTGATTTGAATTTGGGTCTTTCTGAAAAGCGCCAGGCCGATATTCTGGCACAAGAACAGATTTTTCATGACCGCGTAACTGGACAATTTGATCAGGCAACATTCCGTCTGATCTTGCGCCAGGTTGGCATGACAGAAACTCAGTATTTGGAAAACAATGCCAAAACTGCGATCCGTCAGCAAATTGCCGATGCGGTATCTGACGGCCTACAAGCACCTACAACACTCTTAAAAGCCTTGGCAGAATATCGCACAGAAATGCGTGATGTGGATTATATTGTTGTGAAACGTGATCTACTAGATGCTTTTGAAGCACCATCTGAAACGGTGTTGTCGTCCTATTTTGAAGACAATAAAGCCAATTACGCGGCACCAGAATTCCGCAAAGTCTCTTATGTTCGTTTGCTTGCTGAAGATATTATCGATCTTGATGCGGTAAGCGACGAATTAATCGCACAAGAATATGAAGCGCGTATCGGCACATATAGCGCTGAAGAACAGCGCACGATTGATCAGCTTCGTTTTGCCGATAAAGCCGCTGCGGAGGCAGCCCTTGCCAAACTTGAAGGTGGTTTAAGCTTTGACGATCTGGCAACCGAAGAAGGTAAAACAGCAAGCGATATCGCTATTGGCACATTTACTAAGGTTACAATGCCAGACCCGAGCTTGGCTGATGCTGCATTTGCAATTGCAGAAGATGGCGGCACATCTGGAGTCGTTGAAGGCACATTCGGCAAATTCATCTTACGCGCATCAAACATCGTGCCAGCTTCAACCCGCACATTGGACGAAGTGAAAGACGAAATCCGCCAAAATCTTGCACTTATTGCAGCTGGAGACACACTGCTCGACGTGCATGACGCTTACGAAGATGACAGAGCCAGCGGCATGACACTTAAAGAAGCTGCAGATAAACAAGGTCTGGCTGTCACAACTATTGAAATGGTTGATGCGCAGGGTCTTGATAATGATGGTGTTGCCATCGAAGACATCCCACAAGCTGGTCAATTGATCGCGCAAGCCTTTGAATCTGACATTGGTCTTGAAACTTTGCCGATCAATATTGGAACTGACGGATTTGTCTGGTTTGAAGTACAGGACATCTTCCCTGCCCGTGATCGCACTTTAGAAGAAGTTCGCACAAAAGCTCAAGCTGATTGGACAGAAACGCAAACAGCAACTGCACTGGTTGATAAAGCGACAGAGTTGAAAAAGCGACTTGATGCAGGTGAAACTTTGCAAGCGCTTGCCGATGAGTTGGCTCTGACGGTTGAAAAGAAGATTGATCTGACCCGCACAGGTTCTGACGCAGTCTTTGGATCAGCCACCATTCAATCTGCTTTCGGTGGTCCAGAGGGTCTAACGGCAATTGCAAAAGATGCAACGGGTGAGAATGAAGTTCTGTTGAAAGTGGTTGCGGTGACAATTCCCGAGGCAAATTTGGAAGAAGATACAGCCTTGCAGGTTGCGCAAGCGGTTTCTTCATCAAACGCCGATGAAATTATGAGCCAAATGATTGCGAAAATACAAAACCAATATGGTGTTGTGGTGAACCGCGGTCTTGCGCAGCAGGCATTGGCACATAACTAACACTTGATATTGTATGTTTGAGGGGAATGGCATGGCAGAATTAAAGCCATTTATTGGTCAAGTGGCTGAAGGCGGTCTGTTGAGCGTTGATGAAGCTCGTGAGGCGTTTAACGTCATTATGTCAGGTGATGCAACGCCATCGCAAATCGGCGGCTTTTTGATGGCCTTGCGGATGCGTGGTGAAACGGTGGATGAAATCTCCGGTGCCGTTGCGGTTATGCGTGAAAAAATGCTGCCGGTGAAAGCGCCTTCAGATGCCATTGATATTGTTGGTACAGGTGGCACGGGTTCGGGGAAATATAATATTTCAACCTGCACAGCCTTTGTTGTTGCTGGCTGCGGCGTTAAAATCGCTAAGCATGGCAATAAAGCACTTTCATCAAAATCTGGTACTGCTGATTGCTTTAATGCGCTTGGTCTAAGTCTTGATCTTGACGTTAAAGGCGTAGAAACCTGCATTGAAGAAGCCGGGATCGGCTTCATGTTTGCGCCAAATCACCATTCAGCAATGCGCCATGTGGGCCCAACACGGGTGGAACTTGGTACACGTACGATCTTCAACTTGCTCGGACCGCTCTCCAATCCGGCGAATGTCAGCCGTCAATTGCTTGGTGTTTTCGACCCGCAATGGGTTGAACCACTTGCCGAAGTGCTTAAAGATCGCGGCTCGACTTCCGTCTGGGTTGTGCATGGCGAAGGTCTGGATGAATTGACAACAACGGGACCTAGCCAAATTTCAGCGCTAAAAAACGGTGAAATCAAGAACTTTACGCTAACACCAGAAGATGCTGGGCTAAAACGCGTGGACGTATCTGCACTGATCGGCGGTGACGGCGCTTATAATGCCAAAGCCCTGCGCGAGGTGCTTGAAGGTGCTGACAATGCTTATCGCGAGATTGTGCTCCTCAATTCTGCTGCTTCTTTGATCGTCGCAGAAAAAACCGATGACATTCGCGAAGGTGTCGAAATTGCAGCGAAATCTATCGACAGCGGTGCGGCTTTATCCGTGCTCGAAAAACTTATCGCAACATCCAATAGACTGGTGGCTTAAGAATTAAATATGTCTGACATTTTACAGAAAATCGAAACCTATAAGCGCATTGAAATTGAAGAAGCACAATCTGCTTTATCGCTTGATGAGCTTAAAGCGCAGATCAAGGATGTTGAAGCGCCGCGCGGCTTTATGCAAGCTCTTTTGGATAAGAAGGCGGCTGGCAACTATGGTCTGATTGCTGAGATTAAAAAAGCAAGTCCATCAAAAGGATTGATCCGCGAAGATTTTAACCCACCTGAGCTTGCCAAAGCTTATGAAGCGGGTGGCGCGGCGTGTTTATCTGTTTTGACCGATACACCATCTTTTCAAGGGGCACCGGAATTTCTAACTGCAGCACGCGGGGCTTGTTCACTCCCTGCCCTGCGCAAGGACTTCATGTTTGTGCCGTATCAGGTTTACGAAGCCCGTGCTTGGGGAGCGGATGCGATTTTGATCATTATGGCAAGCCTGTCTGATGATGAAGCAAAACGTCTTGAAGATTGTGCGCATGAGCTGGGCATGAATGCATTAATCGAAGTGCATGATGAAGAAGAAACTGAACGTGCGCTGAAACTTGATAGCCGCTTATTGGGTGTGAATAACCGGAATTTGCGTACATTTGATGTTTCTCTATCGACGTCTGAACGTTTGGCATCCATGGTGCCCGATGATTATCTTCTGGTCGGTGAAAGCGGTATCTTTACCCACGAAGATTGTCAGCGTCTTGAAAAGTCAAATATCTCAACCTTCTTGGTTGGCGAAAGCCTCATGCGCAAAGAAGACGTGACCTCTGCGACGAAAACGCTCCTCTTTGGGGATCAAGTTTCATGAGTGAGACCAAACTCACCCATTTAGCAGAAGATGGTTCTGCATCTATGGTAGATGTGGGTGATAAGGCTGAGACTGTGCGCGAAGCAATCGCTGAAGGCACGATCACCATGAAGCCCGAAACGCTCGAATTGATCCGACAAGGCGACATGAAAAAAGGCGACGTGATTGGCGTTGCGCGCATTGCCGGCATTATGGCCGCCAAACAAACCTCAAACCTTATTCCACTATGTCATCCGCTGATGTTGACCAAAATAGCCGTTGATATTGAAGAAGACGCGTCCCTACCCGGTTTACGCGTTCAATCAACCGTTCGGCTCTCTGGCAAAACAGGTGTTGAAATGGAAGCATTAACTGCCTGCTCCGTTGCGTGTTTAACCATTTACGATATGGCAAAGGCTGCCGATAAAGGCATGGAGATCGGCGGCATTAAGCTGATTAAAAAAACTGGTGGCAAGTCTGGTGAATGGACCGCCGGGAACGAGGCAGGTTAACTAAATGGCTCTCTTGCCCGTTGATAAAGCGCTGGAAAAGCTGTTAACAGGTGCCGAACCCAAAGGCACGGAAATGATGCCTATCTCGCAGCTGCGTGGGAGAATACTGGCCACAGATTTAGTATCCAAACGCACGCATCCGCCCTTTAACGCATCCGCAATGGACGGTTATGCCGTTAAATATAAAGATACGAGCAAAATTGGCGCGACGCTCAAAGTTGTGGGTGAATCTGCTGCGGGCCATGGGTTCCACGGAACATTTGAAGATGGCGAAACGGTGCGTATCTTCACCGGAGCGCCTGTGCCTTCGTCTGCAGACACAATCCTTATTCAAGAAAATACCGAAAAGCTGGATGATGGCTTTGTGAAAGTCACCAGCCCTGCCCAGGCGAACAGACATATCCGACTTGCGGGAGTCGATTTTTCAAAAGACGATGTACTCTTAAAACAATTCCGCGAGATGGATTATTCCGCCATCACGCTTGCGGCCAGCATGAATTATGCAGAAGTCGAAGTCTTTCAAAAGCCTTTGATTTCAGTTTTGGCCACGGGTGACGAATTGGTGTCTCCCGGAGAAGAACCCGGACTTGATCAGATTATTGCTTCCAATGCCTATGGTGTAATGGCCATGTGCGAGAGCGCTGGCGCTGATATTTTGAATCTGGGCATCGCTCAAGACAAATTAGATGTCATCAAAGCTTCTGTCCAAAATGCGTTGGATAACGAGACGGATATTTTGGTCACAATTGGCGGTGCGTCCGTTGGCGATCATGATTTGGTGCAACAAGCACTGACTGAAATCGGGATGGAACTCAATTTTTGGAAAATAGCCATGCGTCCGGGCAAGCCGCTCATGTATGGCACGCTCGGTAAGATGCGCGTGATGGGGCTGCCAGGCAATCCTGCCTCAAGCTTGGTGACGGCATCTCTATTTTTAGCGCCACTTGTTCGAAAACTGGCCGGGCGTGAAATCGCCACCCCTCAAACCACGGCTCAGCTGACTGTTGATCTTCCAGAGAATGATCACAGGCAAGAATATATGCGCGCGCATATCGCAACAGATGAAAATGGCAAAATAACAGTCACGCCATTTAAGCGTCAAGATTCCTCTCTTGTGCGCGTATTTGCCGATGCAAATGGACTTTTGATTCGCCCTCCAAATGCAAAAGCTGCTTCCAAAGGTGAGATCTGCGACATCATTCTGTTTGAAAAATAACATTTTTTGAAAATAAATATAGCTCTACGGCCAGTTTGTGATTTGGGTGAATACATAGATTAAAATCTAGATCAATTTTTCACAGGATTTTCCAGTAGAGCATTGATCAATACTTGATTTTGCAATAATTACAGAGGCTTATACTTATAAATTTGGCAAAATCATCGAAGCGCCTCGCAGAAAATCAGCCAAATTCCACTTATGTTCTGGTATAATTCTACCTTTGTTCAAAACCTACAAGATTTTGTCTTGTTCAAATGCTACCGATCATTAATAAATTATTTACTATTGCGGAACACAAATAGAACATATATGAATTGTTCATGGTTTGTTTCTAACGTGATGAGGTTTTGAGATGTTGACACGCAAACAACAGGAACTGCTGTTTTTTATTCATGAACGCATGAAGGAAACAGGTATTCCGCCCTCATTCGATGAAATGAAAGACGCCTTGGATCTTGCATCAAAATCTGGCATCCATCGTTTGATCACAGCGCTTGAAGAACGTGGATTTATCAAGAGACTTCCGAACAGAGCTCGCGCTTTAGAAGTGATCAAGCTGCCAGAAAGCTATCAGGCAACGACACCTCCACCACGTGGGTTTAATCCAAGTGTCATTGAGGGCAGCAAGGATAAAGTTGAACCCATTCGCTCTAAACCTTCGGAACCTGTCGAAGAAAATGGTTCACTCAGAGTACCCGTTATGGGTCGCATCGCTGCGGGTGTTCCGATATCTGCTATTCAACACACAACGCATAATATCAACGTCCCGACTGATATGCTTAGCTCGGGTGACCACTATGCGCTCGAAGTGAAGGGCGATTCTATGATTGATGCGGGTATTTTTGACGGTGATACGGTTGTCATCAAGGATGCCAATAATGCCAATCCTGGTGATATTGTAGTTGCATTAGTTGATGACGAAGAAGCAACGCTTAAAAGATTTCGCCGCAAGGGCGCTTCTATTGCACTTGAAGCCGCAAACCCTGCCTATGAAACCCGCATCTTCGGGCCAGACCGTGTTAAGGTGCAAGGGAAATTGGTCGGTCTAATTCGCCGCTATAATTAATTCATCACTGTAATAAAATTGCATTAATACGGATCGCTTAATCTGCGGTCCGTTTTCGTGTTTGGCCATCTGGCAACCAATATTCATTGGCGCGCCAGTTGAAATATCTTTGAATTGTCCAAGGTCGCACCGCCTCATCGATGGCAGTTTCCACTCGATATCTTCCTTTGTCCTTAGGGTCAAAATAAAAAGCCATCGATCCGTTTTCTTTCAAATCATATCGGCTGATGATTGCTTTTGATGCACATTCATTTCGCTGGGCTCGAGTAATCCCAAATGTAGCAACGATGATATCTGAAAATTTGCACGCTATGGATAGATGTTCAGTTTTTCCAAGCGTGGCGATCAGAAGCTCGTTTTTCATTTTTATGCAGAAATGCGTGTTGAAGCATTTAAAGTGCCCTTCCCCATCTAGCATCCCTCTAATTTCATCTCGCTTGGGATTGGTTTGATCAAACTCGAATTCCGAAGCAGTGATCTTTTGCGGCTTTTCCAATTCAAATAGAAAGGCACTCTGCCATTGTTCGGTGATAAAAGCAGATGGACGCGATCGATTGACTTGCAAGACTTGCCCATGTCGAACGCCAATTAACCTGCCGTCTTCGCTGATTAAGATATCTGGCAACTCAGTTTTTATGAGGGTCGACAATGACAGGCCAACACCCATCAAACCTATTCCCAATAAACGAATAGATGATCTTAAGATAACAAAGATTAAAAACCCAGACACTAAGATCACCGTAATTAGTGTATGAGGTTTGCCGGTGTTAATCTCACCGCCAAGATTTGCGACCCACAAGGCGATGTAGACCACCAACTCGATTGACTGACCCAACCCATATAAGACCGAACCTTCAAGCCCATAAGGCATCAATAACATCGATAACAGAGCAAGCGGCATAACCAAAAGTGTGACCACAGGCATAGCAAGAATATTTCCCAAAACCCCATAACCAGCTAATTGATGAAAATGAAGGCTCGAAAAACTACCCGTCGCCAATCCTGCAATCAGTGCAGTTAAACCCAACCCAATGATAAATTGGATTGCCCTGAACAAATAGGTTTCTTTGAAGTAATAGGTGGAACTCTCATAGTTTTTCATTTTAAGCCGCGCCCAAGCCCCATAGATCGAAACAAGTGCGGCAGCGGCAGCAAATGACATCTGAAAGCCCGGAGTTGTGACAGCCGATGGTGAAAGGATGACAATGAAAATTGCTGCAATCGCCACATTTCGCAATGTTATTGACGGCTTATCCAGGATAACAGCGCCCAATATGATGACCAGCATCAACCATGCCCGCTGCGCCGAAATTGGCGCACCTGAAATCACTAGATAAGATGTTGCGGCCAAGAGCGCCGCTGATGCGGCTATTTTTTTGATAGGAAGGGCTTGAACCATAGATGGAAACAAACTGAAGAACGTTCTGAGCGTGATAAATAGCGTACCAGATGCCAACACCATGTGGAGCCCCGATATAGCCAAAATATGGGCTAAACCCGCATTTCTAAGCGCAGTCACGGTTTCTTCGCTGATCGCCTTCTTATCGGCAATAATCAAAGCAGACGTTATCGCAGCGGTGTCCCCACTCAAATGATCATTAATTCTGTTTGATATCTTGGCTTGAACACCTCCAACAAAGAGTTCAAACCTGCTCTTAAGCGGTAAATGTGAAGACACAATTTCGCCGATGACATCAGGAGATCCTAAAATAAACCCATAAGCTCCGATATCATTAATATATGCGCCAAAAGCGAAGTCATAACCGTTCGGATAGACTGGACCCGATGGGCGCGTAAGCCGAACGCGGGTGTTGATTATTTGCCCAACTTCAAGCTCACCGGCCGGTCCTCTTGCCACCAGTTGGATCATTTCTGGCGGCCTTTTTATTTGTGGTTTTGACGTTGTATTGAGTAAAATTTTATACCTGGGCACACCATTTGTCCCCATGCTTTTTGATAAAATTGTTCCATTTATGTGGGTTGTGACATCCGCATCGATTAATATTGTCGACTTATTCATCTCAATATTAGCGGCAAAAGCACCCGCAAAAAAAGTAATACAGAACATTAATACTATTCTGGAACCAATATTTATGTAGTTTTCAAACAGCAAAACCGACCCAAACACAGCGATCGGAATCAGCAAAAACGCATCCAAAATGTCTAATTTTCGGGAAAAATTGAAATAGGCACCTAAAATTAAAAATACAGGTATACACAGGAAAGTATGCCCAAAGGCTATTTCAGTGGCAAGTGATTGGTGAATATAGGTTTTCTGGTTGGTCAGCGAAAAATTATCAATATGATCAGCATGTGAATTTCCAAACCCTATTTTACGCAATATAAACGATTTAGGTCGTTGAATTGCTCTATTATCGGCTAAATCCTGCTGTTTTTGCTCTACTTTAAACACAAGGCATAAATCCCGTTATTCAAGCATATTGAGAGATTACTTGGGAAATACTACCATAAGTTTTGTCAAGTAGTAAACTGAACGTAACAATAGTTTTACATAGGCCGTTTATAAATATTGCTTGTCAATCTTGGCAATGCCTCCGAAATCGTATAGCTAAAGCCCAAGCTTTTCTGAATGCACCGCAACATAACTCAATATTGCGCTGCCTAAGAACAAACGAAAGGACCTAATATGACCGATAAAAAAGCCACATTACATTTCGAAGGTAAAGAGCACGAATTTCCCGTCCGCTCTGGAACTTTGGGTCCTGACGTTATCGACATCAGCACTTTGTATAAGCAAACTGGCGCATTTACATTCGACCCTGGTTTCACATCTACCGGTTCATGTGATTCAGACATCACTTTCATCGATGGCGACAAAGGTGTGCTGCTTCACCGTGGTTATCCAATTGAACAATTGGCCGAGCAAGGCGACTTCTTAGAAATTTGCTATCTGCTGCTTTATGGTGAATTGCCAACAGCAGCTCAAAAAGAAGACTTTGATTATCGTGTGACACGCCACACAATGGTGCATGAACAAATGTCGCGTTTCTTCACGGGTTTCCGTCGTGATGCTCACCCAATGGCTGTTCTGTGTGGCTGTGTGGGCGCGCTGTCTGCATTCTATCACGATTCAACTGATATCACGGATCCACATCAGCGCATGGTAGCGTCCATGCGGATGATTGCAAAACTGCCGACATTGGCGGCAATGGCCTATAAGTATCATATCGGCCAACCGTTCATCTATCCGCAGAATGATTTGGACTATGCGTCCAACTTCCTGCGCATGTGTTTTGCTGTTCCTTGCGAAGACTATAAGGTCAATCCGGTTCTTGCTCGCGCGATGGACCGTATCTTTATCCTACACGCTGATCACGAGCAAAACGCATCAACATCTACAGTACGCCTTGCTGGTTCATCTGGTGCAAACCCATTTGCTTGTATTGCTGCTGGTATCGCCTGTCTTTGGGGTCCTGCACATGGTGGTGCAAACGAAGCTGCTTTGAACATGCTTGCAGAAATTGGTAGTGTTGATCGTATACCTGAATATGTAGCACGCGCTAAAGACAAAGATGATCCATTCCGTTTGATGGGCTTCGGTCACCGTGTTTATAAAAACTATGACCCACGCGCGAAAATCATGCAGAAAACAACGCATGAAGTTCTCAACGAATTGGGTATTAAAGACGATCCATTGCTCGAAGTTGCCATGGAACTTGAGCGTATCGCGCTGACGGATGAATATTTCATCGAGAAGAAACTATATCCGAATATTGATTTCTATTCTGGTATTACATTGAAAGCTCTTGGCTTCCCAACTACAATGTTTACAGTGCTCTTCGCGTTGGCTCGTACAGTTGGTTGGATCGCTCAGTGGAAAGAAATGATTGAAGATCCAAGCCAGCGTATTGGCCGTCCTCGTCAGCTTTATACAGGTCAAGCAAGCCGCGATTATGTACCTGTTATTAAAAGATAATCAGTCTTTTTGATACAAATTAAAAACTCCGCGTCTTTTCTAGATCGCGGAGTTTTTTTTATTTCAAATGCTCAAGGACGATGCGTGCACCATATTCACTGGGAGGCTGATCGACGCTCATTTGCTCATGAACAAAATCAAATGCCTCCAACATGGTATTCCGCTGCAAAGTATCACTTGATAGCCGATAAAGATGTCTCGCTAACATGCCAGGCCGAGCAAATTCATCAAAAAACTCCGGGATGGCCTGATAATCTGCGATCCAGTTTGGAAGCGCGGCGGTCCAAGCATCCATCTTTTTGTGCAGCATTCTAAGCATGAAATCCACTTTATAAATTGATACGCATGGCACTCTTGCAATTGCAAGCTCAAGCAAAATCGTACCCGATACTGCTAGTGCTGCATCAGCACGAGAAAACGCATCCCACTTATCAGTTTCGCCAACTACCAATTCTACTTGAAATGGCCAGGACTTAAGCTCGTCCTGCAAACGGCTCTCGAACCGGGCAATTGTCGGCATGATAAATTTTGTTTGCGGCTCAAATTTTAAATATTCAAGCGCTGATTTTTGTATGGTTTCGAGATTCTTGTTCAGTTCGCTTGAGCGCGAACCTGGCAGTAACAATATTGTCTTATCAGCTGATATTTGATGAGAAAGTTGCGTTGTTCGACACGTTTGCGCAGCCTTGTTCTCCATTAATCTATGACCAATATAGCTAATGGGTGGACCGGAAAGTTTTTCAACAATTTCAGGCTCGAAAGGCAAGACACTCAGCACATGATCAATATAAGCACGCATTTTTAACGCACGCTCTGATTTCCAAGCCCAAACTGTCGGACAAACATAATTTATGATCGGAATGCGAGGATTTTTCTCACGTACAATTTTCGCAACACGATGCGTGAAATCGGGGCTATCTACGATGATCAGTATATCCGGATCGTATTCAACAATTGAGTTCGCGGTCTGGCGGATACGCCGCAATAATTTTGGCAGCTTGGCAATAACTGCAGAAATCCCAATGATTGAAAGTTCCGAAAAATCAAATAGCGGTTTCAAACCTTCCGAAACCAAACCAGGTCCTCCGACTCCAAAAAGCTCAATTTCCTGTCCGGTTTGATCATGAAGTTGTCTTTTAAGCGCAGAAATGAGATCTGCGGCTAAAAGATCCCCAGATACTTCCCCTGCAATGATGGCCACTTTCAATGGCTTCATGAAGACGCCTTTCGAGATATTCCCGCAATAAAAATTCCGTGTTTATTTGCTTCTCTTATCACATTTTCTTTGTCTAAGATAAAGGAGCGCCCTGCCTCGACCGCAATCCCGGAGAGACCAGCCTCATGCGCTTTTTGTACACTGTTGGGACCGATCGTCGGCAAATCTGCTCGTCTATCTTGCTGAGGTTTGCACAGTTTAACCAACACGCCCTGCCCGCCAACCTTTGTCTCGCGGTGGTTTTGAGCCGAGACTTTGGTCAACATCGCATCTGTACCATCGGGCCCCTCAGTTGCGACAAGCTTTCCGTTGATCGCAACAGCCGCTTGCCCTTTGTCTTGGAGGCCTAATTGAGATGCGGCAGCCGATGCCACGTCAATATCAATCTGATCAAACTCAGAAACTTCAACATTTCCAAGAACACCTTCCTCAGCAAGTAAATTGGGGGCAATTTCTTGCGCGCCAATAACTTCAACTCCAAACATTTCAAACGTTTTTATTGTTGTTCGGAGAAGCGCGTCATCCCCGCCAGACAGGATTTCCTTGAGTATTTTTGGCATTGAAAACAACATCTTAAGCGTTATTCGAATGTCCAAAATTTTTGGTCTATTTCGCACCCCACCCGCCAGAATAATGCGATCAACATTATACATCCTCAGCATTTTTACAGCTTTAGAAAAATTCGCTATGGGTAACTCCAAATGATCAAAATCCGACCAATCATGATCAGCTTCGCCTGATAAAGCGAAAATGACGGGGTCAATGCCCTGCTGACGCGCTGCCAATGCGACATCCACCGGCAGACGACCATATCCGGCGATTATCGCCACCCGAGCATCGCCATTTTCACGATGCGACGATTGGCGCGCCATGGTGCTAGTCCTGTGACTTGGGGGCCGATCTTACGTTGAGGAAGCCCCGTTTACTGTCTGCGGTGATAAAGTCATAGACATCTTTTTCGACTTCGCTGAGCTGCGAAGGATCAATGTCAGCAAGACGATCTTTAAAGGTACCGCCGCTCTCAAACACATTTTTCACAAAACGTCTAATGTCTAAGATTTGTTGCTTTTCATATCCAGCGCGGCGTAGACCTACGACATTTAAACCGACCAATTCGCCAGGTACGCCATCTGACATGCCAAAGGGAATAATGTCATTTTTAGCATTGCTAACGCCGCCGACGAAGGCATGGTGGCCAATGCGTACAAACTGGTGAATACCTGCCCCTCCTCCCATGATGACATTGTCACCAATTTCAACATGTCCTGCGATCATCACGTTATTTGAGAGGATAATATTGTTGCCAAGAATACAGTCATGAGCCACGTGGCTATTGACTAGAAATAGGCAATTATCGCCCACAACGGTTTTGCCACCGGCATCGGGCATGCCCGGATTCATCGTCACACTCTCGCGAATTTGACAGTTTTTACCGATGATAAGCTCGGTATCTTCACCTCTATAGTGAATGTTTTGTGGTTCTGTACCCAAAACGGCATGAGAGAAAATCGAGCATCCAGATCCGATTGTGGTGTTGCCATCAATCACCACATGGCTTCGAATGGTGACATTTGCACCAAGCTTTACTTTCGGTCCAATTATGCTGTAGGGCCCGATTTTACAACCTTCGCCGATGATTGCCCCATCCTCGACGATTGCTGTTGGGTGAATATCCGCCACAGGTTCACGCATTACTTAGCACTTTCTTCGGCGACGAGCATTGCGCCGATATCGGCCTCGGCCACTTTGGTGCCATCAACAATGGCATCACAATGGAATTTCCAAATATTTCCGCGTTTCTTGGTCTTTTGAACATGCAATTCAAGCACGTCACCCGGCACAACAGGTTTTCTGAAACGCGCATTGTCAATTGTCATCAAATATACAAGATTTCCCTGAATCTCAGCCGCCATCAAACAAATAGCTCCAGCTGCTTGGGCCATGCCTTCGATGATTAAGACACCCGGCATAACAGGCTGGCCAGGAAAATGGCCGGTAAAATGCGGTTCATTCATGGTTACATTTTTAATACCAATGCCTGAATTATCGCCGTCTATATCAACAATTTTATCAATCAACAAAAAAGGATATCGATGTGGAAGCAGTTCTAAAATCTTCTGAATATCTGCTGATCCTAGCGTTTTGACTTCACCGTCACTCATCATTTTTTCCTTCTTTTTTATATTTTCCGCGACCAAAAGCACGTGCATTTATGTCCGCGACGTCTCGGAGGAAGGCTGTCATTGGACGCGCAGGTATTCCACCCCATCGTGCGCCTTCCGGAACGTCTGTTGCTACTGCGCTGGTTGCCGCAATTTGTGCGCCATTACCGACCTTAACGTGGCCAACGACGCCTGCTGCGCCGCCAATCAATACAAAATCACCCAGTTCTGCGCTACCTGCAATGCCAACTTGAGAAACAATCACGCAATGTCTTCCGATACGAACGTTATGTGCGATCTGCACAAGATTATCGATCTTTGTACCTTCGCCAATCACTGTGTCATCCATAGCACCACGGTCAATTGTGGTATTGGCACCAATATCTACATTGTCTTGGATGATCACACGGCCAATTTGATGGATTTTATGGTGACCGTCTCGGTCCGAGACATAGCCAAATCCCTCTTGACCAATGCGCGCACCTGCATGAATTGTAACCTGATTACCAATAAGGGCATTTGTGATGCTTGTATTTGCACCAATTGAACTGTTTCGACCGATTTGAACACCTTGCCCGATGACAGCATTGGCACAAATATGCGAACCCGCCCCGATATTGGCATTGGCACCAATAACAGCGCCAGCCTCGACAACTACAGCGTCTTCTATAGTGGCTGAGCTCTCAATATGCGCATTTGGCGAGATACCAGATGAAGCTTGTGATGTCGCAATCCCTGCAGCGTCTGGATAAAAATGATTGAGAATTTGTGTGAAGGCTTTTTGTGGATTTGCGACGATCAATGTCAGAATATCATCGCTAATTCTTGATGCTAAAGCTTTGTTACAAAACAGAACTTTAACATCAGAGCCATCTAGCAAATCTAACGCTTTTCGCGAGCTAATGAAGCTAATTTCATCCGCTTTGGCCCGCGCAAGCGGTGCAACATCGCAAATAGCGATATCGTCATAGTCTGCTATGCTTGGTTCGGATTGAGTTTTAGCTATGATTTCGCTGACAGAAAGCGCACTTGTAGGAGAAAAGAATTTATTTTCCATATCAAGTTGCCACCCAAAGCCAACTAAATCTATCTGTATCGATTAGCTAAGAAACTTAGAATCTCGATGTTGCACCAAAGCCAAATTTTTTGATCTTATCATTAGCTTCTTTAGCAATTGGCTCAGCATAATAAACACGCAATGGTCCAAATGGTGATGCCCATGTGATACCAGCACCAACAGATGCACGCCATTCCATACCTGTACCGTTAATAGTTTGGCCGCCTGTGACAGTGGTCGGATCAATATCATTACCATACAATGTAGCTGCATCAGCAAACAGATTAAATCTCAAACCCAAATCCCGGGAAACGGCTGGCAAAGGCGCACTGACTTCTGCACTGGCATTGAAATATGTTGTTCCGCCAACTGCTAGATTTGTTGTAGCGTCGTTGACAGTTGGACCAATACCTTTTGTGTCAAAGCCACGAATGGTTTCACCACCAAGGTAAAAATGCTCAAAGACGCTTAAGTTACCGCTCGTCGCAGCGACATGACCTGCACCAACTGTGATATTGGCAATCAGATCAGATGCTTCTGAAACGACATCAAAATAAGATGCTTTGGCAGTTGTGCGGATGAATTTCTCATCACCACCTAGACCAGCAAATTCTTGAGAAACACGAACCGCGTAACCTTCACGGGTGAGAGTCTCATCATCAAAATCTTTATAGGTGACTGTATAGCCGACAGCCGACTTCGTACGGTCACCTTGATTGATGATTGCTTGCTCAGGAGTTGATGTTGAGGTGCCGCCTGCACTAAATTCCTGCAAATTATAGTTATAGTTTGCAGACAATGTAAGGTTTTCAGTTAGTGGAGCCGCAATGCGGAGTTTCGTACCAGTGTTTAGACCTGTGTATCCAGAATTAGATGTATCTTCTTTTCTGAAGACGTCAAAACCAGCCGCCAACCGGTAACCTAAGAAATAAGGCTCAGTGAACGACAATTCGTATTCTTGCGAATCTTCACCACGACCAGCTGAAATTTTGATGAATTGCCCGCGACCCAAGAAGTTGCGCTCTGTAATGGAGATATCCGCCGAAGCACCTGTTGTGTTGGAATAACCACCACCGATTCCAAACTCACCAGTTGGTTCATCCGTTACATTGACAACCAAGATCACACGATCTGCCTCGGATCCCTGACGTGTTGAAATATCAACATTCGAGAAATAACCCAGTGCATTCAGGCGCTTAGTAGCTTGACGCAACAATACTTGGTTAAACGGATCGCCTTCACTGATATCAAACTCACGACGAATGACATAATCACGTGTACGCGTGTTACCGATAATTTCAATACGCTCGACATAAGCACGCGGGCCTTCATCCACGAGATAGTCGACTGAAATAGTGCGTCCTGAGAAATCACGATCACCACGCGGTGTAATTTGCGCGAATGGATAACCTTGATTAGCAACCTCGTCCGCAATTGCTGCAATTGTGTCTTCTACCTTGCTGGCACTATACGTGTTGCCAGTGCGGCTTTTGATGACGCCTTGCAATGAAGCAGCATCGATATTTGGAATGGTGCTATCAACAGTAATTGCGCCAAAATCGTATTTCTCACCTTCATCAACCGTGAAAGTAATGCTGTATTGGTTGGACGTTTCATCAAGTTCAGCAAATGAGGAAATAACGCGGAAGTCCGCATAACCACGATCATAATAGAATCTGCGGAGTAATTCTTCGTCCGCACGAAGCTTGTCTTCGTCATAGATATCTTTACGGATCAAAAAGCTTAGGAAATTCGAACGCTTTGTCGACACAACATCAGCCAGACGGCCATTGGAAAACGCGTTATTGCCGACAAAATTGATAGATGAGATCTTTGTTCGATCACCTTCATTGACCTGGAATGCAATATTCACACGTCCGTCACCCAATGACACAACTTGTGTTGTAACAGTCGCGTCTTCGCGACCAATACCAGCATAAGCATCTTCAATCGCAGCAATATCAGCGCTTAGCAACAACTCATTGTAAGGCCCAAGCGGCTGAGTTTGAACCAATGCAGCCAGTCTATTGTCTTTGATTTTCTTGTTGCCGTTAAAGATGATCTGATTAACAATCTGATTTTCGTCAACTGTAACGACAAGGCTTCCACCAGAAACAGCAATTCGCACATCGGAGAACAATCCGGTTCCGAACAATCGTTTCACGGAATCGTCAACGTCATCATTATCAAAACGTTGACCAGGAGTGATTGTGATATTGTTGATAATTGTTCCATCATCCACTCTGGAATTGCCGCGAACAACAATGCGGCTAACCGAAGCTGCTTCCGCAATTGTCGTCATTGCAATTGTTGCTGAACCAAAACCAGATATCGCAATTCCTGTCGATAATGCAGCGGCTGAAACAGCACTCAATAAGCGGGAACGAAACTTCATCGAACAAACTACCTTCTTTTTAACCAAGCGGTCGCGCGACAGAATTCGGATTCTGAATCGAGACAATACGTGTTTAGAACTCTTTTGCTCTACAAGCAAGGAAAAGAGTTAAATTCCGTTTACTTAATGTATCATTTTTAATCAATGCCCGGAAGAAGAATTGATTAGAGTAAACAGTCTATTAACGCACAATTGGTGCAAAGTTAGGCAAAACTGTTGTTTTGCCGCAACTATTGCTCCTGCGGCACTTCACAACCATGGTTAAACAAAGATGTCACATCGTTAAATGTTGTGAACAACATCAAAGATAATATGAGCATTATTCCCACTCGAAATGCATATTCCTGCGCGCGAGGGCTCACGGGACGCCCAAGAATCGCCTCAATTGCATAGAAAACGAGATGTCCACCGTCCAAAATTGGGACAGGCATGAGATTTAGCAGGCCAATCGAGAGTGAAATAATCGCAATCAGCTGAATTACAGCGACAACGCCAAGTGTGGCCACCTGTCCTGACATTTTAGAAATGCCAATCGGACCGCTCAGTTGAGAAGCGCTTTCACGTCCAACAAAGATGTTTCCTATATAGTCAAACGTGCGAGTGACGATGAACCAGCTTTCTGAAAATGCTTGACCAATAGCGCCAACAACGCCGAATTCTAAGCGTCGGGAATTACTTTCATCGGGCACCACAACAACGCCCATAATCCCTTCTTCGATCTTGTTGCAGAAGCGATCTTCTGTGATCTTTCGATCTGGAATGAGTGAGATAACCTGTTCTGTTCCACCGCGATTGATCGTGATATCGACCTCTGTTTCCGGGCGAGATGAGATGTAACGCTTAACGTCATTGAACACACTAATTTCAATTCCATCAACCGATACAAACAAGTCTCCAGGCTGTAATCCAGCAGCTTCGGCAGGCGATTCTGCGACAACCTGGCTGATAATTGGATCAGTTGTTTGCTTGCCATAGATTGTGAAAAAGGCTGTAAAAATAACGATTGTCAGGATGAAATTTGCCATGGGTCCGGCAAGAACCGTCAGTGATCTGCGCAAGACAGATGCATGGTGAAACGACCGCGCTTTATCAGCGTCCGACATTTCTTCGAGCCCTTCACCGTCTGGCATGGATGCCGCATTTTCATCGCCAAAAAACTTTACATATCCGCCAAGTGGGATCATAGCAACGCGCCACCTGGTTCCATCTTTTCCGTCAAATCCCCAGATTTCCTTACCGAATCCAATTGAAAAGGTCGTTGCGTAAATTCCACACCAACGACCTACAAGATAATGCCCCATTTCGTGAATGAACACGACAACAGACAAAATCACGATAAAGACGAGAATATTTCCTGTAAAAATGGAAAAAATAGAATTGATTATATCCATGAAGACTTTCCGCCAATTGGGCGAATATGAATTAAAATAACTACAAACCTAACAGGTGGATAGCTAACACATGCGACGCATCAGTACCAGCATAAAACTGATCGAGTAATGCGATCAAAAACGCCGCTATTGATGCAAATATCAAACCATCCAGGCGATCCATAAAACCACCATGACCAGGTATTAGATTACTTGAATCTTTCTGACCAAAACGACGTTTCACCCAAGATTCAAACAGATCACCAATTTGGCTGGATATCGATAAAACAACCGCAACAATGGGGACAAAATAACCACCACCACTGCTGATAAGTAGCACGATACAGATGCCTCCACCCACACCTGCAATTAACCCAAATATCGCGCCTGACCAGGTTTTTCCCGGAGAAATTGACGGGGCAAGCTTGGGCCCACCCAAAGACCTTCCGCAGAAATAGGCAAAAATATCGGTCGCCCAAACAACGACGAAGAGGAACAAAATTGCGAACAAGCCCATCTGATCGTAAAAGCCGGAAGTTTCATCTCCCCTTAATTCAGTAAATGCAATGATCGGAAAGCTAGAATATAGAATTCCGACCGATACCCAAATGTTCTTGGCTTTTCCCCACCCCATTGCTGCGGCTAGGATTGCGCCAACACACATACTCACCAAAGCCCATTCCAGCGTGGACAGCACGATGCATGTACTCACCGTGATAAGCGTGAGCCAACCAATAAAGTTTACCAATGGCTGACGTTTGGAGGTTCGAGTTAGATTACTCCATTCATAGAAAAGCAAAAACCCAACAATGATGACGAGACCTGCAAAGAAAACCCCTCCAAGCCACGTCACGACAAGCGTGATCGTACCTAGAACAATCGCAGATATGATGCGAAGCTTTAACTCTCGAGACATAAATCAAGCCAAACTTTGATTTATTATCTTCGAAAGAAGCTGATGATTTAATAACATTGGCGTTCCCTCTGGAACGCTAAGTTACACACTAAAATATCGCTTGAAAACAACTTAAAGCGCTTCATCCTCAAGAAGTTGCTATAAGTTTTGCGCTTTCAACACGACCAAAGCGTCGGTCTCGTTGGCAATATGTGCTCAAAGCGCGATGAAAAACATCCTTGGTAAAGTCTGGCCATAGCTCATCAACAAATACAAACTCCGCGTAAGCTGCTTGCCATAAGAGAAAGTTAGATAACCGCTGCTCCCCACTCGAACGAATAATGAGATCGGGATCAGGCAAACCGCTTGTATCTAGATAGCTGGTTACTTTGGCTTCATTAACTTGTTCTGGCGACAACAAGCCGGATTTAACATCTTCAGCCAGGCGTTTTGTTGCGCGGGCAATCTCGTCTCGCGCGCCATAGTTAAAGGCAATGATAAGATTTAATCCATCATTTTGCTGGGTGTTTTCTTCAGCTTCAATCAGCAGATCAAGAATATCAGATTGTAAATTGTCACGGGCACCGATGACACGGACGCGTACATTCTCGGAACGTAGTTCTGCTAGGTCACGTTTGATAAACTTCTTTAAAAGCCCCATTAAAAAGCCAACCTCTTCTTGTGGTCGGCTCCAATTTTCAGACGAAAATGCAAATAATGTTAAATATTGAACACCTGCTTCACCGGCCGTACGCACCACTTGGCGCAAAGTTTCAACACCTTTTTGATGCCCTGCGCTTCTGGATAAACCACGCGCTTTGGCCCAACGTCCATTGCCATCCATAATGATGGCAACATGTTGAGGTGTATTTGTTGTGCTCGCTGATTGCATAAAACGCGCCCGGCCCCACGAGGAAATTTAAACGGTCATGATCTCGGTTTCTTTTTCCGACAAAAGCGTATCCACGGTTTTGATCGTATCATCAGTTACCTTTTGTACGTTTTCCGATTCAGAATGAGCCTCATCCTTGCCAATGTCACCATCTTTTTCGGCTTTTTTAAGGCTGTCCATGCCATCACGACGTACATGACGTATCGCGACTTTGGCATTTTCAGCATAACCATTGGCGATTTTCACAAGCTCCTTGCGGCGCTCTTCGTTTAGATCTGGCAAAGGAAGGCGCAAATTTTGACCATCGGTGATTGGGTTAAAACCAAGATTGGCTTCGCGAATGCCTTTTTCTACCGCAGACACCATGCTTTTGTCCCACACAGTTACAGACAGCATACGCGGTTCTGGAACTGAGATGTTGGAAACTGTATTTAACGGCACTTTGGAGCCATATGCATCTACCATGACAGGATCGAGCAGATTTGCTGAAGCTCTGCCTGTGCGCAATGCGGCGATATCGGACTTAAACGCGTTGACCGCGCCATCCATACGTCGTTTTAAATCATCTAAATCTACACCGGCCATTTTTGCCTCCAACATTCCCTAAAACTTATGCAATTTCACAATTGCTGGTTTATTTATCACGCACAATCGTTGAACGTCCACCACCTTTTACGATTTGGGCAAAGCCGCCCTTTTCGTGGATGGAGAATACAACGATTGGCAAATTGTTCTCCTGAGCCAATGCCACGGCGGCTGTATCCATAACAGCTAAACCTTTTTCAAGCACAACATCGTGTGTGAGCTCTTCATAACGCGTTGCATCCGGGGATGTTTTCGGATCGGCTGAATAAATACCATCCACCTGCGTGCCTTTAAAGATAGCTTCCGCACCCATTTCAGCCGCGCGCAACGCAGCAGCTGTATCTGTTGTCAAAAACGGATTGCCTGTACCACCAGCAAAAATCACTACACGACCTTTGTTCAGATGATGTTGCGCTGCACGCTGTGAGAAGCTTTGGCAGAGCTCTGGCATGGCAATCGCCGATAGAACTTCTGTTTCAACTCCGCGCTTACGCAAAGAGGTTGCCAATGCAAGTGCATTGATCACTGTTGCCAGCATACCCATGTGATCGCCCGTTACGCGATCGCCACCTTTAGATGCCACAGCAACCCCACGGAAAATGTTACCGCCGCCGACAACGATGCTGACCTCAACACCCATATTGTGAACTTCAGCAATATCGCCCGCAATACGATCTGCCACATTCACATCAATCCCAAATCCCTGATCACCCATTAGCGCTTCACCTGAAGCTTTGAATAATACCCGTTTGTAGATTGGTTCGTCTGACATTTGGCACCCTTTATCGTCTGTCATTGTCCACAGGAGGAGAGATTCGGCATCTCATGAATATTTCCGACACCCCCGATACACCAAGGGCACCGCGTTGTCACGCGATGCCCTTAATAAAACATAAGAAGTTTTTCGTAATTAAACGAAAATTAGCCTTTGGCTGTTGCAGCAACTTCAGCTGCAAAATCTTCTTCTTCTTTTTCAACGCCTTCACCAAGTAGCAAGCGAGCCATGCCAGTTACAGCAATTGGTGCACCAACTTCTGCTTCAGCAGCTTTTACAGCTTCTGCAACAGTTTGGTCTGGGTTCATAACGAATTGCTGAGACATAAGTGCAACTTCTTGGAAGAATTTGCGCATACGGCCTTCAACCATTTTTTCAGCAATATTGTCTGGCTTGCCAGATTCTTTAGCTTGCTCAAGGAATACCTGACGCTCGCGCTCAGCAACATCTTTGTCAACTTCTTCAGATGTCACAGCCAACGGGCTTGTTGCTGCAATGTGCATAGCAACCTGACGGCCAACTGCTGCTAGTTTTTCTGCGTCGCCTTCAGATTCAAGTGCAACAAGAACGCCCAATTTACCAAGACGGTCTGTCACAGCATTGTGGATGTAAGATGCAACAACACCAGAACCTACAGACAATTTCGCAGAACGACGAAGTGTCATGTTCTCACCGATTGTACCGATAGCGCCTTTGATTTCGTCTTCAACAGTTTTACCTGATGGGTGACCAGCTGCCAAAATTGCTTCAACTGAACCGTCTGTTGACAATGCTGTGTCTGCGATTGAGTTAACCAATGATTGGAATTCGTCGTTTTTCGCAACAAAGTCTGTTTCAGAGTTGAGTTCGATAACAACCGCTGAATTACCTTCGCTTGCAATACCAACAAGACCTTCAGCCGCTGTACGACCAGATTTTTTGTCAGCTTTAGCGATACCTTTTGCGCGCAACCAATCGATTGCAGCTTCCATGTCGCCGCCAGCTTCTGTTAGCGCTTTTTTACAGTCCATCATACCTGCGCCGGATTTTTCGCGCAGTTCTTTAACCATTGCTGCTGTGATGCTCATAATAGCCTCTTTTTGCCAGAATATTGAAATGTCGAGAAAAGTTTCAACACATCATATAGATACTATTCGTACCGTTTCAAATCTCAGTACATAAGTACTGTCTCAAATTTACGACATTGGCGGCTGCTTAGATCGCTTGCCGCCAAAATCGTTATCAAACAAATGCTGTCTTAAGATGCAGCTGGTGCCTCTTCAGCTGCTGGCTCTTCTGCAAGCGCTTCTTCAGCAGGTGCTTCAACTTGTGCACCCAAATCAACGCCAGAAGCGCCTTGCTGACGCGCAATACCATCGATACATGCGCGAGATACAAGATCGCAATAAAGCGAAATCGAGCGAGCCGCATCGTCGTTACCTGGGATTGGGAAATCAACGATGTCTGGGTCACAGTTGGAATCAACGATTGCAACAACTGGGATACCAAGACGTTTTGCTTCTTGAATTGCGATGCCTTCTTTATTTGTGTCGATCACAAAAATAAGGTCAGGTGTACCACCCATATCGCGGATACCGCCCAAAGCACGGTTTAGCTTTTCACGCTCGCGCTCAAGGTTCAAACGCTCTTTCTTAGTGAAACCAGATGCATCCCCTGAAAGCAATTCGTCGAGCTTGCGAAGACGTGAAATTGAGTTGGAAATTGTTTTCCAGTTCGTCAACATACCACCAAGCCAACGTGCATTGACGTAGTATTGAGCTGATTCTTCAGCGGCTTTTGCAACGATTTCAGATGCTTGACGCTTTGTACCAACGAAAAGTACGCGACCGCCTTTTGCAACTGTGTCAGACACAAGCTGCAATGCATTTGAAAGCATTGGGTATGTTTGACCAAGGTCAATGATGTGAATATTGTTGCGCTCACCAAAGATGAACTTTTTCATTTTAGGGTTCCAGCGGTGTGTCTGGTGCCCAAAGTGTACGCCTGCCTCTAGCAATTGGCGCATTGAAAAACTAGGCATTGCCATGTCTTTATCTCCTTTACCGGTTATACCTCTGCAGATAGAAGCAATCTCTTGCCACCGGGCGGAATGGAACGGATTTCTCCCCGAACAATCCCAAATCTGCATGTGGAATGCGGCTCACATATGCCTATATGCGCTGAATTGCAAGCGTTTTCTTGCGTTTAGGCCAATAAGAATGGTTTTGACTTCGCAAGGGCAATTCATTTAGGTAGGCCATATTACAAATTGAGGTTCAAGCGTGTCTAAATATATCTTCCGCAATGATTATAGCGAAGGCTGTCATCCCAATATTCTAAAAGCTTTAACTGAGAGCAATTTGGTGCAGTCCACACCCTATGGGACTGATGATTATTCAAATGCTGCGCGAGACCTTATACGCGCTGAAATGGGCACAAAAGATACAGACATCTTCTTCGTGTCGGGCGGCACCTTGGCAAATCTCATCATCCACGCCTGTGCATTGAAATCTCATGAAGCTGTGATTGCGCCGCTATCTGGGCATATTCAAACCAATGAAGCCGGTGCGATTGAAGCAACGGGGCATAAAGTGATCGCAGCTGATGTTGTTAATGGCAAATTGACCGCTGAAAACCTGCAAAAAGTGATCGATACGCATAATCATTTCCCGCATGTAACGCGCCCTCGCCTTGTATATATCTCCAATGCGACTGAAATCGGTACTGTCTATCGACGTGATGAAGTCGCAGCGCTTTCGAAAATCTGCCGAGACAATAAGCTTCTCTTTATGATCGATGGTGCGCGTATGGGTGCTGCAATAGCATCTGAGCATTCAGATCTGACGCTAAAAGACGTTGCCTCCTTTGCTGATATCTTCTGGATTGGCGGCACCAAGGCTGGTGCGTTATTCGGCGAAGCGATTGTCATCCCAAATAAGGCTTTGGCGGAAGACTTTGAAATTCATCTTAAGCAACGCGGTGCGCTTTTAGCCAAAGGCAGCGCGCTGGGGCATCAATTTAAAGAGCTTTTCACCGATGGGCTTTATTTCGAGCTTGCGAAACGCGGCAATGACATGGCTGCAAAAATGGCCCAGGGTATCAAGGCGGCAGGATATGAAATGGCTGCAGAATGTGAAGCCAATATGCTCATGGCGATCCTGCCAAATGATGTGATCACACGTCTTGAGACTGAGTTTGATTTTTATCGATGGAAAGTCATCGACGAGGAACGCACCCAACTGCGTCTCGTCACCTCTTGGGCCACCGATGGAACGAAAGTAGATCGGTTCATCGAGATGTTGAAATCTTAGCAAATGAATGAGGCTAAGCGTAACGTAAAATCCATCAACTGGAAAACTCGTTTATATTGGCTAATATCGGGCTGTTTTATTGCCGTTTCTATTTTTGGGATCGGTACATTATATCAAGATAGTAAATTCGGGGCCGGCTCAGCCTTTTTACTAATATTACCGCTACATATTTTCATCATATTGCGCTTGGTCTGGGCGATGGTTTCGGACAAATACGAGCGAAAGTTATTTGGAGAAACAACAAAGTCCTATTTTCCTTTGTTGCATATTTCATTTCGAACAAAACTTGGACTCATTCATATCAGTTGGTTTTTAACCACGATGCTTATCATACTGTTTCTGGGAGCCGTAGGCGTCATTGATGTCTAACGCGCGTATTTGATAAAAGGCGTTTTGCTAGCAACCGCGTCATAAAGCTTGCGCGCGGTGTGATTATCTTCTGCCGTGAGCCAATAAGTTTGAGATGCATTGTGCTGATCAGCGTCTTCATACACCGCTTCAATTAAAGCCCGACCAATGCCTTTTCCGCGCACGCTCGGATCTGCAAATAGATCCCGCAAATAGCAGCGTGGTCCATCGTCCGACGTTGAAATCGTCATGAAATAATGAGCAAAACCAACCGCTTTGCCACCCAGTTCCGCCACATACCCAAATGGTTCGCCATCGCCTGCTAGTAAAGAATTCCAAGTACGATTAGTGGCTGTGTCTGTCACACTGCGCTCATAAAAGGTGTTGTACCCTTCCCAAAGCGCCAGCCAATCCGCATGATCGCCGGATTGCATACGGCGAATAACGACATTTGCCACTTGATCAGTCACAGGCTGCTTCTTCTTCCAGGATCTCAAACCCGGAAATTTTACCTTCAATAACGAACTCGCCATAATCCATGGTTAGATCACGGCTGACACCATCTTCATAAAGCTTAAACGCGATGCGGTAGATCGGCATAGTATCGCCAGATTCCGTTTCTTCGAAATAAGAGAGTGATACCGGCCAGAAAGCAGCTTTTGCGCCCTCGCCAATTATTTTAACTTCCGGATCACCCTCTTTTGGACCATCCAGCATCTTGCCGATAATGCTGGTGGTGATCAAAGATTGATCCGCACCATCAGAACCGTCAAAGATGCGGCTTTCATAAATGGTTTCACCAGATTTTGCTTTTTCGATTAATTCGATCAAGTGCGCCGTTGGAAACGCAGCTTTTGGTAGCTTGATCTCGTTTTCATCGGGCTTTTTAAGACCAACCACAAGTTCGGTCGCATTGTTCTCCGCTGAACCGCGCGTCTCGCGATCTAGTTCCTGATTTACAAATGAACGCGTGACAAACTGAAATGTATCGGAACTCACATCTTCATAGGTTGACGTTTGCTGATCTGTGACGCGAACAGTTTCTCCGGTGAAGATCTCGCTGACAAAGCGGAAATTAACTGTATAGCCATCACATTTTGAACCACGAAACTCATAGACTATTCGCCCAGCAAGACCTGAAATACCTGATCGCGATGTCGCATCTTTGAGCTTTAGATCATAGACCGCACGATGAGGTAGCAATTGCGAAGCTGATAATGTGGTTGCAAAGCCGGACGCCAAAATTGCAGCCGAACATAATGTCTTTAAAATTGTGGATGTTTTCGTCATGAACTGTCGCGTGATGCTCTCTGTTGTGGATTCTGAATGAATATAGTCAGACAATACGGCGATGTGTAGACTTTTCTTATTGATGTTATACGAATCATCGTTAAAGACTTAACATCTGCTTTATTATGGTCCTAAAGGAATAAACCAAAATGTCTCTTTCACTTGATGCACGAATGGCTGAAGCACGTTTGTCAGCACGCGGTATTGCGCTGCCAAAAGCTGCCGCACCTGCTGCGAATTATCTGCCATACACAATGTCCAACAATCATTTGTTTATCTCCGGTCAATTGCCCATGCAGGACGGGCAAATTGCCGTAAAAGGACAGCTAGGACATTCCGTTACGGTGGAACAAGGCGCACATGCAGCACAAATTTGCGCAATCAACATTTTAGCTCAAGCGAAAGCTGCATTGGGAGACCTCGGCCGCATCAAACAGGTGATCAAAATTAATGGCTTTGTCTCATCAACCGCTGATTTTCATGAGCAGCATTTGGTGATCAATGGTGCGTCAGATTTCTTCGCTGAAATTTTAGGCGACAGTGGTGTGCACGCGCGCGCCGCCGTTGGCATGGCATCACTTCCATTCAATGCTGCCGTTGAAATTGATGCGATCATCGAGTTTGAAGAATATGGTTCCGGAAGCTAATAAATTCGAAAAGCTATTCGAAAAGCCCATCGCTCACCGGGGTCTCCATGATGAGGCCAAGGGCGTTTTTGAAAACACCCTCAGCGCATTTAAAGCTGCGGTGGATAATGGCTATGCGATCGAGTGCGATTTGCAGTTTTCTGCTGATGGCGTGCCCATGGTGTTTCATGATTTCAATCTGAAACGTCTTTGCGGTATTGGTGGTGATGTGCGCGATAAGATGGCATCTGAACTCACGCAATTGTCTGTGGGTGGAACAAAAGATAAAATTCCAACCCTTAAGTCTTTATTGAAGCTTGTTGATGGCAAAGTCCCGCTCATTCTGGAGCTCAAAGGGTGTAAAGACAATGACGATGGTTTTGCTGGCGCGGTGCTCGATGATATTGAGGATTATAAAGGTCCGATTGCAGTCATGTCGTTTGCGCAACATTTGCTGAAGAATTTTAGGGATCTCGGTTGTGTTTTTCCGATCGGTCTGACCGCCGAGGGCAAGGAGCCTGAAACTTTCTTTGAGCATGAAGATGCACTGGGTTTTGGTGTGAACTTTATATCTTATGACATTGATGATATTCCCAATCCGTTTGTCGAAGCGCAGCGTAAACAAGGTAGGAAGATCATCACCTGGACCGTTCGTAATCGTGAACAACAAAAACTTTCAGATCAATATACTGATCAAATCACATTTGAGGGGTTTGATCCTGCGTAAGTTTGGCCCATATCTATGGTATGGAGACACCCAATGAATGACGCAAACAAATCACTAACTGTTCAAACCATTGCGCAAATCAATGAAGTGTCAAAATCTGATTGGGATCAGTTTATAGGCGCTTCAAAAACTGATTCAGAAAACATCTATAACCCATTTGTTTCACACGATTTTCTGTCATGTTTGGAAGAATCCGGATCCGTGTCACGCGAAACTGGGTGGATGCCTCAACATTTGGTCTTGTCGAACTCAGAAGGTGACATCTTGGGTGCATTGCCTTCCTATGTGAAATCCCACAGCCAGGGTGAATATGTATTTGATCATGCATGGGCAGATGCCTGGGAACGCGCCGGCGGTCGATATTACCCAAAGGTTCAGTGTTCAGTGCCATTTACACCAGCAACCGGGCCTCGCCTTTTGGTCAATAAACAAGCGAATATCACCGCGGTTCGATTGGGATTAGCATCCGCTCTTTGTCAAGTGACTGATCAGCTACAGCTTTCTTCTGCGCATATAACTTTTATGCCGGAAGACGAGGCTGAGCTTCTCAAGCAGCAGGGTTTCTTGATCCGCAATGATCAGCAATTTCATTTTGAAAATGACGGCTATAGTTCCTATTCCGATTTTCTGGACACGCTTGCTTCGCGCAAACGAAAAGCTCTGAAGAAAGAACGCCGCATTGCGCTTGAAAACGACATTGAAATCGAATGGCTGACGGGTGATCAGTTAACCGAAGATGTATGGGACATCTTCTTCCAATTTTATATGGATACAGGCATGCGAAAATGGGGGCGGCCCTATCTCACCCGTTCGTTTTTCTCGCTGATCGGCGAACGCATGCCAGACGATATTTTGTTGATCATGGCAAAACGCGAAGACCGTTATATTGCCGGTGCGATCAACTTTATCGGCTCTGATTGCCTTTATGGTCGCCATTGGGGCTGTATGGAAGACCATCCTTATTTGCATTTTGAAGTGTGTTATCATCAGGCCATCGACTATGCGATTGCCAATGGTTTGAAACGTGTTGAAGCTGGTGCACAAGGCCAACATAAGCTCGCGCGCGGATATATGCCTAAAATGACCTATTCAGCGCATTACATCCCTCATGAAGGATTTCGAAACGCAATTTCGGATTATCTCCACCATGAACGCCAAGAGGTTGGGGAAATTTTAGAGATTTTAGAGACGCGCGCGCCGTTTAAAGCTAAAAATAGCTGACAGATAAGGAGCCATCGAAATGAGCTATGACGATCAAAACATATTTGCCAAAATCTTGCGCGGTGAAATCCCCAATGTCACCGTTTATGAAGACGATGATGTTTTGGCCTTTATGGATGTCATGCCGCATGCAGATGGGCATTGCCTGGTTATTCCAAAAGAAGCAGCCGTCGGTATTTATGACGCATCAGCGGAAGCACTAAGCGCTACTATCCTTGTCACCCAAAAGCTTGCAAATGCGTGTAAAACCGCCTTTAACGCAGATGGTGTCACCATTCGCCAGCACAATGACCCTGCTGGCGGTCAAGAGGTGTTTCATTTGCATTTTCATGTTGTTCCCCGTCATGACGGTGTGGGGCTTCGTCCCCAAACTGGCAAGATGGAAGACATTGATGTGCTTGTTGCAAATGCTGAGAAAATCAAAGCAGCGCTTTAGCGCCTACCAGGTTCGCGTAATCTATTGGAAATTCAGCGCCCAATTGCCAACAAGAAGTACGAGCAATGCGACGCCGCAGCCGACAACGATGCGTTTTCCCGTCATCTGAAATGCAGCAAACCCTGCCGCAACTGCAAAAATACGCAGATAGATATTAAATTCTGACAAAGCGCCAGTTGGCTGCAAGATCAGTTTTGCAATCACCGCGGCCACCAGTGAGGTTGCCGTTGCTCTGACCCATAATAATGCAAGGCTTCCTTCTTTTAAGCGATTGCCGGCGATCACACCGAACCATCGCCACATATCGGTGGCAATCCAACCAGCGATGCCAATATAAATGATGGGCCAATACCATGCATCGCTTGAAAAATATGTCATGGATTTTCCCCTTTGTTGCGCTCAATCAGCACATAAATCAAAGTGGACAAACTGCCGCCAACAACACCGGCTAGCAAAATATCAATCTCCGGCCATATTTGCGCAAAGACGGGGCCTAAAATGAGGCCGATTACCATCGCAATATAAATGCTGTAATCCCGTGCAGAGCGCCAAAGGGTCATCAAAAAATAAACCGGCGTTAGGAAAAAGAGCGCACCGATGGCCATTAATGGCAGATCAGACACAATGCCGTAGCTAATCCCAATCACGGCTGTATTGAAAGCCCAAATGCATCCCCCTGCTCCGGCAAAAAACGATACCCGCACATCACGTGGTAATTCCCGCGTTTTATCCATGGAATAGACCCAAGCCGTGATCGCGACAAAATGTGATAGGATGAGCAAGAGCCATGTGGGTGTTTTGGGGTTTTTAATCTCAGGCACTAAGGCTGCGGTCATTGGCATGAGACGAATGGCTGACAAGGCTACGGCGAGAAATGTTGCAGGCAGCGCGGCACCTGCAAAGATCGAACCGATTAAGATCAATTGCGATGGCAACGCCCAAATCATGCCGGCCATCAAGACAGCCTCAAACCGGGATAAGCCGACTTCAACGGCAAATCCGGCAAATCCAATCATGGCGCCTGAGAGCATGAGCCCTTGCAACGTAAAGACGACTTTCGCGCCTTGCCAGAATGCTTGTGATTTGGAGATATTGATTTGCATTATCTTTGATTATTGTAATTTCCAACCAAGTCATAGCATTTTCTTCAATCTGCTAAATTTCGTTTGGGATTCATCTGCAACGAGTCCGATTGAGATCATTGACCAATCGTTTACTTATGAACACTTAATGGGTGTTTTTTGATATTTAACACACTTTTAGATATACAAATCTATTGGGGTGGATAGATAATCAAAATTGATAAACAGGGCGTTGCACGACTTACACCAAGGGAATTTGAGATTTTCCGCATGATCGCGCACGGCGATAATTGTCGAAAAATCTCAGAAAAGCTGGACATTACCTATTTTACGGCGCGAAAACATCGCGCCAATATTATCTCCAAACTTAATTTTCAAAGTGCTGCTGAGCTCGATGTATTTGCTGTCATGACAATCAATACCGCACCGATAACAGACCCAAACTATCAAGGCGATGGGCGCTTTTAACACCAAGGCAAACTGAAATCGCCGAATTGGTAGCATCTGGTCAGACAAGCAAACACATTGCGCGTTTATTAGATATCAGCCCTGAAACTGTTCGCAAACACCGGAAGGATATTTACAAGAAACTAGATGTGAATTGTGTTGCAGATCTTGCCAGCCTTTCAATCCTACTTGGTCCGAAATATACCCCATCAGAGTAATATCCATATCCAAATTTATTCTACATTCTTTAGTTGCA
Organism: Rhizobiaceae bacterium; assembly: GCA_017644105.1. Lineage (GTDB taxonomy): Bacteria > Pseudomonadota > Alphaproteobacteria > Rhizobiales > Rhizobiaceae > Lentilitoribacter. Next base: position 41,338 of record JAEPMD010000005.1, on the reverse strand, counting down.
TTTATTTCATAAAAACACAGAGGAGTAGAAAATGTCTCAAAATGCAGAAACAATCAAAGTTGAAATCGACATCGATCAGTTCGCAGCGCAGAAGAAGAATAATTACAGCTTGTTTCTGGCCAAGAAAGTGAACGGCAAATATACAGTGATCTGGCAATCAAAGGGTGCAAAAGCCAGTGCAACCAAGCCTTCCTACGGCCCGCGTGATACTTTTTCAGTCGATACACCAAATTTCGAGGTCAATTACACGAATCAACTTCCATCTGGTGACGGCATCCAAATCACAGCGTCTGGTGTACCGGTGACCATGGGTTTGGATGAAACAGTCGCTTTGAGTGACTCTGGCTTGTTTGGTGCGCCAAAAGGTGGAGGCAAAACCGGTTCCATAACAGTCAATAATGAACTGGGTGGCAATCCTCACGAAATTTTAAGTGATACTGATGGAAATCCTATCTTTGTGAATAAAGTTAGCGGAATGGATATCGGTGATGCTGTTCTAACGCCCGTTGACCAATATCAAATCTGGTTTGATAACAAGCAGAAAACCGGAACGATGATTTCTCACAACGCCAGCAAAGTAGGAGAAGTCACATTTGACGGGTCTAGCTCAGTTGAAACCATCAGCTATACAGCTGAGGGAGAATGGGTGAACGCACCCTTACCTAAAGGCTCGGCATAGTCGTTATGCCCGGAGGACCATTCATTCAGGTGATCGCAAAAAGCACACCAGCACTTGCGATTGCTGCTGTCACTTACATATCAAAATCGATAATTGATAAACTAGATGACAATTTAAACCCAACAGAGATTTCGGCTTCAAAAGGTGAAATCAAAGTTACGTTCGAACCCAAAAAGGTTGTTTCTGTACAAAATACCGCGCCCCAACGGGTTCACTTGGATGAATATGAAACGGCTGTCGCTAAAGCCCTCAAAAATTCTGGCGATGGCGTTAAATGGACAGTAAGCGAAGAGTAAAAAATCCATTTAGCTTCTGTCAGTCATTGCTGACAACAACGTTCATAGAGAATATCCCGGAAAGCGATCTTTCGGGATATTTTTTCTTTGTGATTGCAACGTAAGATCCGTGCAAGAAGCGCTCTCAGCTCACTAAGTGGTCTCACATTAGCAAAGAGAAATAAGCGGTAAAGTTTCACTAAATTATTGTTTCTCAATTACAGCAATCATCAAGAACAATAGAAAAGAAACTGGATCAGGGCATCAAACTTCTATCATTAGTTTTATTTTTGCATTTTCAACCAAGGGATGATATTTAAAATTTATGATGGCTGCAGAGCATTTTATGCTATTATAAAGGGAGGCAAAAAGAGAGCATGCAAACAAGCTCCAATTCTCAAAAATCTGTGGCGGCGTTGATATTGATTTTAGGATGCGCCGCGATCTACTCGCTTCAAAATACATCCCTTGAATGGGCGGTCTGGCTTTACCCACTTTGGATCGCAACGCTGGTTCCATTTTTATTTCAACGATATGGAAATATGATTGGCATGCTTGCAATTCGGTTTGGTATTCCAATCGTTGTTTCACTCTTTATTTGGGCAGCATTTAGATATGTCAGTCAGTCGCAGTTTCTGAACGCATATGCGCGTCAATTATATCAAGACTGGGATACAATAACTGTGGCACTGTCGATTTTTTCCACGCTTCATGCAATTACCTTTGCATTTTGCCTTTGGAAGGCCATGCAGGACTTTGACGATCATAAAAATACACTTCACGATGAAGCCAACCAAATATTATCAATCTCATCTCTGCTCCGCTTTTTTGATAATGTTCAACTCGCAGATACACAAAAAAACCTAGCTAAAATAAGAACTGATCTTAGTATTTATGTTTCAAATATGATCAACAATGCGCAGACCGATATTCAAAATGAAAATTCCAAGATACTTGGTGACTGCATAGACTATGTTGAATATTTGGAAGTCAAACATGACAATGACCGCATCGCACTTGAAGGTATAGTCAAGGGATTTTCCAAATTGATCATGATCCGTTCGCACAGGATAAGCTGTCTCAGCAACAACATGTCACCATTTCTATTTCTTATTATCGCCATTATGTCGGCAGCTATTATCGCGATGTTTTTCGTTAGAAACCCGACTGGTTTCAATTCCAACGAGTTCATCATTCCGCTTATAAGTTTCGTCTATACATTTTTATTGGTCATGCTGATCGATTTAGACAGACCGTTCGACGGATATTGGAAAGTATCCGTCGAGGCGTTTGAAAGTATTGATTTAAAGTTTCGAAAAAACATTCAGAAAAACGCAAATCAAAATAAAACGCCCCAAACTTTCGTTTGAGGCGTTTCTTTTTATTCTATTTCTTGCGTGGCACTTTTGGCACCGTCGGAGACGTTCTGCGCGGTTTTGGCGTTGACTTAGCCTCAGGTTCCGTTTTGGCCTTTGCCGTCTGCTTAGCGGCGGACTTGGCTTTAGTCGGCGCCGGATCGCCATCAGGTAATTTTGGATCAGATCCTGATCCGCCTGACTTACCTTTCGGCGCAGCACGTTTACGAGCTGTGGGCTTAGAAGCTGCTTTTTTCGCAGGTGCCTTTTTCGGCGTGGCTTCCTTTTTCGGCTTGGCGCGCGCTGTTGCTGGGATTGATTCAAGCTCAATCTCAGTTTTACCCGCATCATCCGTGCCGATTTTCACCTTCACCGTGCCGCCCTTGGTCAATTTGCCAAAGAGCAATTCATTGGCCAGAGGCTTTTTGATGTGTTCCTGAATAACACGTCCCAATGGCCGCGCACCCATACGCTCATCATACCCCTTATTGGCCAGCCATTCGATGGCTTCATCGGTCAGATCAAAGGTCACATTGCGCTCAGCCAATTGAACTTCAAGCTGCATAACGAATTTCTGAACCACTTTGTGGATGACTTTCGTAGGCAAAGAACCAAACGGGATAATGGCATCCAAACGGTTGCGGAATTCAGGTGTAAACAAGCGGTTGATCGCTTCTTCATCATCACCCGTGCGTTTAGATGATCCAAACCCGATTGCCTGTTTGGCAGCATCTGCGGCTCCAGCATTAGTCGTCATGATCAGAACCACATTGCGGAAATCGATCTTCTTACCGTTATGGTCGGTCAAAGAACCGTGATCCATAACTTGCAGCAAGATATTATAGATATCCGGATGCCCCTTCTCAATCTCATCAAGAAGCAAGACACAATGCGGATGCTGGTCAACACCATCGGTGAGCAAACCACCTTGGTCGAAGCCGACATATCCGGGAGGCGCACCCAAGAGGCGCGATACTGTATGACGCTCCATATATTCAGACATATCAAAGCGCAAAAGCTCAACGCCGAGCGATGAGGCAAGCTGCTTGGCAACTTCGGTTTTACCAACACCGGTTGGACCTGAGAACAGATAAGAACCAATTGGTTTATCTGGCTCACGCAAACCAGCCCGGGCCAATCGAATGGCGGCTGTGAGCTGCTCAATCGCATTATCCTGACCATAAACAACGCTGCGCAACTCTTGATCAAGCGTTGCAAGCACCTGCGTATCGTCTTTGGACACCGTTTTAGGCGGAATGCGTGCAATGGTCGCAACCGTGGCTTCGATCTGATTTTCCGTTAAACGTTTGGCACGCTTATCAGCAGGTAAAAGCATTTGCGCAGCACCTGATTCATCAATCACATCAATCGCTTTATCCGGCAATTTGCGATCGGTGATATAACGCGCGGACAATTCCACCGCCGCTTTGATCGCATCCTCAGTATATTTGATATTATGATAGTCTTCAAAACGCGTTTTAAGGCCTTTTAAGATATCAATTGTCTCGTCAATTGTTGGCTCATTCACATCAATCTTCTGGAAACGACGCACCAAAGCACGGTCTTTTTCAAAGAATTGACGATATTCCTTATAGGTGGTTGAGCCGATACAACGAATATTACCTGATGCAAGCGCCGGCTTTAGCAAGTTGGACGCATCCATTGCACCGCCTGATGTTGCACCCGCACCGATGATGGTGTGGATTTCATCAATAAACAAAATTGCTTCTGGCTTATCTTCCAGCTCTTTCATCACTTGTTTGAGGCGCTCTTCAAAGTCACCGCGATAACGCGTGCCCGCAAGCAACGCGCCCATATCAAGTGCATAGATGATTGAACCTTCGAGGACTTCAGGCACATCTTTTTCGATAATACGTTTCGCCAAACCTTCAGCAATAGCTGTTTTACCCACACCGGGATCACCAACATAAAGCGGATTGTTCTTCGAACGACGACACAGGATTTGGATCGTGCGATCAACTTCATCACTACGACCAATCAATGGGTCAATTTTACCTTTTTCCGCCTTTGCGTTGAGATCCACACAATAAGCGGACAAAGCGTCCTGATTCTTTTTAGAACTTCCAGCTTCATCGCCCTGTTCACCATCTGGCGAACTTGATGCACCACTATCAGGCATATCAGAACCACGGACGGACGGCGTATCGCCTGAACCGGGTCGTTTGCCAATCCCGTGGGAAATGAAATTGACTGCATCAAAACGGGTCATTTCCTGCTCTTGCAAGAAATACGCAGCATGGCTTTCGCGCTCTGCAAAAATGGCAACAAGCACGTTCGCGCCCGTCACTTCATCGCGACCGGAAGATTGAACATGGATCACCGCGCGTTGGATAACGCGTTGGAAGCCAGTTGTAGGCTTTGAATCCTCACCGAAATCTGAAACCAGATTGTTGAGATCTTTATCCACATAATCAGTGACGATGCGCTTGAGCTGATCGAGATCAACATTGCAGGCACGCATAACGGCTGCTGCGTCTTCATCTTCGATCAAAGCAAGTAATAAATGCTCCAGCGTAGCGTATTCATGTCTGCGTTCATTTGCAAACGTGAGCGCTCTGTGAAGCGATTGTTCTAAAGAATTGGAAAATGTAGGCAAATTTTCTTCCTTATTTCTTTTCCATCACACATTGCAGAGGGTGCTGATTTTCCTGAGCAAGGTCCATGACCTGTGTTACTTTGGATTCTGCAACCTCATATGTAAAGACCCCGCACTCACCTGCACCGTGATTGTGAACATGCAACATAATACGCGTTGCAGATTCTCGGTCCTTTTGGAAAAAGTGCTCCAAAACATGGATCACAAATTCCATTGGCGTATAATCATCATTTAACAGCAACACTCGGTATAGACTTGGTTTTTTCGGTTTTGGCCGCGTCGCCGTAACCGCGTACAAATCATCATCCGGCCCATTGCCGCCAGGATCTTTGTCTTTATCCTGCATTGTCAGAATATTGAACTTTTCCGACATTGTATTCACTTTCAAATTATCTCCAAATTGAGACATGGGTCTTCGTAGATCCTTAACTTATGTATTCGCTGATCCCATTTTAACCCCTCGTCCGATCAAGACCAGAAAAAATAGCATTTTATCAGGAAAAACTTTTCTGAAACTAGCACGATTGCGCATGATTTTACTGCGCGCACGAAAAAACCCAGTTGTGGGAGGCCAACCGGGTTTAATCGTAAGAACTATATATATGCTGCTTGGAGGAAGCAGCTAAGCGAAATTACTTAGCTTTAGCAACAGCTTCGAAAGGCGCATAAGTGTCTTTTGCGAGGTTTGTATATAGTTCACCAAGCTTTGTTGATTGAGCAACAAGAGCTTCGTAAGAAGATTTAGCGAAGTTGCTTTGGATTTCAAAAGCAGTTTCAACTGATTTTGCAGCAACTAGTTTTTCAGCAGCAGCTGCTGAATCTTCGTAGTTTTTCTTTGTGAATTCTGTTGTTTCAGAAGCAATCTGCTGGAAGCCTTTTTGAGCAACTGTTGAAGAAGCTGTTACAGCGTTGATTACGTCCTGATTCATTTTTGTAACTTGATCGAAATTGAACATCTAAATTGTCCTTCATGTGTGAGTGTTGAATTACATATATATGCACCGCACAAAAAGGTCAAGTATTTTTGTGCAACGCAGCATTGATATTTTTGCATTGCAATAATTTGGGGTGATTTTTATTAAAACGGTAAACTTCTTGGTAACCCTAACAGGCTATTATCAGCCTCTAGTGACCACGGGGGTGGCGTGGATTTTGGACAATTTGAGTTTTAAAGAGTAAGTGTCGTGCAAATTGATAGCGTAAATTCTAACCTAGTTTACAAAGCCTCTTCTATCCTGAAAATTAACACACAAAAACTTATCGTTATCGCACTTGCGGCCGTAATGATGATTGGTGTGCCGGCAACTGCCCAGGCGAACCCGAAATATGCTGGCATTGTGATAGATGCCAAAACGGGACGCACGCTTTACAAATATAAAGCCGATTCTAAGCGTTATCCTGCATCTCTCACAAAGATGATGACACTTTATTTGATGTTTGAAGCGCTTGAGCGCGGCAAAATCAAAAAATCTACGCGCATCCGAGTTTCCAAAAATGCCGCGGCTGAAGTACCCTCCAAAATCGGTGTGCGTGCAGGTCAGACAATCACGGTTGAACAGGCAATTTTGGCGCTTGTGACAAAGTCAGCCAATGACGTTGCCACCGCAGTGGGCGAATATTTAGGTGGCAGTGAAGCCAATTTTGCCCGTTTGATGACGGAAAAAGCTCGCACTTTGCGCATGAAGAGCACGACATTTAAAAATGCGCACGGCCTACCAAATTCTCGTCAGGTCACAACAGCGCGTGATATGGCGCGCTTGGGCTTGGCACTGCGCGAGCATTATCCGCAATATTATAAATATTTCCAAACACGCTCTTTTAAGTATGGCAAAGCAACTTACGGCAACCACAATCGCCTTTTGGGCCGTGTTCGCGGGGTTGATGGCATTAAAACGGGTTACACACGCGCGTCAGGCTTTAACTTGGTCAGCTCTGTGAAGGCTGATGGACGTTCTATCGTTGCTGTTGTGATGGGTGGTCGTTCAGGCGCAAGCCGAAATGCTCAGATGCAAAAGCTAATCAGCCAATATCTTCGCAAAGCGTCCAAGCGCGGCAAAGGTAACTTTATGGCAAAAACTCGTATTAACGTTCTGGTGCCGTCGGTCAAAGGCACATCGCGCGAAAATGTGCCGGTACCAGTTGTTCGACCTAGTGGCTCAGATACCGTCGTCGCATCAGCTTATGCACCGGTCAAAGTGCCAGCGCCTGCCGCGCAGGCTGTTTCAAAGCTCCCTACTCCGACAGACGGTGTAGATCCGGTCAACACTGCATCAACCAAATTGCCATCTGGATGGGTGGTTCAAGTCGGTGCGTCCCCCGATCAAAAAGAAGCACTTACACTGCTGGACAAAGCCAAGAAGGTTGGCGGTGCATCCATTCAACGCGCACAGCCATTCACAATGGCTTTTGTGAAAGATGGACAGAAATTCTATCGCGCCCGCTTTGGCGGCTTTAAAGGCCAAGACCAAGCTGTGGCAGCATGTAAATATTTGAAGAAGAAAGGCGTTGGGTGCTGGGCAGCATCCCAATAATCAAGTTTTAGAAATTGTGCCAGAATGAGAATTTTGGCACTCCGTTATCCTCTATTTTGTATTGCGTATTGAGGTTTTAATTATGCCAACGATCAAAAATTCTCCAATTCGGGGCACATATAAAAACCAGGGAAACCAAGGTTCTACACCCAATAACCCGCTTTTAAATGCGGCGTCCTGGTTAGCGGAAAAAAGATTTGCGAAACAAAACCGCAAAAGCACCAAGGATTTGGTCACAACATTGCTCAGCCATGGCGCACGTGCATGGCGCATGTCTCAGCCACGTGGGCATGTTAGTATTAAAAGCATGAACCCTGCAGGTTACAGCGCTGTTCGTATTAAAGTCTAAAACGCTTTAGAGCAGACCCAAATCTGCAAGCTCTTGCTTAAACTCCAAGGGCATATCTTCTGCACCTTCACCTTCGTTTAAGTCAGCCGGAGCATCTTCCGGTTTTAAATAACGCCATCCTTGAAAAGCACGTCTTGGCTGCCATTGGGTGAATACCAGTTTCTTATCCATCACTAAATGGCAGCGGGATATTCCTTCGCCATCGGTAAATGGCCTGATATCAACCAACTGCTGTCGCGCGCGCACTTGGCCTTTGATCACCCAATATAAAGACCCGCCATCAAGCAATTCATCCTTGCGTTTGGGAATCATGCGTGTGGTGTGAATGGGCTCGTAAAGTTCTCCAGCGGCATCATGTAGTTTCTGCCGACGATCAATATGGCTTTGCAGCTCTTCTGCGCTTTCAATGCCAACGCATAATTTAATTAGATTTAGGCTCATCATTGCAAACTGGGAATATTTCAGTCCAAGGTCAAGACTTGGACGGCATCCATGCACAGCAATGCGTTACAAATCTGCGTGAATGTCGAAATACTAGCACTCGACCACATTAACGGCTAAGCCGCCGGTGGAAGTTTCTTTATATTTCGCATTCATATCAATGCCGGTCTGGCGCATGGTCTCGATACAATTGTCGAGGGATACGAAATGCTTTCCGTCACCCTTAAGTGCCAATGATGCTGCCATAGCTGCTTTCACGGCACCAACGCCATTGCGTTCAATGCATGGCACTTGGACCAAACCCGCAATTGGATCACATGTCATGCCAAGATGATGTTCTAATGCAATCTCGGCTGCATTTTCGATCTGCGTGGGTGTACCGCCCATCACGGCGGCCAATCCCGCTGCGGCCATTGATGATGCAGAGCCCACTTCGCCCTGACACCCAACCTCGGCGCCTGAAATGGATGCATTTGATTTGATCAATCCACCAATCGCTGCCGCTGTGAGCAAAAACTCATGAATGGCATTATGATCAACGTCCTCCAGAAACTCTTTCATATAGGCAATAACGGCTGGGATCACGCCCGCAGCTCCATTGGTTGGGGCTGTTACAACCCGGCCACCAGATGCATTTTCTTCATTCACAGCCATGGCATAGACAGAGAGCCAATCATTGGCGAGCATGGGGTTTGATTTGTTTTGCTTCCATTCGTCTTGCAGCTGGTGATAGATCTTAGCAGCACGTCGCTCAACATTAAGCCCACCGGGCATAATACCCTTACGCTTCAAGCCACGATCAATGCAGGAATTCATTGCTTCCCAGATCTGGTCAAGTTCGCGGTTCAGCGCATCTGCGCCGGATACTTTTTCTTCATTGGCGCGCTTCATCTGAGCAATACTCAAACCAGATTCCGCAGCCATTTCAAGCATTTGATCCGCATTGGCAAAGGGATATGGCACATCTTTTTGCACCTCAGGTTCGTTATTGGCCTTTAATGCCTCCAATTCAGTGTCCGTGACGACAAAACCACCACCAATGGAGTAATAAATCCGCTTGATAAGCAAACGCTCATTGGCATCAAAACCGGAAATCATCATGCCATTTGCATGGCCAAGCAGCGGTGTTTTTCGATCAAATTCAAGATCGGTTTTTGGATCAAAATGATAGGCTGGATGGCCGTCTGGCTGGACTAGTTTTGTCCGTGATAATTCATCAAGCAATCCATCGATGATATCAGGATCAATCGTATTGGGTTCATGCCCCATAAGCCCCAAAAACACTGCGCGATCGGTGCCATGACCGACACCAGTATAGGCCAATGATCCATGCAAGCTTACTTTGATCTGTGCAACATCAACATCATGTGGGCGCACCCAATCACCATTGAGCACTTCATCTAAGAATCTGTTTGCCGCCGTCATCGGCCCCATAGTGTGAGAGCTTGACGGACCGATACCCACTTTGAAGATATCTGATACAGATAAGAACATTAATTTAGACCTTTAACACTGAATTTTTGAGAACACTCTTAGTCGTCTTATTCGGCAACTATAGAGCCAGTGTCAAAAAGAAAACAGCGCCAAACCGACTAGATTTGACGCTGTTTCTATAAAATTCTTAATGCGACTTAGAATCCGCCGAGAAGGTATCCCATAAACAATATAGCTGAAAAGATCAGAACTGCTTTTGTGGTAATGCCCCAGCAGGATTTATGTGCAGTATTTTCCATAACTACTCCAATGAATAAGTTCCAAGTCGACTATTGCTTGGTGGGAGACTTATAGCGAATGCGTGGACTTTTTGCAACGCAAAAGCGCCACAATTTAAACACAAATATTTATATTTGGTAAGAATTGTTAACAAGTGTGGAAAACAAAAATAGATTAATAATTTCATATATTTAACTATCTTGCCCTCTCCAAACAATGCCCTTAATTTCATTTTTGTGCATAAATCGACTACGTGCTATGACATAAAAGCATAGCTAATTGGTTGCTGCATTGCAGCAAATAAGGCGGAGGGGCCATACGATATGTCTGAGTTGGATTATATTGCATTTATATATTTTCTATTTTGTTGGTTTGGATTCTCAATTGTTTTGAGTCTGGGTAAATTCACAAATAAAAGAAGCCTGACAGATGCGATGGACGAACACCGACGTGGATGGTTTCTGACCGCTCAAAAACGCGAACTACGTATGGTCGATACGGGCATTGTCTCGGGTTTGCAAAACGGCGTTGGCTTTTTTGCCTCATCCACGATCATTGCCATTGGTGGCTGTTTAGCAGCACTTGGTTCGGCCGATAAAGTGACGATGGTCTTTGCGGAGATCCCGATTACCGAAACGCCAGATGTATTGATTATTGAAGCCAAGCTCGCCGGCCTTATCGTCGTTCTGGGCTATACATTCTTCAAGTTTGGTTGGAGTTATCGCCTCTTCAACTATTGCGGCATCTTACTGGGTGCCATGCCGATGCGCGAAGAGAAAGACGCAAATATAGAGATCTATGCGAAACAAGCCGGTGAAATGAATGTTTTAGCTGGCCGTCACTTTAATGCCGGTCAACGCGGTATCTTCTTCGCGGTGGGATATCTGGGCTGCTTTGTTAACGCGGAAACACTGATTATTACCACAACACTGATCCTATTGGTGCTCATTAGACGGCAGTATTTCTCAAAGGCTCGTGTCGTCGCTCTTTCGATTTTGGATGCTGACAACGCCTTGAATGCAAAAAAGGCGGCTTAAAAAGCCGCCTCTTTGTCTAAATGCTCCAAACCGATGCCTAGTGTAGGATCTGGCTAAGGAATTCTTTTGTACGCTCATGTTGCGGATTGTCAAAGAATTCGCCTGGCTCGTTCTGTTCAACGATCTGACCGGCATCCATGAAGATCACGCGGTTCGCAACCTGACGCGCAAAGCCCATTTCGTGGGTCACACACAACATGGTCATGCCTTCTTCAGCCAAGCCAACCATTGTATCAAGCACCTCTTTAATCATCTCAGGATCGAGCGCTGATGTTGGCTCATCAAAGAGCATAATGCGTGGGTTCATGCACAATGAGCGCGCGATTGCCACACGCTGCTGCTGACCACCAGATAGCTGGCCTGGATATTTCAGCGCCTGCTCAGGAATTTTAACGCGCTCAAGATAGTGCATTGCAATCTCTTCAGCTTCCTTCTTCGGCATTTTACGAACCCAGATTGGTGCCAAAGTACAATTGTCTAGAATGGACAAATGCGGGAAGAGGTTAAAGTGCTGGAACACCATACCAACTTCGCGACGAACTTCGTCAATCTTTTTCAAATCATTGGTGAGCTCATTGCCATCCACGATAATTTGACCCTTTTGGTGCTCTTCCAAACGGTTGATGCAACGGATCATGGTGGATTTACCAGAACCTGAAGGACCCGCAATAACGATACGCTCGCCTTGCATGACTTTAAGGTTGATATCCTTTAGCACGTGAAAATCACCATACCACTTATTCATACCAACGATCTCAATAGCGACATCGGTATCTGATACTGTCATTTTAGCGGTTTCAGCCATTTTGTTCTCTCTCTTATTCTTCGCTTATCAGCGTTAATTTGTTTATAGAGCCCCTCTCCCAAAGGGCTCTGAAGACTTTTAAGTTATCGATGCCCTGTATTCAGCTTATCTTCCATGAATGTCGAATAACGCGACATGAAATAGCAGAATAAGAAATAAATGAAGGCTGCAAAGGCGTATCCTGTAATGTTCTGTACTGGCGAACTCCAGGTCGGATCAGAATATGACAACTGAATTGTACCTAGGAAGTCGAACAGACCAATGATCAACACAAGTGTCGTATCTTTGAACAGACCGATAAATGTGTTCACGATACCTGGGATCACCAATTTCAACGCCTGAGGTAAAATGATCAGACGCATCATCTGACCCCAGTTCAACCCAAGTGCCATGGCACCTTCGAACTGTCCTTTTGGCAAGGCCTGCAAACCACCACGCACAACTTCCGCCATATAGGCTGCGGAGAAGAGTGCCACACCGATTAGCGCACGCAACAGCTTATCGAACTCCACGCCTTCCGGCAGGAACAACGGCAACATCACAGATGACATGAAGAGCACTGTGATCAGTGGAACGCCACGCCAGAACTCAATGAAGATCACTGAGAACAAGCGCACAAACATCATATTGGATCGACGACCAAGTGCCAGAAGGATGCCCAATGGCAAGGCGGCTGCGATACCTGTGACAGCAATCACAAGCGTTACTAACAGACCACCCCAAATTGGTGTTTCAACATGCTCAAGTCCAAAGTTCACACCTAAGACAATGAAGATCACCGCAACAGCGCCCATAAAGAACAATGCACCCATAACGGACGGCATTGGGTTTTTATCAGACCCACGTGCAATCAAAGCCGCAATACCGGCAATGATCAGCGAAAGTATCACAAAGTCGACAGCAAATTTGGCTGTTGATGGTGCCATGATGCTGTCTGGTAGCAAGAAGCCGTTAAACTCCAGATGACCACCAGTAAGCAACACAATCGCAATCACCGGGAAAATCACCACAGTGAAGATGATGTTTGCCGACTTATATGGCGCACTTGGGATCAACAATGGAATCAATGATCCGAAGAACAAGATCCCGGTGAGATTAACCCGCCACAATTCAGCATCAGGATAACGACCATAGATGAATTGCTTCATATAGGCGCCGACATAGGCCCAACAACCGCCGAACCAATCATTGCCCTGCACACCGCCTTGAGCTTCGGTCGCGCAAACCGCACGATCGGCACCCGTCCAAACGCTTTCAAGGAAAACGAATGAAATGAATGGCGGGATGATCTTATAAAGTATCCAAAGACCAATCAGCGTCATGATTGTGTTTGGTACAGATGAGAACAGATTGTTCTTTACCCAGGCCACAGGTCCCTTTTCAGAGAGTGGCGCTGGCTGCTCTTCCAGCATTTCTGTTCGGACGTAGGAAATATTGTTATCAGACATGATGTTCCCCTTTCCTATCGCTCGACCAATGCCATACGGGCATTGTACCAGTTCATAAACATAGACGTGACCAATGAAATCGTCAGATAGGTCAACATCGTGATCGAGATAAACTCAACGGCCTGACCTTGCTGGTTCAGCGCTGTACCGGCAAACACAGATGTGAGATCCGGATAAGCAATCGCAACCGCAAGTGACGAGTTTTTCGTCAAGTTCAGATATTGAGATGTCAAAGGTGGAATAATGATCCGCATCGCTTGTGGAATGATCACCAGATTAAGTGTTTTATTCTGACGAAGACCTAGAGCATGCGCAGCTTCTGTTTGCCCCTTATTCACCGCTAAGATACCAGCACGCACAATCTCAGCGATAAAGGCCGCTGTATAGGTTGTCAGCGCAAGCAGAAGCGCAATGAATTCAGGGATCATTGTCATACCACCTGATGGTCTAAAGCCACCAGCGACAGGAATATCCCATGTTAACGGCGCACCAAGCACGAGGAAGACAAGAAGCGGCAGACCGATAATCGCACCAAGCCCCGCCCAGAAAGTTGGGAATTGTTGACCAGTTGCCATCTGGCGTTTTTTCGCCCAGCTTCCAATCATAAAGGCTGCAACAATACCGATGAGGAATGCGATGAAGATCATGAAGGATCCATCACCCCAGATTGGTTTCGGTGCAAAATAACCGCGGTTATTTAGAAGACCCATAAAGCCAAAATCTGCGCTATCACGCGGATGCGGCAATAGCCTTAAAACACCAAAATACCAAATGAAGATATGCAATAGCAGCGGGATGTTGCGGAAAATTTCAACATAGATCTTTGAAAGCTTACCGATGATCCAGTTATCAGATAGTCTTGCGACACCGATCACAAAGCCAAGGATTGTGGCAAGCACAATACCAATCGCTGCGACAATGAGCGTGTTTAGCACACCCACCACATATACATCGAAATAGGTCGACGTGGATTGGCTATATTCAATGAGTGACTGACTGATCGCAAAGCCAGCACTGGAGTTCAAAAACGCAAACCCAGATGCAATGCCGGCGCGATCAAGCGCGTCAAACATATTGGTTATGCCGCTATAGATGAGATAAATAATTGCGAGAGTGAGCAAGCCTTGAAAAAGCATGCTGCGAACTTCGGGCCGGTTTAACAACGCGACCTGCGGCTCTTCACTGGTTTGCTGTGTGGCAGCAACGTCAGACGCCATGGCGAATTCCCCAACAATTCTTACACTTGTAGAAACGACCGTCTCAAAGCGTGAATTGTAATTTTTGATTTATTTTTTTACGTTTTACACGCTCACCCACATTTCTTGCGGATCAGTCCCATCGTGAAAACGTGCCCTGTTTAATAAAACACCCGGCCTTAATACAAAGACCGGGTGCGTAATATCGCTATATTAGCGTACTGGAGGACCGTATTGTAGGCCACCATCTGTCCAAAGTGCGTTCACACCACGTGCGATGCCCAATGGAGTGTCTGGACCAACATTGCGGTCGAACATTTCAGCGTAGTTACCCACTGATTTGATGATTTGAGCTGCCCAATCGTTTGGAATGCCCATTGCTTCACCAAACTCACCACCAAGAAGACGCTTGATGCCTGGGTTGTCGCTGCCCATCATTTCACCAACATTTGCTGATGTGATGCCGAACTCTTCAGCGTTCAGAGTTGCAATGTGTGTCCAACGAACAATGTTGAACCACTGATCATCACCCTGACGAACAACTGGACCTAGAGGCTCTTTTGAAATGATTTCTGGAAGCACTGTGTGTGCTGCAGGATCAGTCAACTTCAGACGCTGTGCATAAAGACCAGAAGCATCTGTTGTGTAAACGTCACAACGACCAGCGTCGTAAGCAGCTACCACTTCGTCAGCTTTTTCAAATGCAACAAGCTCATACTGCATGTTGTTCGCTGCAAAATAGTCAGCAACGTTCAACTCAGTTGTTGTACCTGTGTTTGTGCAGATTGAAGCGCCACTTAGTTCGAGAGCTGAGTTCACACCCAATTCTGAACGAACCATGAAGCCTTGACCGTCATAGTAGTTTACACCAGCGAAGTTCAAACCAAGCTGTGTATCGCGGCTTGCTGTCCATGTTGTGTTACGTGAAAGAATGTCAATTTCACCTGACTGCAAAGCTGTGAAACGCTCTTTCGCTGAAAGAGGTGTAAACTTCACCGCAGTCGCATCACCAAACACAGCGGCTGCAACACCTTTACAAAGGTCCACATCCAAACCACTCCAGTTACCATCAGAATCCTGATTTGAGAAACCTGGTAGACCCTGGCTCACGCCACACTGAATGAAGCCTTTATCTTTAACATCATCCAATGTTGCTGCGCTTGATGCGCCAGCAGAAACGCCCAGCGCCGCTACTGCTCCCATAACCGTAGTTAATAGTGTTTTTTTCATATTTTTACTTTCTTTGCCCTGTTGCACTTACTGTGCAATTAATTAGCTCATCACGAGGATGAGAGTACTCACACATACTTTAAGCGATCCGAAGTATTCTCCCTCAACGGACCTCAATATATGTGCTGTGCATACCAACGCGATTTATCGTTTTGGTCAAGTATTTTTTTGAAAAAGATCAAATCTTCCGCAAAATTTCCAAAAGCTTGGATTTTTTATGAGATTTTGCGGTGTAACGATAAAATTTTAGGTAATTTTGCTAAGACGCCATTTCACGCCCTACTAATTTTTGAACCATCCAAAACATGGCTAATATTTATCCTGGGTGACTATTTTTCACTCAATTTTTTATCGCTGATTTCATACACGCTTCTTCATCTCTGGATTGCATGCGTTAATTCCCCCAAAACAACAAAATTGACCCAAAACACGAGATTTTGCGAGAATAAATTTTATAATTGAAGATGTTTGATCGTTTTAGGGCAAAGGCATTTACAAGTTATGTAAGAGACTTTCGCACATAGAGTGTCCTTAAATGATGAAAATATAACCAATCGGTATGATCCAATAAAATAAGTGCATCACGTAAATTCCGCATAAAAATGTATTTTGTTGAGTATTCTTTCCGCCAGATTGCGAAGGATTGCAATAAAAATGCTGTTTTTACTTCACTCATATTACGGATGATCGGGAACTCGGCAGAATTGATTCTTTACAATCATGCACGCATCGGTTTATCAACGCACGCGCTTTCTCCAATAAAATCTTGTTCTAAAGCAACTAAATCGGCACTTTTAACACGAATTTTGAACCGTCTTTATAATCGGTATCGAGCGAGAGTGTCCCATTATGCCCTTCCGCTATTCGTTTTGCGAGCGCAAGCCCAATACCTGTGCCCTTATATTTCTTTTCATCAACATGAAGTCGCTGGAAAACATTGAATATTCGCGAAGCCTGCTCGCTGGCGATACCAATGCCATTGTCCGCTACTGTGATGCAAACAATGTTCTTCTCAGTTTGATCGGCACTGATCTGAATTTGCGCAGGCTGATCGTCTTTTTGATATTTGATTGCGTTATCAATCAGGTTCTGCATCAGCCTGACAAACAACACATAATCGAGATTTAAATCGAAGTCATTTTGCAATTTTATGACTGCACCGGATTGCTCGATATTCTGAGCAAGGTTTTCTTTCACCTCATCAATCGCGGTACTAAGTACAAAGCGAGACCGATTGACCTGTTTATAGGCGACTTGGGAAAATTCAAGCAAGCTGGAGATCAAACTTTCCATACGCAAAATGCTTGATCGAATGCGTGAGATATAATCACCAAAGTTTTCTGAATTGCCGCTTTCATGCTCTTCCATCAACATTTCGCCAAACAGACGAATATGGCGAAGCGGCGACCGCAAATCATGGGACACAATCCCGGCAAATTGTTCAAGTGCCTGATTACGCAATGTTAGGGCATGTGCCTGTTCTTCGATCTGTGCTTTTGCGAGTTTCGAATCAGTTATGTCACGCCCCACGGAGACAACTTCATGCGGCTCGCCATCTTTGAAGACCAATCGATTCGTCCAAAGCACCGTCCTGAATATCCCATCACTGGACAACATTTCCTGTTCATAGGTTCTCACAGGTGATTCCATTGTCAAACTTGCCAAGCAATTTTTCAGGTTTTGAATGATTTCTTCGGTATGGATGAATTCCGTAAATTTCACTCCAATGATATCGGCAAGGCTGACCCCGAAAAAGTCGCAGTAAAGCTCGTTGGCGAAATGTATTGTTGTGTCCAAGTCTGAACGGATGATGAAAACAGGCAGGTTTTCAATGAAAGTCTCCTGCTGTACGCGCCGATAATCAAGTTCTTCGCGGATTTCGCGTTCGATGCTTTCATCTTCAACAAATACTAGGATGCGCTTAGGGTTGTCCCCGTTCTCACAAATACTATTCACCACACAAGGGTAAACTGTTCCATCTTTTCGAACATGCTGAGATCGAGATTGTTGCACTACCCCACGATTCTCGATGATTTTATCAATAAATTCGCTGATCTTCTCCGGATTTGCATTGTGGTTGATATCCATCAAAGTCAGTTGAGTGATTTCATCAGGTGTATATTGCAGATTGTTTAGAAATGCTGTGTTGCCGTAAAGGATCCGTTGCGTTTCAATATCAATGAAAGCGACTGGCGCGGCAATATTATCAAGCGCATCACCGAGTGATTCTGCCAGAGACTTGGTCTCCATGAGCTCTGTGATATTGCTTCGGATACCCACAATATGGCCATCATCCAAGACACGCTCATCAACCCGGATATATCGACCGTCTTTAAGATGTTGGACAAGCGGTGCAGTTGGATTGAAGTGGTTTTTGAGTCGCTCTTTCAGCCATGCAGCCCGGCTTTCTTCGGTAAAACCAGCTTCTTCATACTGCCCCTGCTCCAGGCCATATTTTAAGATATCTTCAAACCGTGTGCCGATTTTCATGGCATCCACAGAATCTGGATACACATCCATATATCCTTGGTTAAAGACCTGTAGGCGATCTTCCTCATCATAAATCGCAAAACCCTCTGGGATCGCAGAGAGCGCTGCGTTGAGCAAAGTTAAAGAATTTTCGTAACTGTCTTTGAGTTTTTCAACTTGCCCATGATCGTTCATATAGACAATAGAACGTTTCACCCCATCCCGGCAGATTTGTGGATCACTTTTTGTGATCTGAGTTCTAAACGAAGGTAGCCCAGGTAAAGATACGAGAATCCGCAGCTTATCAGAACACGGGTCTTTCTCGACCAATACACCTGTAATAGCTTCAAATTTTTCATTATTTTGTGCGGCAACAACGGGAAATAACTTGTGAAACAAAATCCCAATTGTATCATCTTCCTTTAATTGGAGTTTTGAACAGGCTGCAGAATTGATTAATGAAATTGTGCCATCTTCGTTCACCAAAAACCCTGGATTTGGTGTCGAATTGAAAAAAGCCAGACTAATTTCATCGAGCATTTCGCCCACGGCATTCCCCTGTTTTCATTGGCATTTTTAGGTTTTGGTGTCTATTTAATCGTCGGATAGTTTGGTATCTTTCTTTGCAAACTCGTCGATGATGAAACCGATAGCATTCCGGTCGAGTTCATTCTTTCCAATTCGGAAATCAGCTCCATATTGTTCAAATTCCTGAAAATATTCAGGTTCGATGCTTGATGAGACAATACCGATCGGCCCTGTGAATGCCTTAGAACGCAGTACTGGTACAGATGTTCGAAAATCATCGTTTAAATGAAGTTTATTATCGAGAAGGATCATAGATATGTCTTTCTCATCTAATACTTTACAGGCGCTCTCGATATCAGTGACACAAACAAGTTCGGTATTTTGATCCACCCCACCCTTTACGAGCCACTCCATGAGAACAAACTCATCCGGGTTGTCGTCGACAAACAGAATAGTAATTGTCTCAACCTCTTCGATCGCACTACTCATAAACCGTCTCCCCTCAACGCTTTCCCAATCCGCATCATTTTATCAATCCCATCCGTATGGCGGTTGCCACCATCTGGGCACGATTAACAACCTGCAATTTTTGCAATATTTTGGTTGTGTAAGAGTTAATCGTATGCTCCGATAAACCCAAAATAATCGCGATTTCTACGGAAGTTTTTCCTTCCGAACTCCACCTAATCACCTCAAGCTCTCTCGGCGAAATGATTGGCATGGAATCTGGCAATATGATCTCATTGAAAAAATTCTGGAACACGAGTTTACAACTATAAACCAGCTGATCGTGATCTATTTTGTCGGTGACTGACGTTGGAACCGCGAGCCAAAAGCCAAAATGTCGACCATTTGGTGTATGAAGCGGAATGGAAATCCCTGTGGTTGAAGACATGTCACCACTGAATTTTATATGTTCGATAACGTTTTGATTGTTCCAGACTTTATGCAACATCTCATCGCGCATATTTTGGAATATCAGATTGTTATTTTCAATCGATACGACATCTAAATCGACCAGGTTTGAATCTTCGCGATTCACAACAACCATGAGCGATTCGATCGCCGTCTCTTCAGGCCAATTGTTCATATCGAAAAGAGCAAGAAGATCGAGGTCGAAATTAACGCATAAGCACTTGAATAGTCTATAGAAATCCAGCTTATTAATAGCTCGATCCAAATCAACTAAACAGTCTGGCTTTTGATATTTCATATGTGTGCCTCGCTAGGGAAATTTAATACAAATCGGTAACAATTGATACTAAAAACTGATTGTAAACACGATTGACTTTATTGCTTCCCCGCGAAGCAACGCGAATGTTGGCGATCCCGGCAGGACTCGAACCTGCAACAACCTGCTTAGAAGGCAGGTGCTCTATCCAGTTGAGCTACGGGACCAATTTCGCCATGAACCTTAATGAGTCCAAGGCTGCGGCCGGTCATATTTAAAATTATCGGTATATGACATCTGTCGGCGTTTGGGTTTATTGACGGTTAAAACACGATACGAAATGCCTTCGCGCTCGGCATAGGCGACGGCATCTTCTTTGCTATCGAAACTTAAAACGACTTGGGTTTGCGTATCAGAACTTGTTGTATACCCCATAATTGGATCGATAGTTCTGGCAGACACGCGATCATATTCAAGCAACCATTTACGTGTTTTCGCTTTGCCAGATTGCATCGCGTTTTTGGTAGGTTGATAAATTTTTGCAGTGCGCGCTGAGCTTTGATTATCAGATGGCATTTTTTAAAAACCTTTCTTGATATGAGCTATTCAGCAACACCAGGTTCTGTTGCATGAACATGATTGCAACGCGTTTCGATTTACCCGTCTATACTGGGATTCATCAGAAACAATCAAGTGCCTTTTGCATTCATTCTACATCTTTTGCGACCATTAGCGCGCCGCCCAAAGCGCACCACGTTGAAATATGGTTTTCATTTGCGGCACATCAAACTCATCTGCAGTATGACCAAGGGCACTGTAGAACACTCGACCTGCCCCATAAGAACGTTTCCAGACGACTGGGATTGAAACACCATTTATTTCTTCAAACTCCGTACCTTTAAATGTTGTTGTCGCCAACACCTCATTGAGCGGATCAACATGCATATAATATTGCTCTGATGTGTAGGGAAAATCTGATATTCCGCTCATAATTGGGTCTTCTGGTTTTGTAATATTGACGGTGTAATCAATAATATCGCCAGGATGGGCAACCCACTGCCCTCCGGTCATAAATTGATAATCGGGCTCATTTCGGAAGCTGTCACACATTGATCCGTGAAAACCAGCCAATCCGGTTCCACCGCGAACAGCCTGGAGCAAATTTTTAAGCTCCGCTTGCTCGATTTTAGACATTGTGATGATTGGGACAATCAGATCAAATTCACCTAAATCTGGATTTGCAAAGGGCTCAGTACCCGTCCCAACCAAGACACTAAAATCGTGTTTTTCGAGAATGTCTCTCACAATATTTGCACTGCGTTCAGGTGTATGGCCATCCCAGCCTCCCCAAGAAATAAGGGCCGTTTTTTGTGTCATAGTAAATTCCTAATCGAGTTGACCAAATGATAGATTATCTGGAAGCGCCAGCGGTTTATCACATTGATATTTTGTCGTAATTTCTTGTTCTTGCGCAGCCGATGTCATAATGGCTTCCATCGTTTCAAGCACATGAAGCGATAATTCTAGACTTGCCCGATGCGCGCGATCAGACAAAATGCCTTGCGCCATATCTGCAAGTCCTAAAATCCGGTAGTCGCCATCACCATAAATATGGGATTGTTCAACATCTTGCCAATCACCATTGTGATCAGAGATCTGAATAACACCATCAAACTTATTGGGATCGCTCACCAACATCGATCCGGTTTCACCATATAATTCAATCGGCGAATGAGCATGTTTTTGCACGTCAAAACTGGTGGTTAGGGTAACAATAGCATTATTCTTAAATCGTAAGATAGCGGAAATATGGGTGTCGACATCGACGGGAAATTCATTACCTTTACGCGCGCCAGAATGGATTTTCCTTTTATCGTAAGAGCGTTTTGACATTGCGGTCACGCTGCTGATAGGCCCAATCATATTGATCAGCGACGTGAGATAATATGGCCCCATATCAAACAATGGACCCCCACCAGGTTGGTAATAAAAATCTGGATTTGGGTGCCAAGCCTCATGACCGGGCAGCATCAGAAAAGCTGTTCCCGCAACAACCTCTCCAATTTGTCCGCCATCCAATATTTTTCGGGCAGTTTGATGGGCGCCACCCAAAAACGTATCGGGTGCGCAACCCACTCGGAGATTTTTTTCTTTTGCCAATTTTACCAATTGAGATGCTTCCTCAACGGTGACTGCCAATGGTTTTTCGGAATATACATGCTTGCCAGCATTTAAACATTTAACGCCAACCTCAACATGAAACTGCGGTGTTGTTAAATTCAGGATAATATCAATATCAGGATCGGCCAAAATCGCATCGACTGTAAGCGCTTTAATCCCATATTCACTTGCTTTTTGTGATGCGGCATTGGGGTTGATATCTGCGCAAGCGATAATCCTTATGATAGGAAACTGACTTGCTGCCTTTAAATAAGCGTCAGAGATGACACCGCAACCAATGATGCCAATGGCAACCGAACTCATATATATATCTCCTCACCCTACCCCATCGCATTACTTGGCACATAATATTGCAATGTTTGCAACAGATCAGAACCTTTGTCGTTATCTTATCCAAACGTGTTCTTCATAAATGCCAGTGCCATTTTGCATGCATGGGTCGCATTTGGCTCAATATCACGCCAAATATTCAGATCAGCACTGATCGGCCCGTTTGCCGTGACAAACATTTCAGCGACAATCCAACCGTCATAATTGATTTCATCCAGCGCAGTCTTCACCTCGTTCCATGGTACATGGCCTGATCCGGGAACGCCGCGATCATTATCAGAAACATGAAAATGCACGAGTTTCTCAGACGCATTGGTAATCGCTGTTTTTATGTTTTTTTCTTCAATATTGAGATGGAAAGTGTCGAGCAAAATTCCGATTCTATCGCTACCAGTTGTCTTTGCCAGATGCGTTGCTTCCTCAGCGGTATTGACCAAATCCGTTTCAAAACGGTTGAGTGCTTCCAAACCGAGGGTGACGTTATATTCGTTTAGTTCACGATCTAATTCACCAAGTGCATCTGCGGATCGTTGCGCCCGCGCGGTTTTATCCCTTGGCTCAAACACTTTCCAAGGCGCATAAATCGGACCGCATAACAAGTCGGACCCGATTAATGAAGCCGTTTGGATCGCCCATCTTAAATGCGCAAGTGCATTTTGGCGGATGTGCTTATCAGCAGATGAGATGTCATTGTCTGACGATAAGCCGTGCGTGCAACTCACCTCTAAACCATACTCTTTGATTGCCTTTCCCAGAGCGATGGTTTTTTCGTCGGTTAAGCCGTGCAAAGGCACTTCAATGCCATCATAACCATTGTCTGCAACGCACCTTAAGACCTTGATAATCTCATCAGATTCATGTGCCTGCCATAATCCGGCATGAACACCATATTTCATCTCGTTTCCTTCATGATGACTTTTATGGCCGTGGACATCGACCCCTCAGCTTAAAAGGCATACCAACAAAGATCAAACGAGGTCAACGAATTGAACGTATGGGTGCGAAATATGCAGCGGATGTTGCATCGATAGAATTCAAACAAGTGAGAAAATAAATCAGATCAAGTCACTCGCTGTTCAAGCGACCAGCAAAAGAAAATCAAAATTGTAAGGGGGATTATTCTTGTTGCTGGTCGGAGCGAGAGGATTCGAACCTCCGACCCTCTGGTCCCAAACCAGATGCGCTACCAGGCTGCGCTACGCTCCGACGACTGCAACGACCGCTCATGTACACAAGTCACACCGAGTGTGCAACTGAAAATCGACGTTTGTTTGCGGATATTTTCATTTTTTACAATTATTTCTCCGCGCTGTCATTATTCAGCGGGAATTTGTAACTTTTAGAAGGCGGCTATTTCCCAACAAACCGAGTTGAAAT
This sequence comes from Rhizobiaceae bacterium, assembly GCA_017644105.1. GTDB lineage: Bacteria > Pseudomonadota > Alphaproteobacteria > Rhizobiales > Rhizobiaceae > Lentilitoribacter. The sequence continues at coordinate 17,606 of JAEPMD010000005.1, read as the reverse complement.
GAACAATAAACACAAAAAAAGCGCCATCTTGATGGCGCTCCTGTCGAAATTATATCTGCAACCTAGTGCGATTGGTTAAACGGCGCTCCGATATCTGGATGAATTTCAGCCACCATGAGGCCTTTATCGCCTTCACCATAGCGAACAAGCACCACTTGGCCCGGACGCAGCTCAGTTAAGCCATAGCGTCTTAGTGTTTCCATATGAATGAAGATATCTTCTGTGCCCTCGCCGCGCGTTAGGAAACCAAAGCCCTTTGTGCGGTTGAACCATTTGACCAATGCGCGCTCAAGGCCGCTGGTTGGCGTGACCTGCACATGGGTTTTAACCGGTGGCAATTGCGAAGGGTGAACAGATGTCGATGTATCCATGGATACGATGCGGAAAGCCTGATAGCCTCGATCTCGTTTTTGGATTTCACAGACAATGCGCGTTCCTTCCATGATGGTTTGATACCCATCACGACGCAAGCAGCTTACATGAAGTAAAATGTCTTCCATTCCGTTGTCGGGGACAATGAAACCAAAGCCTTTGGCAACATCAAACCATTTCACAACACCGGTTATTTCGATAAGATCTACTGGATCGCCTGTTACGGCATCCTGATCGACATCGCCTCCTGTAGATGTTTTATCCACCATCCTTGGTGACCCCACTCACTACACGTTAAATCACTAAAATTGATTCTATTTATCAAACTAAAATTTATATCATGCCTCAAGGCAAGACCTGTTTGACAAATTTCACTTAGCAATCCCCAGATTTCAAGGCCAATATCTTACCAATAAAGTTTTAGCACACATGAAAATTACAATACTTTCAACACCTTAAACTAGCATTGATGAAAGAATGCGCAACTTTATTAAAAAGATATCTATTTACGAAAAATTCAACTCCTCCACCTACGAGTAAGTTTAGTTAAGTAAAATCAAGTGTGTTGAAACAAAGCGTTTAAAAACCAATTTTCATAATTTGGGCAATTTAGTGCTATTTCGTCACGTTATCGCCTCATTTATGACCGTATTGGGCATAATCGAAGTAGTACGCTTTCTGTGCCGGCTTTTAAATTTCGGCGTTTTGGAGTAGACACTCAGGTAATCGTCATCATTGGCGGTGTGAATAGGGGAAAGAGTTGCGTCAGTTTAGGGGCTCCATATACCGCACGTCTCAATTGGGACGTATTGCGATTGTTCCGATTTTGATTGGCATCGGAGTAAGCGGTTGCGTTAGCAATGAAAGCTTATTGACGGCACAATTAGCCCCTACAACAGTTGGTTTGGAGCCAATCGATGCTGCGCTTGCCCCGCAAGAAACGGCTAGCGTTGCTTATGAAGGCACCATCCCTGTACCAGACAACACGTCAACGTTGGCAACAGCCTATAACAATCAGCCTGAAACGAATGTCGCGACAGCAGCTGTGCAATCGGCAACTTCGCCAGCACCGACGATTAATGCGTTGAACCGCAACGGGCAAATTTATGTGGCGCAAACGCCAAATTCAGCGCAAGCCAATCCGCAAGTTGCGTCTTTGACGACGTCGACCCCAGCTTCAACCAGCCTGGCGCGTGCAGACAAGAACGGCAATGCCTTTTTCTCATCCTTATTTAAACGCCCAGCCCGAACCGCCCCTGCAAGGACAACAACAACTGCAGCCCCTGCAACACAGCCAGCGCAAGTTCAACAAGTGGCAGCAACGACAAATGCAAGTGCAAACACACCTGTGGCTGAGTCTGTTGCCAAGAAGCCGCAAATCACAAGCGCGAAAAGAGTTACTCTTGCGTCAGCCACACCTGTGACTTCAACCAAAGAAAAGAAACGCGGCATTTTCTCTTCTATCTTTGGGTCAAAAGACAAAGATAAGAACAGAAGCAAAAACCGCATTGAAGTTGCCTCAGCAGCGGGCTTAGCGCGTTTGTCGCCTTTGACACTGCAGCGTCAAACAGAGCGCGTTGATGTGGCTTGTTTTAAACCGGAATTAGTTCGCCTTTTGAAGAAGGTGGAAAAACACTATGGCAAGCCTGTCGTGGTCACCAGTGGCTATCGTTCACCCAAACATAATAAGCGAATCGGTGGCGCCAATGGTTCGCGCCACACCACTTGTGAAGCGGCTGATGTGCAAATTGAAGGCGTAACAAAGTGGGAGCTTGCAAAATATGTGCGCTCCATGCCGGATCGCGGCGGGGTGGGCACCTATTGCCATACACAATCCGTTCATATCGACATCGGTTCTGTCCGTGACTGGAACTGGCGCTGTCGCAAACGTAAGCGCTAATTTAAGCGATTCCTCAAATCTTCGTACCTGACGCGCGTTGTGAGGCTGATCGCACCGTTCATTTCGGATGACGCGCTTGGTTTGTTCAAAAATATTGCACGCCTAAATCCACGTAAAGCCCTGTTAAACAAGGGTGAAATTCAAAGTTTTACAAAATTGTCATTTTTTTTCGAAAAAACGCAAAATACTGCTTGCGAGTTTTGCATCCTCTGACTATAACGCGCCCATGTCTTGTGCGCCCATCGTCTAGCGGTCTAGGACGCCGCCCTTTCACGGCGGAAACACGGGTTCGATTCCCGTTGGGCGTACCATTCATCTTTCTCAAATATACTCATGATTTGAAAGCACTAGAGCGAAAAGCTCAAGTGTTGCATGAGATATGTTTGTCAGCCATCTCTAACACTATAAAACGCGGATGAGCGCCGTCTATACGGTAAGCGCGCCTCGACCTGCTATATGATGCGCTTATTGCAACTTAAAACGCATCTCGATTTCATCTCACGGCATTGAGGCGTCTATAAGTGGCCATATAGATAGATAGATATAAATAGACACAGGATCACACTGCGCCCAAACAATCGGCAAATGACCCTGTGATGCATCTAGGCGGTCATAACACGAAATCACCCAGTTTATGTCGCCGGTTTATCAGGTGTTGATTCTTCGCCGGAAGTTTTTTTGGCGATCGCTTCAACCACCGTATCTGGATCTTCTTCCAGAGCAGCATCGACAGCCTTCATCAGCGCGTTGTTTGGCCGGCCCGAACATTCATGGAAAATCCGCGTTGTACAATTGGCGCAAATCTCTTCGTCCAGCATCGGGACGATCTCGGCAATCGCTTCGCCTTTACTTAGGTGAATATGGTGCTTGGTCAGCGCTTTCATCACGTGGAAACGGCCAAGCTTATTGATGGTACGCGGCGTTGTTGTTTGCAGGTGGAACGACCCTCCACGCTTATGACGGCGTGTGGCTTCTTCAATCAGCAGCTCTGCACCTGGCAAATCAATCTCACCGATACCCTTCACGATCAGCATCATGTGGCGCTGTTCAGGTTGATCATATTCAATCGAACGCAATTTGCGGCGGACAAATTCCACTGAACCAAAATAAAGCGGTCCATCGATACGTGCCATAACCAATTGCGGGCATTCTGGCAGATCAAGGCGCTCAACGCTGCTGAAGCGTCTGTTGGGTGTGGAAGTGTCTGGTGCGCCAACTGATATGCGTGGGCGTGATGATTTATTTAAGAACAATGCAAGCGACAATAAAACCCCCGCATAGATCGCAAATTCAAGATCGAATAAGAGCGATGAGAAGAAGGTCACCGCAGCAATCCAAGTCTCTGTTTTACTCGTTGTGATCAAATGCTTGATCTCACGCACATCAACAAGTTTCCATGCCACAAGGATAATCACACCAGCCATAGCCGGAATTGGCACGAAGGCAAAGAACTGCGCAACAAAGAGTAATATGCAAAGCAAGAAGATTGCGGCAAAGACGGCGGATAGCGGCGTTTTCGCACCAGCTTCATAATTGATGCCGGAACGTGTAAGCGATGCTGACCCAGGATAGCAGTTAAAAAAGCTACCAGCGACATTAGAGAGCCCCTGCCCGGTAAATTCCCGGTTGGCATCGATATCTTGACCTGATCGCAATCCGATGGCGCGGGAAATGGACATAGCTTCCAAAAGCCCCACCACTGCCACCGCGAAGGCTGGGGATGCCAAATCGCGCATATCGGTTAAGTCAAAGGCGGGCATGGCAAAGCTTGGCACAACAGATGGGATCACGCCGACAGTTTTCACTTCAAGTTCGGTCCAACCAAGGAAGTAGTAAACCAATGTGCCTGCACCGAGCGCAATCAGATAATTTGGCCATTTAGGCAAGAACTTTTTCGACAAAACACCCACGGCCAAAGACGTAAAGGCAATAATAAAGCTGTTTGCATCCGCCTCCGGCCAAATTTCCCAAAATTTGATGGCAAATTCGCCCAGATCCTCGGGCCTTGGCAAATCCAGCCCAAGCGCATGACGCACTTGACTAAGACCAATGAGCAGAGCGGCACCGGTGATAAAGCCGGTCATCACAGAATGGGAAACAAAGTCGACCAAGGCTCCCAAATGCGCGATACCCAGTATGAGCTGAAACATCCCCACCAGGAAGGTCAGTAAGATCACCGCCTGAATGAATTCAGGGCTGCCCGGTGTATGTCCACCGGCGAGAGCTGCAAACACCAAAGCCGAAATCGCCGTTGTCGGACCAGAGACTGTGTGCCAGGACGATCCAAACAGCGCCGCAATGATCGGTGTGATCATGGCAGTGTAGAAACCATATTCAGGTGGGAGACCGGCAATCGCGGCAAAAGCAATGCCTTGTGGCAGTACAATTGTTGCGCCCGTAAAAGCGGCGAACATGTCGTCGCGCAACGTAGACCACGTCACTTTTGACACCCAATCGGGAATGCCAAAAAGCAAACGTATTTCTTTCATAACCGCCCCCATTTCTTTGCCGTGGAGCGACTTAGCCATCTACGTATCCAATCTTAATTATCTAATAAAGCGACGTGTCGCCCTTCTCATATGCCGATAAAAATGAAAGTCAATTGCAGCGATCAAAAATTGCTGCAAGCTGATCTGTCAAAGCTGGCTTAAAGGCGATAAGTCGCTAAGGTCCGCAAATTGGTCAAAATTGTCATTTTTATCAATAAATGAGACTTTTTGGCCCATGATTTGCTATTATGCATATATTTTCCGATTTGTGAATGGAAAATAGGTCTGTAGCGCGACTATTCGCGCGTTAATTTGGCCATAAAGGCTGTCATAACATCTGTTAGATACTGGCCACATTCGATAGATGGGATATGCCCGCAATCTTTGATTTCTTCATAGAATGCATTGGGGATGGTTTTCGCCATTGCTTTGACAAGCTCCGGCGGCGTTGCGCCATCTTGATCACCAGCAATACAAATGGTCGGCACTTTAATTTCGGCTGCTTGTTCGGTGAAATCAGTATCACGAATAGCAGCTGATGTGCCTGTGTAACCTTTGGCCGGCGTGCGGGTCAGCATGTTGGCATAGCCTGCAACATCTGCCGGGTTATCATCACGGTAGCCTTTGGTGAACCAGCGCGCTAGGACGCCATCCGCAATTTCTGAAATGCCTTTGGTCTCAACCATTTCAATACGCATGTTCCATAATTCATCCGTGCCGATCTTCGTGCCTGTGTTACACAAGATCAGCGCACCGACGAGATCAGGACGCGTTGCATGAAGCCCTTGGGCAATTAATCCACCAACGGATACACCACAAATGATGGCGCTTTGAATACCAAGATGATCCATAAGGCCTGCAAGGTCTTCCAGGTGATTGGTCATAGTTTGGCTATCGCCCAGATCAGATAAGCCATGGCCGCGTTTATCATAGGTCACAATGGAATAATCCCCGACCAGACGGACAATCACATCACGCCAAATTCGAAAATCCGTACCAAGCGAATTGGCAAACACAATAGTTGGTTTGCTCTCGGGTGCCCCGATCACTTGATAATGCAGGTTAACGTCATTGATTGTTGCGAAATGCATGGCTTTTGTCCTTCATCAGAAAGATTGCGATAGATTGAGAGCATATAAAGGCAAAAAAGGCCTATATCTAGTGCGTAATATAGCCAAGTGATATTTTTGGACAAAAACTCAGATTGCGTCGTTTTTTGATTTCGCAGCTTCCCAATAACTCAACATTGGCAGATAGATATTCTCGATGCGCGTCGAAAATCCGCTTTTTCGAATGATAAATGGCGCCTTAACGGGCTTATGTGGAATTTTCACTCCCAATAGAGTTTGTGGTTTAATGATCGGAACGAAATCTTGGGGCATATGAATAAGAATATGCGGTTGCTTACAAAGCTTTGAACCTTCTTTATAGAGTTCGATATTTTCAATTTCTAACCAAGGCAGGGTATCCGCATTCAATCTGATATCCGTTATACCCAAATCAGTTATCTCAATCACCTTTATGGGACCCTTAATAAAGGCATAAGCCATTATTGTTATACACACGAGGGTAATTATGATGAGTATGGCGTGGAGCGTTTCTCTGCGCTCAACAACATCATCGAAAAAGCTTTGCCCCCAATCTGACAACCAGAATAGACCAATCATGACCAAAAACATGATAGCAAGAACAATTAGATTGTCTCGTCTGGGGAAATAGAATTTCATATCGATGATTTCTTTGACATTTTTTGAGTTTATTGATCGGCAGGATCGATGGATTTGGTTGCGCTACTTTGATGTTTCGATGCATTGGTTGAGTAATCCATCATCGAATTATAGATGTCATCCAGGCTGTCACCAAAATCGGTTTGATAGATAGCAAATGACATCCATCTACCTTTGGATTCAGTCTTGAATATCTTGGCGAAAGTCTCTTTTGTTTCCTTTTTGATGTAGTCCGCATCCACTTCTATCTCGACACGGAATTGATCAAATTTTTTAAATGGAGATGGCGCTTTTAGTGCGATGTCTCGAGTGTATTGCCATGGTATGATACTTGAAAGAATGCGAGTGTCAGTGAAGCCAAGCGTCGAAATTTTAACATAAAAATTTTTCCGACGAAAATATCTATAGATATTATAGAGGCATCCTAATCCTGGCGCACAAAATGCGATAATATATAAAATTGGCAATGTCTTCCCAATGTTATTGGTCGGCTCATCCAAGGGATTATCATTGAAAAAGAAGTACACAAAAATATAACCCGAAAGCCACGAACATGCATAAATGAGGTATAAGTTTTTGGAGGATGTATATCTAACCGGCCGCATCTAACTCACACGCACTGCATCCATCACACGGATTTGCACTTGCTTCATGCCGCGCCAATAATTGATGTTGATATTACCGGCGACATGAAAGCTTTGTCCGCGACCATTTAGAAAAGCTTTGCCGAGCTCACTGTCAGCTGCACGGAAACAGATCCCGTCAATGCGCCCACCATCCATACCGGAAAACGAAACTTTGACATGGTTGGTTCCCACAATGCGCGCGTCTTTGAGCATGTGATTGGGCAAAACAAAAACGGGTTGCGAATGGCCTGCACCATAAGGCCCTGCCCGCTCGATCATATCAACCAGATCAGTTGTAATGCCTGATGCTGCCAAAGCACCATCGATTTTTAACGTGCGCACAGCGGTTAAGTCAGCAATGTGGTCGGCCGCCTTTTCTTCAAAATAGGTGCGTAAGTCGCCCAGCTTTGATTTTTCGACCGTAAGCCCGGCCGCCATAGCATGACCACCGCCTTTAACAAGCAACCCCTTATCCACGGCTTCACGCACAATCTTGCCGATATCAAAACCAGGAATAGAACGTCCGGAACCGGAACCTTTGCCGGATGGGTCAAAGGCAATGGCAAAGGCGGGTCTATTTTCACGGTCTTTCAGGCGTGACGCCACAAGGCCAACAATTCCCGGATGCCAACCATCATTGGCGGAGACGATGATCGCAGGCCCCTCACCGCCAGCCATCTCGGCCATAACTTCAGCTTCAGCCTGTTCCAGCATTTTCGCTTCCATCGCCTGACGTTCTTTATTGAGGCTATCTAGATGCGTGGCGATTTCATCCGCTTCAGACGTATCATGGAGCGTCAATAATCGTGATCCCAAGGCTGCATCGCCAATTCGGCCACCGGCATTAATACGCGGGCCAATTAAAAAGCCCAAATGATAGGGTGTAATCGGTCCATCTATGCCGACAATGCGCATCAAGGCTGCAAGCCCCGGATTGCCCTGTTTGCGCGCTGCAATCATGCCTTTGACAACATAAGCGCGGTTTAGACCTTTAAGCGGCACCACATCGCAAACGGTAGCGAGTGCCACAAGATCGAGATGGGCAAGCAGATCAAAGCCTTTGAGCCCCTCATGTCCTTGCTGGCGCAGAAGGCGCTGCACAGCGACCAAAACCATAAACACAACGCCTGCGGCACATAAATGCCCTAAACCTGAAAGATCATCCTGGCGATTGGGATTGATGAGCGCCACGCAAGGCGGCAATTCATCGCCGACCTGATGGTGATCGATGACCACGACATCACAGGATAATTCCTTAGCCTTCTCCAAGGCCTCAAAACTGGTTGAACCGCAATCTACCGTCACAATCAGCTGAGCACCTTTATCAACAAGTTCGGCTATCGCATTTGGATTGGGGCCATAGCCTTCAAATATCCGGTCGGGGATATAAATCTCATTGGGGACATTTAGATGCGTTAGGAAACGCGACAGCAACGCAGATGAAGACGCACCATCCACATCATAATCACCAAAAATTGCCACACGCTCACCCATCTGGATTGCTTGCACAATGCGTTGCGCGCCCGCATCGCAATCGGTCATGGTAGACGGATCTGGCATCAAATCTCGAATAGATGGCGCTAAAAATGTTGCTGCTTCCGCAGAAGATACACCACGCGCAGCAATCACCCGCGCAATAAGCTCGGGAATATCCGTTTTTTGAGCAATATCAAGCGCTGTATTCTGACCAAGATTATCAAGGCGCGTGATCCATTTCTGGCCCGTCAGTGACGCTTCCACACCCATAAAAATATTGTCAGCCACGAATTTACACCTTTAAGCGCAGAAAATTGAAATGCCATAAAAAACAGGCCCCATTGATAATGAGGCCTGCCGATAAATGCAACGTGTTGTTGATCTAGAACCCGTTATGCAAACTTTTGACCTTCGCGGTGGATCGCTTTGATTTCGCGGACTGTACCGGTCGATGAGCGCATCACAAAAGTATGTGTTGAAATCGCATTGCCTTTAAAGCGCACGCCTTGGAGCATATCGCCATCTGTTACACCCGTTGCGGCAAACATCACATCGCCGCTGGCAAGTTCTGTGAGATCATAGACCTTGTTCGGATCAGAGACGCCCATTGTCGCCGCGCGATCAATTTGATCCTGCGATTTAAAGAGCAAGCGACCTTGCATCTGACCGCCTGTGCAACGAAGCGCAGCAGCAGCTAATACACCCTCTGGCGCACCACCTGTACCCATATAGATATCAATGCCTGTTTCTTCGGGATCTGTTGTGTAAATCACACCCGCCACATCGCCGTCACCAATCAATCTCACAGCTGCACCACACGCACGCACGTCAGCGATCAATTTTGCATGGCGTGGACGATCAAGGATACAGGCGCAAACCTGACCAATTTCAACGCCCTTATGCTTGGCAATCGCGGCTAGGTTTTCCGCAGGTGTCGCATCAATTGAGATCGTGCCTTCTGGATAACCCGGTCCGATCGCGATTTTATCCATGTACACATCGGGCGCGTAGAGCAATTTGCCTTTGTTGGCAAAGGCGATCACAGCCAATGAATTGGGCATGTTTTTGGCGCAAATGGTTGTACCCTCAAGTGGATCAAGCGCGATGTCCAATTCAGGACCGTCCTGAGTTCCCACTTCTTCACCGATATAAAGCATAGGTGCTTCATCGCGCTCACCTTCACCAATGACGATTGTGCCACTGATGTTCAGCTTGTTGAGCTCTGTACGCATGGCATCAACCGCCACTTGATCAGCAGCTTTTTCATCACCACGTCCTCTGAGCTTGGCAGCAGCCACAGCTGCGCGCTCGGTTACACGTGCGATTTCAATTGATAAAATGCGATCTAGATCCAGATCTTCTGAATTCGTTTCAGCCATTGGTCATTCATCTCCATATTGGCACCAAAGAGTTGCGTCATGCTCGAATGATCAATTATGCAAATTTCTTAACAAATTGGACAAAACACCCGCAGTTCTGTCGTTGTATTCACAAGAATAATGATTTTTCCAGAATAAAATCGATTAGAATCCAGCAATAAATTGAACTGCATTATTTCAATCGTTTTAAGCATTTAAGCTGCCCGAATAATAGGCACAAAAAAACGGATAGAATCACATTCTACCCGTTTCAATATTTGATATCTGTCCGAAAGATCTTAAAGATCGACGTCCAAAATAGCCATGGAGAAGTTAAATGAGCGATCTCCATCTTCATCATCTAGATAGATCACACCGATGAATTCATCGCCTGAATAAACTTCTGCAGAATCATCCTTTTTCGGACGTGCACGCACCTCAAAAGAAGGATTAAAAACACGCTTCAAATAAGCATCTAGTTTTTTGATTTCATCAGGGTTCATCAGCCGCATTCTCCGTCTTTGCGATTCGTTTTATGTCTTTTGCCACGTGAGACGTGAAAATTAAAGCGTATTTTTATGATGCATCTTCTTGTGTTGCGGCATTGATCATTTGATCCATAGCGCGCGATGGCTCCTGACAGCCAGCTTCACCCACAATGCGCGCAGGGACACCAGCAACGGTTTTATTTGCTGGAATTGGTTTTAATACAACAGAACCTGCCGCAATGCGTGAGCAGTTACCGATTTTGATGTTACCAAGCACTTTCGCACCGGACCCAATAAGTACGCCACTGCCAATTTTCGGGTGACGATCACCACCTTCTTTGCCAGTTCCGCCGAGGGTCACATTTTGCAAAATAGACACATTATCGCCAACGACGGCAGTGCGACCGATAACGATGCCTGTTGCGTGATCTAAGAACAACCCTTTACCCAACTTAGAAGCTGGATCGATATCAGTTTGGAAAATCGCTGAGGAACGCGACTGTAAGTAAAGTGCGTAGTCAGTGCGCCCCTGGTTCCACAACCAATGTGCCAGACGATGAGTCTGTATGGCGTGAAATCCTTTAAAATAAAGGACGGGTTGAATAAAACGGCTGCAAGCTGGATCGCGATCATAGACCGCTTGAATATCAACGCGAAGCGTTGCGCCCCATTCCGGCTGATCAGCCAACATTTCCATATAAGTTTGGCGAATGACGCTCGCTTGAAGATCAGGATGGTCAAGACGTTCGCAGACACGGTGGATCACAGCTTCTTCTAATGAGGGTTGCTGCAAGATCGTTGAATAAAGGAAAGTTGCCAACACAGGGTCAGCCTGAGCTGCTTCCTCTGCCTCTTTGCGGATGGTATCCCAAATCGGGTCCATGGCATTTACTTTTTTATTCAGTGATTCAACTGATGTATTCATAGTCTTTCTCCACACCTGATCGCGAGACCGCAATCATCTTCCCCTATAAAGCAATCATCTTCCCCTATAAATATGACAGAAATGGTAAATTTTAAAGTGTTTGAGACGAAATGACGAAAATATGATGAATATTTTCGCCTGTGATTTCTGCGCAAACTAGCTCGAAATATGTTCAAGTACCGCTTTTTTAAAGACTTTATCGCCAACAGCCAGCATATGATCTCTGCCTTCAATTGAGACAGGCGTTGCGTTTGGCATAAGCGCTGCCAATTCATCGGGTGAACCAGCGATATCGTCCTTTGTGCCAACCACAATCAGCGTTGGCATCGACATTTGCGAGGCTTCGTCTTCGGTTACAAGAACCCGCGACGTTTGAATACATGCGGCCAGCGCATAGCGATCACTTTTTGTTTGATCAGCAAAGGCACGGAACATACGCCCTCTTTCGTCCGTTACATCATCCAATGAAGGCGCTAATAGAGCTTCGGCGATTACATCCCAATCACCGACTCCCTCGACCATACCAATTCCTAGGCCACCGAATGTCAAAGACTTCACATATTGCGGTTCGGATTTTGCAATGAATGCACAAACACGCGCACCCATTGAATATCCCAAAAAATGCGCCTCATCGATGAGAAGAGAATCAAGTAAGTTAATCGCATCCTGAGCCATATGATCGGGCGTATAAACCGCGCTATCATGAGGTTTATCGCTTTTACCATGGCCGCGATGATCAAAGGCAATGACACGATAGCCCGCTTCGGTGAGAGTTTTCACCCAACCCGTATAAACCCAATTCACATGCGCGGATGATGCAAAGCCATGAATAAGCATCACAACGTCACCATCTTTCGGGCCTGCATCAAACCAAGCGATTTCAACACCGTCCGAGTTGAACATGTTCATTTCAAGAGGTTGTGCCACCATGTGATCATCATCTTTTCAAGTTGATTGCTTTCGGAATTGAAGCTTTGCCAAGTTTTTGTGTGAGTGTCTACATATTTGCCTACACATTTTCACCCCAACAGTTTAAAGATAGACGAAACGAATATGCTTATTATCAGGGAGCACGAGATCATGGCTGGTCACAAAATGCCTTATTTTCACAACACCGCCGGATATCCCGCCATTGAAATTGGCACAAAAAAATTCATGTGCATTGGTGCTAAACCACCCTTTGATCACCCACATGAATATCTAGAAATGGGTGATGAAACAGAAATCGTCTGCCCTTATTGCTCTACCCTATACAAATATGTTCCGGATGTGGCCCACAACGAATCAAGACCAATTGGCTGCGTCTGGGAAGAAGAGCCGGTCGCCTGATTGAGGTCGTTTGAATGTCTGAGGGGTCAATTTCAAACGAACATCAATTAAATATCGCTATCATCGGAGCCGGCATAGCTGGCTTAGTTGCTGCATTGACTATGTCACGTGCCGGCGCGCGCGTTCAAATTTTTGAAAAAGCAGAAGAACTCACTGAAATTGGTGCCAGCATTCAATTATCACCCAATGCGACAAAAATTTTGCAAACGTTGGGTCTTGAAGATGAACTAAAAAAACATTGGATCGAGCCACATTCTGTTAAATTAACTGACGCGCAAACACTTCGGATCATTGCTGAAGTTCCCATCGCGGAATTGGCGAAAAATTCTTGGGGTGCGCCTTACGCTGTTTTGAAGCGTGCTGATCTGCAGCATGTGCTTTATCAAGCGGTATTAGCGGATGAAAACTGCTCGTTACATCTCGCCAGCAGCCTTAATTTCGATGGACCAAACCGACTTTCCATTGATGTAGCTGCCAAGATGGGGGTTAAACCTGATCTGATTATTGGTGCGGATGGTGTTTGGTCGTCAGTTCGAAAGGTCATGCCGCTGACCGGTCATCCAAAATTTGGCAATTACAATGCTTGGCGCTTTAATGCTGATTTATCCGCACGAGCGCATTTACCGCCCGAAATCAGCAGTTCGCGCAGTATTCATGTGCTGATGGGCGCTGCAAACCATACAGCGATTTATCCCGCGGATGACAATGGCAATAGCAATGTGATTTTCATAACCCGCGATAAGAACGACAAGCCGGAAACCATCAAGTTTGATAAAGCGATATCGCGTTATGATTTACACCCCAATGCGGTGCATATGCTGCAATCGGCTACCGAGCTTGGGTGCTGGCCGATTAATCAGATAACGGATGGCACTTGGAACAATGGCCGCGATATGGTGCTGATTGGTGATGCTGCCCATGCCATGATGCCATTTTCCGCGCAAGGAGCAGCTATGGCGATTGAAGACGGGTATCTTTTATCCAAAATGGTGACGGACAGCCCCTATCTGATCTCCGACATGCTGCAAAAGTTTGAGAAAACGCGCAAAGCACGCATAACCAAAGTCAAAAGTCGAACCGCATTTAATCGCTTTGCATATCATGCCATTGGCCCGATTAAATGGGGACGCAATTTGGTGCTTTCTCGCAAATCGCCACAAAGCCTTGGCCGCGGATTGGACTGGCTATATGGCTGGTCGGCAGATGACTAATATCCAGTCAAATCGTATCTATTTGATCGACTATGCTCGTGGATGTGCGATCATCACCATGGCGATTTTTCATTTCACCTGGGATCTGGAGTTCTTTGGGTTTGTCGAACGCGGTCTCACGGCAACATTTGAATGGAAAACTTTTGCCAGATGTATTGCGTCCAGCTTCTTATTCTTGGCAGGTCTGAGCCTAATTCTAGGTCATGATCCCAACTTTCGCGCCAGATCATTTGCAAAACGGCTCATCTGGCTTGTGGGCGCCGCTGCGATCATTTCAGCAGCAACATATTACGCCATGCCCGGTGCACCAATCTTTTTTGGTATTTTGCATTCTATTGCGGCGGCCAGTGTGATTGGCTTGCTTCTTAGAAAGCTGCCAGCCATTGTTCTATTGATATTGGCGATCATAGTTTTCTTCGCGCCGTTTTATCTGCGATCCCAGTTCTTTGATGCGCCGCTGCTGTGGTGGGTCGGATTAAACGCCAATATTCCAAGATCCAATGATTATGTGCCTCTTCTGCCTTGGCTCGCACCATTTTTGGTCGGCATGGCCACGGCGAAGATTTTGAGAGCAAAAGGCCTATTTGAAAACCTACGAAATCACCAAACGCCGCCGAGTAATCTGATTAGCAAAGCTTTGGGCTTTCTGGGTCGTCATAGTTTGGCGACATATTTACTTCATCAACCCATTCTGTTGGGATTGGTTTGGATGACAGCGCAGATCCTATAGCGCCTATGTGCTTACGCCAATCTCGGCGAGTTTCGCTAAGCATGCATCTTCGAGATTATCCAACTCATCTACCATCATTTCCAGATCACGGCGTTGATTGCGCAACTCCTGACGCTTCTTCTCCACTTGATCCATCACCACTTTGAGCTGCTTTGCCGTATTCGGCAGCGATAGATCCAGTTTCAAAAGCTCTGAAATTTCCGAGATTGTAAAACCAACCCGGCGTGCCATCAAAATTTTTGCAATGGTTCTGCGATCAGCGGGTGAATATAGGCGTGTACGCCCACGCCTTTCCGGCTGCAACAGCCCCTCATCCTCATAAAAGCGCAATGTTCGCGTTGAGATATCGAACTCTTTGGTGAGCTGGGATATACTGTAATGATTGACCATTTATCAGATCACCCCGAACCAAAGACCAGCCAAACCTAAAAACGCGAAGAAGCCTATCACATCTGTCACCGTTGTCACAAAGACGGTGGAGGAAATCGCTGGATCAAAGCCCATCTTATCGAGAATCAATGGCAATAAAATTCCAGCCAAAGCTGCCGAGAACATATTGATGATCATCGCAATACCAATCACAATACCCAGATCAATATTGCTGAACCAAATGGCAGAGACCACGCCAATTAACAGCGCAAATATAATGCCATTAAGGCCACCTACAGCCGCTTCACGCAAGATGATGCGCCCAGCATTATAAATATCCAGATCCTTCACTGCGAGCGCCCTCACCGTCACTGTCATGGTTTGTGTGCCAGCATTCCCCCCCATGGAGGCCACAATCGGCATCAAAATAGCTAAGGCGACCATTTGTTGGATCGTCGCATCAAAGAGACCAATGATAACGGACGCCAAGATGGATGTGATGAGATTGATCAAGAGCCAGGTAAAACGCGATTTAAACGCTGCGAAGACATTATCTGAGAGTTCCTCATCACCCACACCGGCGAGCGCTTTGATATCTTCCTCGGCCTCTTCGTGAATGACATCAACCACATCATCAATGGTCAGCACACCAACTAAGCGATCATTATGATCGACAACAGCCGCTGAGAGCAAATCATATTGCTCAAAAAGGATCGCAGCCTCTTCCTGATCCATTTGTGCTGGGATTGGATGAATTGTGTCATTCATAATGTCTTCAGCCCGCACATGGCGGCGTGTTCGCAATATGCGGTCGAGCTCGATATCACCCACAAGCTTATAGGTCGCATCAATCACAAAAATCTGCGAGAATCGTTCCGGCAGGTCTTTATCAAGACGCATATAGTCAATCACCTGACCAATCGTCCAAAATGGCGGCACAGCAACAAATTCACTTTGCATGCGACGTCCGGCACTGTCTTCTGGATAATCTAGGGATCTTTTCAGACGCACGCGCTCGATAAAGGGTAAATAATCGAGAATCTCCTGACGGTCTTCTTCATCGAGATCTTCCAGAATAAACACCGCATCATCAGAATCCATCTCGCCAATCGCGCGCGCGACATCTTGATTGGGAATAGCATCGACGATTTCAACGCGGATGGCTTCATCAACTTCGGTTAGAGCTGCAAAGTCGAAAGAATCACCCAAGAGTTCAACAAGTTTTTGCCGACGCTCGGGTTTGAGCGATTCGATCAAATCACCAAGTTCAGATTCGTGCAGGCCCTCAACATATTGATTAAGCGCTTCGACATCATCGTCATCAAGCGTGTCCGCTACGGATTTTCGGAAATCTGAGCGAATGCGGCCTTCATCGTCGTAGATGTCGGCATCTTTTTGGTCGGAAACGTCGTTCTGCGCATCATCTACGATCGCATCGACATTATTTTGGTCAAGTTCGGAGGCTGAGTCCGGATGTTTTTTATCGTCGGCCATCGAATGTTCCAAATAAAGCTAATTTATCTTAGCGCCACATACCATTGTTCAAGGACAAGGTAGCCAGTCAAAGCGCATCTGACAAAAGGAATTTTGAGAATATCAAATGTTTTATGGGGTTAAACTGTCGAAACTGTGACCGAACGCAGCACAAGTGCTGAATCATACGCTAAATTGGGGAAAAACTTAATCTGCAACAGATAAATAGCTATCCCGCCAGGGGAAAATCAAAATCATCAAATTGTCATGAAGAAGTGTCACGTTTAAATCGAAAAATGGCGCGAGTGACGGGGCTCGAACCCGCGACCTTCGGCGTGACAGGCCGACACTCTAACCATCTGAGCTACACCCGCACATTTTTCGTTATGGTCTTGATTGTTCAAAACCATGAGCGGGTGATTAAGCTTAATCGCGGAAAGTGTCAAGCACATTTGTCGACCTTTTTAACAAAACTATGTCATTTTTTTAAACGCAGCACTTTCTTTCATTTTCTTGAATTTTTTGCTTGCACTTATCAAAGGAAGCGCCTAAACGGGACACCGCAATGGGCGATTAGCTCAGTTGGTAGAGCGCTTCGTTTACACCGAAGATGTCAGGAGTTCGAGTCTCTTATCGCCCACCATTGCACCTTGCTTTAATCTTCCTTTGATTTCATAAACATAAGTAAATACAGTAACTTTCGTCAAGTGGCTGTAATGAAAAACTGTTATGGGAAGTGTTATGGTATGCCGAAAAAACCAAGTGGATTAATGAAGCGAAAAGGCTCTGATGTCTGGCAGGGTCGATACCGAATCCCAAGCAAGCTTTGGAAAAATCGCGATTTATTGGCAAAACTTGGTGTGAACGACATCGGCAAATCTCAAGAATTTACAATTTCCACCAAAGAGCATGAACCGCTTAAGGCACAGTACGCCTACAGCAGGAAGCGCATGGATTGGGAAAAAAAGATGGAGTTGTGGCAACGCATATTAGATCGGGATGAAAATGACCTCTCACATGGACAACTCGTAGCTCTAGCCGCTGAGTATAGTCGAGAATTAGTTGAGCGATATGATGCAGACCCTTTTGAGTCGCCATTAAATCTGTCGGTAAACATATCCGATAACTCAATA
>JAEPMD010000059.1:3213-11817 GCA_017644105.1 Rhizobiaceae bacterium | reverse complement strand
GTGTTCGGCACATAGTGCCACTGACAGGTCAAAATTTCACTTAAATCTCTTGTTCAAAATTTCCGAACCACTTCTCACGCCCAAGGGAACCGCTTTTGTGGGCAATTTTGGTATTGATATTACCTCGCTCGTGAAGACCAAGCGCCCCATGTGCAAATCCTGTTTGGATTGGAGTTCACGCCGTTCACATCTTGCTGGTGCGCTGGGATCAGCGATGCTCACCCGCGTTTTGGACCTTGGCTGGGCCAAACGAAAAGATGGCTCCCGTATTGTTGAGTTTTCAGATGCCGGCGAACGTGAATTTATTAGGTTGCTGGTTTAAGAATAAACGGTGGGGTTGATTGATAAAACGTAGAGACTTCATCACGGGTGGATTAGCTTTAAGTTCGAGCGTAATAATGGCGCATGGAGCCCATTCAATGACGAAAGATAACCTATATGTGCCGCCCGAAGAAGCAGAGCATGAACTAACCTTTATGCAATGGCCAGTCAGCCGAAAAGTCTATTCAGATCGTTATTTTTTAGAGGATGTGCAAGGAACAATCGCCGATATCGCCAATGCGATCTCTGAGCTTGAACCTGTTATATTGCTCATGGGGGCTGAACATAAAGCTGCAGCACAAAAGCTTTTATCGTCCAATGTTGTGATTTGGGATATTCCTACAGAAGATCTTTGGGCGAGGGATTCAGGGCCTCTTTTTGCTATTCAAAAAAATGAGCTTGTTGTCAGCCATATTCAATTCAATGGCTGGGGTGATAAACAAATACATAAAAGTGATGGTCAGATTGCATCTCAAATAGCGGAACGGCTGGGCGTGGAGTTGATCAGTTCAGGTTTAAAAGGTGAAGCTGGCGGTGTTGAACATGATGGACATGGCCTTTTGATGGCTCATGAAAGCTCGTGGCTCAATGACAATCGCAATCCTGGTCTATCCCGCAATCAAATCGAAGCGCGACTGCTCGAAGCTTATGGCGCGGACAAAATGATCTGGTCGCGCGGTGTTTATGATCAAGATATCACTGATTATCACATCGATAGTTTGGCGCGGTTTACGGGTGCGGGCAGGGTGCTGATTAACTTGCCAGACCGACCCGATTTGGATGACCCATTTCATTTGGCAGCACTTGATACCTATGATCGTTTGGACGCCGAAGGGCTGGATATTACGGTTATTCCAGAACCTGAAGAACGGCGTATCGACGGAATAGATTTTGTCGCATCCTATGCCAATTATTATGTCTGTAATGGCGCAGTAATCGCGGCAGAATTTGGTGATAAAGAAGCTGATGATATCGCTGTTAAAGCTTTGCAAAATGCCTACCCAAACCGCGAAATTATCACGCTCAATGTTGATGCATTGGGAGAAATCGGCGGCGGCATCCACTGCGCGACACAGCAGATGCCGAAGGTTTAATTATGGGTTATCTTTGCGTGTCAGTAAAAGGTTCGGCAACAACTTGAAAATTATCTTCATAGATGATGTAGCCGATGCGCTTTGATTTAATCGTTTCGATCGAATAACCAACTTCGTTTAAAAGGGACGAAAGTTCGAAGGCTTTGTCCAAACTTTCGTTCTCACCGCCTTTGAACCAGCTCAATCCTCTAGTGTCTCTATACCGAGCAGCTTTAGATTTGGATCGATGAAACTTATCGGGAATGATAAGATGAGTGTCAAACCAATCCAGAAGATGTTCCAAGCGATTTGAGGTGTGTTTATCTAAACTCTCAGAATAACGCAGTTCATAGGCTGCTCGAAAAAATCCTTCTCGGGCATTCATTGAACGAACTCTATTGGGACGGACAAATCTTAAATACATAATTGGACCTATTGGTACGCTTGTAGCAAGAATGCGATGCACACCTGCTGTTAATGATTGAACTTGTTGGTATCCGGGTGGTGGCATCCACTGCGCGACACAGCAGATGCCAAAGGTTTAGTGGGTCTGAACCAAGGCGATTGTTCCGGAATCAAATTCTCAATAATTGAGTTTAAACTCCTGAAACAACGCACCATTTTGATAATCCGTTGAAGTGACAAGCGTGAGATCAACAAGATGATCACCTTCGCCAAATATTTTGATGCCGGAGCCCAAAATGATTGGCGCACGCTTAATCCGAACTATATCAATCAGCTTGTTTGCCAACATCCAATTGGCCAATTCACCGCCGCCGCAAAGATAGATATCACCATCGCTTCTCTGCTTGATCTCTTCGATTGCGTCCTTGCTCACGCAAGATAACAATTCCACGTCTGAACTTTCCGGCAATGTAATGCTTTCCGATAAAACGATGGACCGCATATGCGGATAGGGGTTTTGTCCGGGCTCAAGCCCATATCGATAGCCAAATTCGTAAGTTCTTCGACCCATCAAACAGGTTTTATAGTTTTGCAATCGTCTTTGATAATCATCAACAATGGCGCCAGAATGTGGAAAACGTGACACATCCTCAGATGGACCTGCGATAAAGCCGTCAATTGACACGGCAACGTCATAAATAAGGGGATGCATGAAATGCTCCTTTGAAAATAAGTCTTTATTCGCGTGGATCACGCGATCGAAAATGAATAAGACTTATTTGTTCATCGGCAGAGCACTCCTGTTTGCGTAAGCATTAAGATAAGCTGTGCCCAGAGGCAAGCACAGCGTTTATTGAATGCAGTGCTGACAGCAAAATAACTGAATAGGTGTGGCATTCTTGTATCACACCCATTGCGCGTTTATCCCAAAAGGTCGAGTTTTGGCATCAATCCCAAAAGATGTTTGCTGTATTCGTGTTGCGGATTGTTAAAGAGCTCTTCCGTTTCAGCAAGTTCGCAAATCTGCCCCGAACGCATCACGGCAATGCGATCACAGGTTTGGCGAATAACTGGCAGATCGTGACTGATGAAGAGCATGGTGAGCCCTAGATCTTCCTGTAAATCCTTCAAGAGATTGAGAATTTGCGCCTGAATGGACACATCAAGCGCAGATGTCGGTTCATCGCAAATGAGGATCTGCGGACGTGTCGCCAATGCGCGCGCAATCGAGATCCGCTGGCGCTGACCACCTGAAAACTCATGCGGATACCGGTTGGCAACTGCCGCACCCAAACCAACATGATCAAGCAGATCGCCAACGATTTGCCGTGTTTCAGCTTCAGAACTTGTCAGCTTATAAAAACGGATCGGTTCAGCCACAATGTTCATCACATTCATACGTGAATTGAGCGATGAATAGGGGTCTTGGAAGATCATTTGCAGTTTACGACGTGCCTGTTTGATCTGCGGGTCTCGTTGATTGCCAAGAACACTTTGGCCTTGGATGGAGATTTCACCGCGATCTGGGGTGTAAAGCCCCGCAATTAGTCGCGCAATCGTGCTTTTGCCAGAGCCACTTTCGCCCACAATGCCAAATGTTTCGCCCGGTTTGATGTCGAAATTCACATTATTGACGGCACGCAGCATTTTTCGGTTCTTCTTTAAAAGCGCGCTTTGCAATGTGAATGAGAGATCAAGATTTTTAACCGACACTGCCGGGGTTTCATCTTCCGACTGATGGCGGGCTTTACCCAGCCAATGGGTGGCGATATCGATCGGCTTGCGGCTTGCGCCGCCTTCAATATAGTCCACGGCCTCAAAACGATGATATTTCTTATCAGCGCGCGGCACAGCGGAAATCAACGCCTTGGTATATTCATGCTGCGGATCACCCAATATCTGCGCCACGTCGCCTGTTTCAACGATTTTGCCGCGATACATCACAGCAACACGCGTGGCGATGGATGCAATCACGCCAATATCGTGGGTAACAATGATCACTCCAAGCTGGCGCTCTTCACACAGCTGTTTGATCAGATCAAGAATTTGCGCTTGGATCGAAACATCTAGCGCAGTTGTGGGTTCATCTGCAATGATAAGCTCAGGTTTTCCGGCGAGCGCCAGAGCGATCACCACACGCTGGCGCATGCCGCCTGAGAATTGGTGCGGATAGGCTTTAAGGCGCAGTTCAGCATTATCAATCCCAACGCCCTCTAAAAGCTCAATCGCGCATTCAACCGCGCGTTTTTGATCATAACCGCGGGTTTTGATGATCGTTTCAACCAGCTGGTCACCAACGGTCATCAATGGGTTAAGCGCGGTTTGCGGATCCTGGAAGATCATGCCGATCCTGTCACCACGAATACTGCGCATTTCAGCTTCGCTGCGACCACGGATTTCTTCACCCTGAAACAGCACAGAACCACCAGATACACGGCCCGGATGCTCCAAAAGGTCGATAATTGCATTGCCGATGGTCGATTTACCAGCACCAGATTCGCCCACGAGACCCAAGACTTCGCCCGGGGCAACAGTGAGATTAATGTCCTGCGCGGCCTTGATTGTTCCCCTGCGGGTGACAAATTCCACATTTAGATCAGTGATTTTTAACAACTCAGACATAGATCACCGTAATTTCGGGTTAAGCGCATCGCGCAACCAGTCGCCAAATAGATTGACGGAGAAGACTAATATTACCAGAGCAATGGCCGGGAACAGGGTGATCCACCAAAGGCCAGAGAATAAGAACTCATTGCCAACACGGATTAGCGTTCCAAGCGATGGTGTGGTCGGCGGAATGCCTTGACCCAAAAAGCTCAGCGTCGCTTCAGAGATAATGGCTGTGGCCAAACCAAGCGTTGCCAAGACCAATACAGGACGTAATACATTGGGTAGCAAATGGCGCACCATAATTAGCCAGGATGGCAGGCCAATCACACGGGCTGACGCTACATATTCCTTATTGGCCTCCACCAGCGTTGCCCCACGGGTAATCCGCGCGAATTGTGGCCAATCCGACAGGCCAATCGCGATGATCACCACATAAATGGCAAATTCATCTCGCACATCAACCGGCAGGAATGCGCGGCCAATACCGTTGATCAAAATCGCCAGCAAAATGCCAGGAATAGTCAATTGTACGTCGGCAATACGCATGATGACGGCGTCAAAGGTTCCACCCAAATATCCAGAGATAATGCCGAGCGTGACGCCCATAAGCATGCCCAAAAATACCGCGGCTAATCCAACAATAATAGAAAGTCGCCCACCATAAAGGATGGTCGAGAGCATATCGCGACCCTGATTATCCGTGCCAAGAAAATAACGATCATCGCCACCGGCAAAACTGGGTGGTAATTTTCCATCCCAAAGCGAAATCTGAGCCGGATCAAATGGATTATATGGCGCAATGAGCGGCGCAAATAATGCTGCCAGAATAAAGACAAGCGTGATGAAAGCCGCAATCATCGCTGACGGCGACCGCAAAAATGAATGCAGGACATCACTGTCCATAAATCGCGCTAGTCGGGACGGGGTTTCTGATGAGCTTAAATTTGTCATGATCTATTTCCTCCCATCACTTACGCGTTGCCAATGCGAATACGCGGATCAACCGCCGCATATAAAAGATCAACAACCAAGTTGATGATCACAAACAAGATAGCCACGAAGACCAAATATGCCGACATGATGGGAACATCCACGAAATCAACGGCCTGAATGAACATTAATCCCGTGCCGGGCCACTGGAACACCGTTTCCGTAATCACGGAGAACGCTATCAAACCACCAATGTTCAGACCGATGATGGTGATCACAGGCACAAGCGTGTTGCGCAGAGCGTGGCCATAATTGATGGCACGTTCAGATAGTCCGCGTGCCCGAGCAAATTTAATAAAATCAGTCTGCATGACTTCCATCATTTCAGCGCGCACCAAACGCAGGATCATTGTAAGTTGGAAAAGGCTGAGCGTAATAGCGGGCAGCAAAATCGACCGCCATCCCTCAAGCGAAAGAAGCGATGTTTTCCACCAGCCAAAATCAATTGTGCCTGCGCGCCCAGAAGAAGGCAGCCATCGCAAATGCACCGCGAAGATATAAATCAGCGCAATGCCGATAATAAAGGTTGGTAGCGAAACACCGATCAGCGAGGATGATAATATACTTCGCGATATCCAAGAGTTTCGGTGAATACCAGTGTAGACGCCTGCTACAATGCCCACGATCAATGAGATGATAGCTGAGACAAAAACCAGTTCAAGCGTTGCTGGCAAACGTTCTAAGATTAGCTTATCAACGGGTTGTTTGATGCGATAAGAAATACCAAAGTCACCTTGCAGCATGTTGCTGACAAAGCGGACATATTGAACAGGGATAGGATCGTCCAGTCCGAGTTGCAGGCGGATCTCAGCGCGGCGTTCGCGCGTTGCATCTTGCCCCACCATATTGTTGACGGGGTCACCTACGAAATTAAATAGAGAAAAAGCGACCGCAGAAACGACCGCCATAACGAGAATGGATTGTGCTAAACGACGTGCGATGAATGCAAACATGCGAAATCTTTATTGCGTCCGAAAAGGCCGCTGTTGCGATTGAAAAAATAAACGGGGCGATCAACGCCCCGTTCAGAGTTTCAAAGATTAATTTTTGACGATGAAGCGAGGACGAGGCTGGTCGTCTGCTGCAATTGGAATGTCAAAATTATCAGCCATACCCCAAGCTAGAACCTGGTGGTGGATTGGTAGATATGGCTTTTCATCGCGCACAATGTTCCAAGCTTCGTCGATCAACATTGTGCGTTTTTCGATGTCAGTCTCAGTTGCAATTGTGGCTGTGATTTCGTTCACACGTGCATTGTTATAACCTGTTGCGTTCCATGAACCGGCGCCATCAAGCAGATATGAGAAGACGTAATGGCTATCAAGTGTTGGAACACCCCAACCGAGCATATAGAAATCAGACGTACGCTTCTGAATTTTCGGGAAATGCTGAGCTTTAGGGATAGCGTCAAGTTTCACTGTTACGCCGATGCGCGCCAACATAGCCACGGCTGCCTGACAGATTTTCTCATCGTTGTTATAACGGTTGTTCGGGCAATCAAGCTGGATTGTAAATCCATCGCCATAGCCAGCTTCAGCCATGAGGCCTTTAGCTTTTTCCAAATCATGACCGTAAGATGCATCTAGTTCAGGTGTGTTACCCAAAACGCCTGGTGATGTGATCATCGCAGTTGGGAAAGACAAACCTTCCATCACAACGCGCTGAATAGCTTGCTTATCAATTGCAAGGTTAAACGCTTCGCGAACGCGCACATCTTTAAATGGGTTTTTACCCTTCACATCAGATGTACGAAGCTCCTCAATACCTTGGTCCATACCAAAGAAGATGGAACGCACTTGCGGTGTTGTCGTTGTTTTCAAGCCATCTGTTGAAGCAATACGCGCAAGATCCTGTAGTGGCGGATCAAGAACGAAATCAACTTCGCCTGACAACAAAGCAGCGACGCGTGTCGCAGCATTGGCAATTGGACGATATTCGATTTTATCGATATTGCCAGGAAAAGAACCTTTGCCCCACCAATTTGCATTGGCTTCAAGCACAGTGAGTTCATCAGGTGCTCGGGACGTCACAACAAATGGTCCAGTACCATTGGTATTGCGAACCGCATAGCTCTCTTCTTTTTCCGCATAATTTTGCGGCAAAACAACGTTATTTGCTTCTGCCCAGCCTTTATCAACCATAAACACGCCTGTGATTTGGTTCGGCAGGATCGGGTTTGGACCATCTGTTTTAACTTCAACGGTATGGTCATCAAGCGCTGTGACGCTGACGATGCTGGCCACTTGTTCCTTATAGTCAGATGTTGCGGCTTTTGCGCGATCAAATGAGAAGATCACATCTTCAGCAGTGAAATCAGCACCATCGTGGAATTTAACGCCTTTGCGTAGGTTAAATGTCCATGTGTCGCCGTCAGCTGTCCAGCTTTCTGCGAGTTCAGGCTGCAAAGTCAATAATGGGTCACGTGTGACCAGTGACTCATAAATCTGACCATTCATTGCGATGGTCGGACCTTCGTTCTGCGCGTGCGGATCCAATGTCAATGCATCACCTTGGCTGGTCCAACGTAAAACGTTTTCAGCCATCACCGGTGTTGCGATGATTGTCGCTGCGCAGGCAATTGCAGTTATTGTTAGTCTCTTCATGCCCTGTACTCCCTGATTTTTACAAGTCTTTTAGTTTGTCACGAATATTAAATTCTTCAGTGGTGTTGTAAAGAAGAAATTTATTCTCAAAAAACCTCTGTTTTTATTGTAATTCGGTAAAATTACACGAATAAGGTGAGTGTACACTCAAAAAAGTATAAGGAAATATCGTAAAAATACTGGCCATTTTCTCAGTTCATCCACCCATCTTTGGCCATTGCACCGATTGGATTTGCTGTATTAGTGGAAAATGAGACTTATGCCCGCTGCTTTAGTGTTTCTTAACTGGTTCAAACCTCGAATATGCGCCGTAAGGTTGTGGATTTTTTTATCAAGTGGTAAGAAATTCACACAATTTCTCGTAGTTTTTCTCAGAAATTGTACGATTTTTCACAGGTTAATGTATTTTGTGACGAAAATTACAAAATGATTAGCCACTTGAAGTCTAGGATATCTCCTAGGCAGTCAATACTATTTTGATTTGCTCATGCCCTTAGAATAATTTTTCGATTCTTTTTTGTTTCGAAATTTTGTGCGA
Organism: Rhizobiaceae bacterium; assembly: GCA_017644105.1. Classification (GTDB taxonomy): domain Bacteria; phylum Pseudomonadota; class Alphaproteobacteria; order Rhizobiales; family Rhizobiaceae; genus Lentilitoribacter. The sequence goes on along the minus strand of JAEPMD010000059.1, from coordinate 3,277 downwards.
TCTAAGAATCAACCGTAATGTATTTATGCGCGGCATAGAGCGATAGTGTTGCCGCATTAGAAAC
>JAEPMD010000059.1:0-3203 GCA_017644105.1 Rhizobiaceae bacterium | reverse complement strand
ATTAGAAACATTTAGAGATTTGATCGCCCCGGGCATATCAAGCCTCGCAAGGTCAGTGACGATGCTGCGTGTTTTATGGCGAAGCCCTTTGCCTTCAGCGCCGAGCACCAATGCGATCTGTTTTTTGGAAAATGTCTGTTCCAGTGCGTGTGGGCCTTCAGAATCAAGTCCAATGGTTTGAAAGCCAACAAAATGTAGCTCATCAATCGCATGACCGAGATTTTTCACTTGGATATGATCGATCATTTCCAAGGCTCCAGAAGCAGATTTCGCTAAAACCCCGGTTTCCTGGGGGCTATTGCGGGCAGTTGTGATCAAGGCGCCGGCGCCCATAGCCACAGCAGAGCGCATGATCGCACCGACATTATGCGGATCTGTGACCTCGTCAAGCACCACAACAAGATGCGTGTCTTTCAATTCCTCAAGGCTTTTAGCCTCTAAAGGATGAACTTCTGCGACAATACCTTGATGAATGGCGTCTTTGCCCAGCATTTTATCCAATTCGCGCACGTCGATGGTTTCAACGGGGTAGGGCATCCGGCTTGCTTCGCCGATATCAAGTCGATCCCACGCATTATGTGTGGCTAGCATTCGAATGATTTTGCGTTTTGGATTTTGCGCGGCAGCTCGCACACTATGAAGTCCGTATATATAAAGCGCGCCAGATCCTTGGCGTTGCCCGCCCTTGTTGCGAAACTTGTTGCCGCGTGACCCTTGTTGTTTGCCCATAGACCCACCATCTGACCTTGCGGATTTGCCTGGCCGATTGTCTTTTGATTTATTGCCAACGAACCGACCGCTACCTGATCGATTGTTTTGGCTTGATCTATTGTCTTTGCGCTCTCTCATATCCCACGCTTATAAGCAAAAGCGGACAAGGTGCAATAATAGTTTGGTAACTCAAAGCAATGAAATGAAAATAAATGCAATTCTTGTGTTGACAGAAACGACATCGGGCTTCATAACGCCGCTCAGATTCATCGTCAGATCTTTCTGATTTGAATTGAACAGGTAACTTGTTTATCTGAACAAGGTAACGGTTTCCGGAGGGATGCCAGAGCGGTTAAATGGGGCGGACTGTAAATCCGTTGGCTTAGCCTACGTTGGTTCAAATCCAACTCCCTCCACCATTACCTTACTTTTCGGGCTTTAAGTTGCGTTTATGCGCGAAAGCCATGCCTCGGCACTTCAAGCCGATTGTCTTACGCGGGCGTTGTGTAGTGGTAAGACCTCAGCCTTCCAAGCTGATGACGCGGGTTCGATTCCCGCCGCCCGCTCCAAGAGATTGCTCCAGATTAGAATAATGTTGGAATTTGCAGTTCACCCAGATCCACCAATTACCTATCTTTTGCCAAAATAACGGGCCGAATGACCCGTTATTCAATTTCAACAAAATGATCCTTCAGTTTAGTTCGTCAATCTTGTCAGTGACTTGGTTGAATGACTACCAATATACTCGAACACATCAATCAGCTGCTCTGCTGTTTCAGGTTCGAAATAATAATCCGATGAAGTAGCGCAGTAATTGAGCAGGTTTTGCCCACGTTGGGGCGCTGCGAATGCCACGGAGAAAATATCAATGCCATCATTTTTCGCCTGATCGCAAATGTTTTGGGTCAAGGTATCGTCGATGTTATGATTGTTGGATCCATCCGTCATAAACACAATAAAGCGATCCGGTATTTGACCATTTTTCTCCTGGTGGGCGGAAATCTCAGTTCCATCGGCCAGTTTAAGCTTGTCAAATGCGAGATCCATTGCATCGGTGGACGATGTGCCACCATCCGCGGACAAGTCTTCAATGAAACTGTTGGTGTGGTTTACACCCCATTGAATGCTAACGTCTTCGTCCTGAAAACTCTGGTAAGAAACAGCGCCTGTGCGAACATATTGTGCTTCAGGGTCCGCGGCTGCCATTTGGCCGAGCATGGTTGAGGCTGCTGTCTTTAGCAGTCGCAGCTTTGAGGGCGCCACATTTGCAAAGACATCATCCCAATGGTCTAAGATGTCTAGTGCATCGTTTTTTTCACCCGCATAAGCTGGGCCATAGCAATAATTGTAAGCCGTTTGGGCGTCTGTTGAGGGCGATTCCCCAATGCTTTGCAAAAATGCAACACGGTCACTATTGGATGAGGCGACATCATCGCAATCATCCGTGTCGTAATTACCTATAATGAGTTGAATCTGGTTTTCACTCAGGCCGTAAATGTAATGAGCTTCGTAAATATTTGCGCTAATGCGGCTCGCGTCACCTCGGTCTTCATTGAGAATGCCTTGAATGGCAACAGCTTCATCTGTCGGCCAATACATGGAGCCAGAAACATCAACAACGATATCCATGGAGAATGCGCCTTGCACCTCCTCATTGCTTGTTCTGGAAGCAGAATCGATTGATACTTCCATGCGATCTCTGCCAATGACGGCGGACAGACCGTTCGACTTAATTTCAGCGGATGCGCGTATATTGACCGTCCATGTCGTCACACTTCCGTTGACCGTTTCATCAACATCAATAATTGCGGTATGATTTAGCTCAGTGTAACGATCATTAAATGAAGCCATTTGGGCTGCGAGCAGGTCATGCGCAAAGTTTTCAGCGTCTGGAAGGGTAAGTTCACCGTTTGCCATTCGCGTCGCGACAACAAGACTTACGCTATCTGCCGAAGCTTGCATGCGTTCTTTCAATGATGTGGTGTTTGCAACATCAAGCGCCATGCCACCAGCAATAAACAAAAGCGGAGTGATAACAGCGACAGCTGTCACGAAACTCCCGTCCTCGTTTTTACAAAACGAAGGTATGATTTTAGACATTGGTCTCAAGATTTAACTCCATTTGATCAAGTTTTGGATAGTAAATGCGACCTTGAATTAAAGAATCTATCAAAAAGGAGTGTGTATTTTATGAGTATTAATTGTTGCATTTGTTTCTAATTTGATTGAATTACAAGCGACAAAACGGATCCAAACACCCTTCAATACTGGCATTATTCCGGTGTCAGGCATGTGCGAGTGTCACAGCAAATTCTCTAGATTGATATTGTGTTTGGGATTCAATTTGTCTCAATTTAAGACAAAAAAATAACAGGCTTTGAAAGCCTGTTATCAAAATTTGTGATGCCAATAAGTTAGGTTCTGTTGACAAACAGGATTCCCAAATCAGTTAAAATCTGATTCAAGATAGCTTTTATCGGAGGTTATCTTGG
>JAEPMD010000058.1 GCA_017644105.1 Rhizobiaceae bacterium | reverse complement strand
TGTTGACTTGTAAGTCATCAGAGTCTTTTCCGATATCATGTGCTACGGTTTAAGCGCGTTCGTTGTTTCGTATCATCATTTGCCCCACCGTTAATTGAGTAAGAGTTTAGTCTACGGCAAAATCGATGCAAACAGGTAGAATGGATATTCCGCTTAATATATTTCCGTCTGATACAAGCGGATTGTTGGGTTTTGTGTCGGTATGATGGATTTGACGGAATTGATGGCCATACAAAATTATGCTTGAGATGCCTTTGATCGTTAAACATACAAACTTGTTAGAAGCTTTGGGTATATAAACGCCAATACTTTCTAGCTGTAATGTTTGTAGTAGTTTTAGCTACACCGAGTTTGTTAAAATCGATACCAATATCTGTGAAAGAACAAACCAACTTTGATACAGAGGCAGTTCATGCAGCTTAGACTGATGAAAGATCGTTCGGTTCGATTTGCGTGTGTGAGTAGACTGTGTTCCTTGATACTCCCAATTTTCGTGCCGTTAACGCAATATTGGATTTGCATTCAGCAAAAACTCGATTGATTTCACGACACTTAGCTTCTTTCGCGCTATTCCCTTTGCAACGTGGACAAACTACAGTACGCAATTCCTGACCAGGAATATAGCGATGGACATGTTCAGCCCGTAAAATTGTAGCCGGGCAGTGTATGATTAAAGTAGTAAGTAACTTTTCCAAATCGTAGAAGTTGCTCAGCTTATGATTATCGAAGATGACATCTATTGCAGAACGGGATAATTGGTGATTTGCCGAAAGGCGAGACATTATTGAAACTGCTATTAATGCGGCATCAGTGCGCTCACTCAGTGCAGGGAGTTGAAACTCTTGCTGGCGTAATTTGGTGAAAGTCATGGAGACAAATTTAGACCAATGTTCTTGTTCTTTGGGGGGCTCGTTTTCTGTAACGATGATCGACCATTTTGCCGAAGACTTGTGCTGCAACATTCGATTTACTAGCTGGGCTAATTGCTCCGAAGCATATCCGGTCGCTTCTGACAGGTCTTCCAATACCAGAACACCACCCGATTCGATTGTAAATTTATCGCTTACGGTGTCACTGAAAAATTCGCCCGTCAATTCCTGACTGTCGGAGTTTAAGTTCGCAACCCTGCAATCCACAGCGATCAAAGGTTTTTCGGGACAAGTTGCCTGGTGCACAGCTTGCACAAATGTCGTACGTCCAGTTCCGGATGGGCCTATAACATATTGCGGCGTCATCATTTTAGCGGATCGAATTGCTAGCTTTAAACTGTTTCGAACTTGTTCGTCTCGGAACACTGGTGAGCTCGGAAGATTTGGAACTTCGTAAGTTGGCGGAAGGTTCAATGTCAAATTTTGTGAGTTTTGATTTGACGAAATCCTTGAAATGCGGAGCCGAGCAAAAAATGCAGAATTTAACCAGTCAACAAGTCGGACACTCTCTCCTCCACGCATAGCAGACAAATTCGAGTTGAAATCGGTCCTGAAGAGATCACTGAACTTGGTTAGGTTCGAAAAGTCCAATCCGTTCAAAAGTTGAGCGGCTCGACGGTTAGCGCCAAGGATCAAGCCTTGTTCATCGAAGCTAATCATACCAACGCTCTGTGTTTTCAAATACTCCTGTCGGGGATGAAATTGAATGATTATATTTGACCTATGATCCTCTACAAATAGACGGTTTTCTATGTTGGAAGCTGCTAGTTCAACCAATGCTTGGGTATGAAATTGACGCGCTGCCACCTCTGATGAAGCGTCAAGTAGGCCCACAATCTCGCCTTGACTGTTAAAGATTGGTGAGGACACGCAAGAGACTTTACCGTGGGAAGAAAAATAGTGTTCAGGTCCCGTAACCATACTGGTGCGGCCGGTGTAAAGCGCAAGACCAAGCGCATTAGTACCACGATGCTCTTCATCCCAGATGGTCCCGCAGCGAACCGCACGAGCACATTTAGACAAGCTAAATTCTGTATCCATAATTGCATCGAGCACAACACCGCGGTTGTCTGCAAATGCCGTCATATAGTTTGTACCGGCTATCTGGGTGCTCAATAGTTCGAGTTCTGGGCGTACCACACGTAGCAAAGCCTCATGTTTCTGACGAGTTTCGCGAAGGGCGGCCAATCCAATATCTGCATCCAGCGGTTTCCCGACTGGATCCAATCCGTGCTGTAAACATCTGTGCCAACTATCTGCAATATGCTCTGGAACAGCTCCTGGAGCAAAACGGCCTTTTGTTTCGAGCGCAGAGCGCGCTTTCATGAACATTGATTGCACGATGTCCTCCCAACATTAGTGCGAATTTCTCATATTAAACTCGAGAAAAGGTAGGTTTACAAGTCAGGTGTTCATAAATTGAACACCATTTCTAGAGCCTGTTTCAGTTTTTGAACACCGTTGCGATGCACTGCAATCATCAAAAATGTTTTCCTAACAGCATGAAACGCCGATCGCTCATTTCGAGCAAAGGGAAACGGCGTGCGGCCGTCTGAGGGCGAAAATAGGAGGAAATTTATGTCTCAAGGGAAATTGATCGGAAAAACTGCAATTGTGTCTGGTGGCTCTCGCGGCATTGGTCGGGGAATTGCGTTGGCGCTAGCAAGCGAAGGTGCAGACATCGCGTTTTGTCATTTTCGTGACAGCGAGAATGCAGCTAATACAAAATCAGAAATTGAAGCATTGGGTCAGCAATGTATTGAGGCGGAATGCGATGTCTCAAGTGTGGCTGAGGTTCAGGATTTTTACCAATCCGCAAAAGGTGTATTCGGAGCTGTTGATATCTTAGTGAACAATGCAGGGCACAATATTACAGAAAAGTTTGAAGACATCAGCGAAGATAGTTTCGACCGCATGTTGAACGTGCACGTAAAGGGCACTTTCTTCATGGCGCAGACCGCTTACCGTGACATGAAAGAGCGGGGCGAGGGGCGTATAATCAATATCACGTCGCAATTGGCCTATAAGGGAGCACCAACATTGGCGCATTACTGTGCAGCAAAGGGTGCTAACGCAACTTTGACGCGTGCTTTGGCTCTTGAATCCGCGGGAACGGGTGTTCTTGTCAACGCTGTTGCTCCGGGTGTGACCAACACAGACCTCTTGACCCCGCTATCAGACGAACTTCTCAATACTTTAAAGGACGCTATTCCCCTTGGCCGGTTTGCGGAGGTCTCGGAGATTGCTCCATCCGTCGTATTCTTGGCTTCAGCAGAAGGAAGTTTTTTCCATGGAAGTTGTATCTCACCAAATGGTGGAGAAGTAATGTTTTAAGTCATTGTTCGTTGGTTAGGAGATTTCCATGAAAGCTCAAGTACTTCATGCGTATGACGATGAGTTAACAGCAAATAACTGGCTAACTTATCAGGATGTACCTGATCCAAAGATTTCCAAAGGGACCGATGTAGTCGTTCGAATTGGTGGTGCGGGTGTCTGCCGGACAGATATCCATGTGATCGAAGGCGTTTTGCGACCTCACATGGACCCGCAAGGGAATTCACTCCTACCATTGATTCTTGGACACGAGAATGCCGGTTGGATTGAAGAAGTTGGACCGGAGGTTGAGGGCTTTAAAAAGGGCGACCCTGTTATCGTTCACCCAAAAATTGCAAATGGAACTTGCATAGCCTCCCGAAAAGGCCAAGACATGCATGGCGCTGGGAGTTTTCCTGGACTTGATTGTAACGGAGGCTATGCAGAAGCTCTTGTCACTTCTGCAAGAAACATCATTACCTTGCCTAAGTTGCTGGAACCCAAGGATGTTGCTCCATATGCCAACGCAGGTCTAACGGCTTACCGAGCAGCCAAAAAAGCTACACGAGATCTTTTGCCTGGCCAGTATGCTTTGGTCATTGGAGCCGGTGGATTAGGTCATGTAGCAATCCAAGTATTACGTGCAATGTGCGCAGCTGAGATTATTGTTGTTGATGTAAATAATTCGTCTTTGCGGCTAGCTGAAGAATGCGGTGCGGATCATCTCATAAAAGCAGATGGAGGTGAAATTGACGCGGTTCTTTCTCTTACCAAAGGCTTCGGAGCTGACGCGGTACTGGATTTCGTGGGTGAACATGCCACCATAACCAACGGCATCACAATGACCCGAAGAGCTGGCAGTTATTACATCATCGGTTACGGAGGAGAGTTGAGAGTACCAGCAATAGACCTCGTGCTTTCTGAAAAAAAGATTGTTGGAAATTTGGTTGGTACATGGGCGGAACTAGCAGAGTTAATGGAATTGGCTCATCGTGGTTTGGTAGAGCTTGAGACGCAGGAATTTGAATTGGAGGACGCGAACAAAGCACTCCAGCAGCTTCTTCACGGCAAGATCAGAGGTCGAGCTGTGTTGATACCTTAAACAGTAAACAATTTGAAAGGAAGAAATACATGAATCTATCTCTTAAAACTCTTACATCATTGGTAGTTTCAACGATGATATTGTTCGGTGGTACAGTTGCTTCATTAGCTGATCCTACCAAGGTTTTTGATCATCATCTCACAGCATTTATCGATCGCAATATGGAAGAAAATCTTGCCGACTATACTGAAGACTCAGTCGTCATTATACCCAACAAAATATTCCGCGGGCTCGACGAAATTGAAGGTTTTTTTGGTGCAATTTTTGAGGAGTTTGCGCAGCCTGGTTCAACATTTGAGCTGACAGAAAAGCGGGTCCACGGTGACACTGTTTACATCAGTTGGAGCGCAGAGACGCCGGACAACAAGTACGTCTACGCGACAGATACATTCTTAATTAAAGATGGAAAAATTTTAACCCAAACGATCGGGTTGATTGTTGAAGCAAAGAAATAACCAAATTAAAATTTGGAGGAGCAAAAACATGAAAAATAAATTTATCGGGTCGATCTCGGCCATTACAATTCTAGCAACCGGCATATTGTCGCCAACGTTTGCCTCAGCTGACGATTACACAAAACATGGTATAGATGCTGATTTACCAGGTACATGTAACTACGCGGCGATCGATGCAAAGGACTATTCAGGTAAGACGCTTGACATTATCACACATGCAATTCCTGTGATCGGTGAACCGACTGCACTTCATGCGAAACAATTTGCAGAACTAACGGGCGCTGAAGTCGATATCGTTCACGTGCCATTTGGTGATCTATTTCAGCGAATTATGATCCCCTTTCAATCAGGTCAAAACGCATATGACGTTTTATTTTACGCCTCACTTTGGATTGGTGATTTCAATCGGTTCTTAGCCCCTGTGCCAGAAGCTTATACTAGCTCTTCAGGGATGTCGGATGTGACTGATAGTTTCAAAGGCGTGGCGACTTGGAACGGTCAGATGATACAATATCCAATGGATGGCGACCGCCATTATTTGAAATATCGTACGGATGTATTTGAAAATCCTGAGATGCAGACCTTGTTCAAGAAGGCAACAGGGCGTGATTTATCAGTTCCTGCGACCTGGGAAGAATATAATGAAGTTGCGAAAATCTTTTCTGGCTTTGACTGGGACGGTGACGGTGAAGAAAACTTTGGCTCAGCTGAAGTCGCAAAACGTGATGATTTGATGTTCTCGGCCTTCATTAGTCGGGCTGCGCCTTATGCCAAACATCCGGATGTAGGAGGTGGATTTTTCTTTGATATAGAAACTATGGAACCACTGATTAACACACCTGGTTTTGTTCGCGGTTTGGAATTGTTCGTTGAAGCGCAACAGTCTTTCCCTCCGGGGGGCACCAACTTTGGTTTGGGTGATGAAATCTTCTCCTTTGGTGGTGGACAGACGCTCATGAGCTACTCTTGGGACGATGCATTTATTCAAGCACAGCAGGAAGATAGTCGAATTCGCAACTCTGTGGGCGCGGCCCCGTTGCCTGGTGCAAAAGAGGTCTGGAACCGGAAAACCGGTCAATGGGACAGTTTTGATGAGCCAAACCGAGCACCTTATATGACGTGGGGATGGTCCTCGGCAGTGTCTAAAGCATCCAAGAACCAAGAAATGGCATTTGATTTTCTTTGTTTCTTTTCGAATGAAGCTAATACGTTCCACGATTTACAAATCGGCCGTTTCGGTGTGAACCCTTATCGCGATAGCCATTTTGACAGCGCATTCTGGCAGGGATTAGGCTGGGACACTGATGTGGCTGATAGTTATGTCACCACCCTTTCGGAAATGGAGCTAAGTGCGAACCGTGTTTACGATCTTCGTGTTCCAGGTGTTGGACAGTTTATGTCTTCAATGGCGAATGGGGTCGCAGAGGCTATGGCCGGTCAGAAATCTGCCCAAGAAGCATTGGATGGTGTAGCCAAAGAATGGTCTGACATCGTTGATCGCATTGGTGCAGATAGACTTCGTGATGCGTATGCCAACGTGGTTAGACTTGAGGACAATGAGGGCTAACCACCTTTTCTTACCGTTTGGGGGTGCTTCGTCACCCCCAACTAAAACCCATTTCTAAGAACTGGAATTTGATATGCTTAAACCAAAGCACTTCTTTTTGCTACCTGCTTTAATTACGCTCGCAGCAATCATCCTTTTCCCGCTTATTTTCACCGTTCGTGTAAGCTTTTCAAGCTGGGATGTTTTTCAAGCAGGTTTGGATTTTATCGGTGGGCGCAACTACGTTCGTCTTTTTGAGGATACTCGTTTTTGGGAAAGCTTATTGCGCCTTTCCGGTATGAGCTTCATTACTGTCACACTCCAATACGTTCTTGGGTTTGCTCTAGCTTTGGCGGTATGGAAGAATATAACCGGTGGTCGAGTTTTTCGCGTATTATTCTTGGTTCCAATGATGACTACGCCGGTTGTTATGTCTGTCATCTGGCGTACTGTGTTCCACGAGAGTTTGGGGCCAGCAAATGATCTACTCTCAATGATTGGTATTGGACCCGTACCTTGGCTTTCTTCCGCGTCTGGAGCATTCATTAGCGTGGTAATCGTCGAAGTTTGGCAGTGGACACCATTTATGTTCTTGTTGTTGCTAGCCGGTCTTGTTTCGCTGCCGAGGGAGCCGTACTTGGCCGCCGCTATTGACGGTGCTTCGCCGACGCGTACCTTCTGGCAAGTTACGTTCCCATTGATGGCCCCTATCTCTATCGGCGCAATTATAATTCGATTGATAGAAGCCTCGAAGATCATGGATACTGTTTATGTGATGACTTCTGGCGGACCCGGAACAGCCACCGAAACACCTTCTTATTACATCTACATCCGAGGATTAAGAGATTTCCAAGTAGGGTATTCCGCTGCGTTATCGCTCGCTTACCTTGTGCTGATGATAATCACGCTAACAATTATCGCAAAGTTACTAATGCGCTTTCTTGTCGGAAAGGACGACTAATATGGGACGCTCGTACAATATCATTAAATACTGTTGCCTAATGGTTTGGACCATATTTGTGGTTTTCCCCTTCCTATGGGCGCTGAGCACTTCATTCAAAGATGCAAATGCGGTCACTAGTGGCGCGCGCTACATTCCATGGATTGAATTTGAACCATCGGTCCAAGGATGGACATCACTATTCGCTTCAGGAAGTCAAGGAATAAATATCGTAACACCGTTCTTAAATTCGGCATCCGTAACCTTGCTAGCAAGTATTATAAGTCTCGGGCTTGGAACCCTAGCAGCATATGGCCTAAGCCGTTTTTCGTACAAAGTGGGCTTTGTTAAGAATTCCGATATTACTTTTTTCTTTATTTCACAGCGCATTATGCCTCCAATTGTTTTGGCTATTCCATTCTTTCTTATGCTCAAAGAGATTCATGCCCTGGATACAATTTTGGGCCTGGTCATCGTCTATGTCGCTCTTCTTCTCCCGATTGCGGTTTGGGTGATGACCGATTTTTTTGCATCGATCCCAAAAGAACTAGACGAAATGGCAATGATAGACGGGTGCACACCGATTGGAGCCTTTTTCAGAGTTGTCCTACCAAATTCAACAGCAGGCCTTGTTGTCGCGGGCATGTTTTGCCTGATCTTTGGGTGGAACGACTTCTTTTTTGCTTTCATTCTTACTTTCACCGAAACGCAGCTTTTGCCGGTTGCAATTGTTTCCCTCAATTCATCTGTGACGCCGTGGTGGTCTTTGTCAGCATTCGCATTGATCTCCGTTACTCCGCTCGCGTTAATCGCAATTGTAGTTGAACGTTTCATGTCACGAGGCTCTCTTGCAAGAGGATTCAGTTAACGTCATGCTTGTCTTAAAAAATCTATCAACAGTGGACCGCAAGCGTTCATTATCTAATTTGAATGTCGAACTAGAGAGCGGCAAGATTTATACAATTCTTGGTCGCACTGGCGCGGGGAAAACCGAACTTCTACGGACTTTAATGGGTCTGGATATGATTACAAGCGGTAGTCTGGAATTGGACGGTCAGGATCTTGCAAGATTGCCTGTTCGCAAGCGGGAAATGAGTATGGTTTACCAGCAATTCATTAACTACCCGCACCTTAGCGTGTTACAAAATGTGGCGTTTCCGTTGCGACGTCAAGGACATTCGGTTGAAGGGGCTAATGAACACGCGATCTCTGCATTAACTCTTGTTGGGCTTTCTGGATTTGAAGATCGTATGCCACGCGAACTTTCTGGCGGTCAGCAGCAACGTGTTGCAATCGCCCGTGCTATTGTAAAAAGAGCTCGTATTCTATTGATGGACGAACCACTGGCCAATTTGGATTACAAACTTCGCGAAAAATTACGCGAAGAATTTCCACGACTTTTGGCAGAGAATACTGACGGGATTATCATTTATACGACAACTGAACCTGCGGAAGCCATGCAGCTCGGTGATGAGATGATCGTTATGCATGAAGGGCAAATCCTAACCAAAGGTGCTCCAGAACAGATCTTTGAAGTACCTGCATCCGTTGAGGTTGCAAAGCTTATTAGCGATCCGCCTGTATCCATTGTGAAGGGCGAGTTTGTAGATGGGCAGCTTGTTCTTGGAAAAAAGACCATAGAATTTAGTGGGGAACCAGAAATAACCCTGAATGGCACCATCCAAGTTGGTATCCGACCAGACGCTCTATCAGTCGGAGGAGACACGGTAGCGGAAGTAATATTATCCGAATTTTCTGGTTCCGACACAATTGTGCATCTGTCCCTGGAATTTGGTCCGGCGGTAATGCTTGTAGAGGGTATTCACGAATTCAAACCAGATCAGTCCATATCTGTATCGCTCGATACATCCCGTCTGTTGCTGTTCACAGCAGACGGCAAAAATATTACAGAAAGGTGATGTCATGGCAGAAATAGCTCTAAAAAATTTGGGTCATAGTTACTTTGCCAATCCAAAATCGGAAGAATACTATGCGCTAAAACCGGTGGACTTAGTTTGGGAGGATGGAAAGACCTATGCCTTGTTGGGCCCTTCAGGTTGTGGAAAGACCACTATGTTAAATACCATTTCCGGCTTGTTGCATCCATCGCATGGGCAGCTTTTGTTTGATGGTCGGGACGTAACCCAAACAAGCACAGCAGAACGAAACATTGCTCAGGTGTTTCAGTTTCCGGTAATTTATACTACTAAAACTGTTCGAGGGAATTTGTCGTTTCCGCTCGAATGCCGTAACTGGGATCCGAAAGATATAGGTAAACGCGTTGCTGAAGTGTCCGAATTGTTGGAACTTGACGATATTCTAGATTTGCCAGCCCGTCGATTGACTGCTGACCAGAAACAATTGATTTCATTAGGGCGAGGTTTGGTTAGAGATGATGTAAGTGCAGTTCTGCTAGATGAACCACTGACTGTGATTGATCCACAAATGAAATTTTCTTTGCGCCGAAAATTGCGTGAAATAAACCGGCAAACCGGCATAACCATGATTTTGGTTACCCATGATCAAAGTGAAGCCATGTCTTTCGCGGATGAAGTTGTAGTCATGAATGATGGTCGTGTGCAACAATCGGGACGCCCCGAACAGTTATTCGAACGTCCAGAGAATACCTTCGTTGGTTATTTTATCGGATCACCGCCGATAAATCTGTTTAACGTTGATGTTCGGAATGATAGTTTGGTATGCCCGGCACTTGATCTGTCAGATATACCACGTGGACAATTGCAGCCCGGTTCGTTGCAAATAGGTGTCCGCCCCGAACACCTCAGCTTTTCTGATCCGACCGATAACGGCGCTCTTGCAACCGTAGAAGCGTGTGAAGATCTTGGGATCGACAAAATTTTGAGCCTTCGGGCGGCCAATGGTGAATTCTTTAAAGTAAAATCCCGTGCACGCCAGAAGATTGATATTGGTCGGAAACTTGCAATTTCAGTTGCGGCCAAGGATGTGTTGGTGTTTCAGGATGGTAAGCTCGCATAAATAAAGCATGTTTTCCTATTCTATTTTTGGGATGAATTGCCATTGCAAAGTGCAAAAGTTTAGTCATCGGTTTTAACTTGTTACAGATCTAATTGAATATCAATTAAGTTGCTTTCCCAGATTGTATTGATTTATCCAGATCGATCTTTTTCAAAAGGGCATGCAATTTAATTCTTATATTGCCTTGGACTGCATAACGAAATTGGATTGCTTTTATAAGGCAGCTTTTGCGATTTCTAATATCAACATAGTAGATGTCTCAGATACACATGGAATGGTTTTTAACTCTTTTAGAACAAAATTTCTGAGAGCTTCGACATCATCAGTTTCAACCTTTAAAACATAATCTAAGTTTCCGGTGACCAATAAGCACTCTGTGATCTGCGGTAACCGATGGATTGCCGCCATAAATTCACTGATATCATCGGGTGTTTGGCTTGATAGACGGATTTGAACCATGACGCTCACACCCCGACCTAAAACTGCGGCATTTATGCGCGCGCCATAGCCCTTGATAACACCTTCGTCTTCAAGTCGTTTCACACGACGACTGCAAGGTGTGGGGGACAAGCCGATACGATCAGCGAGGTCCAAATTCGAAATACGACCTTCTTCTGATAGGATGCCAATAATTCGCCTATCTGTTTCGTCTAGTATTACTTTAGTCAAAATCACTCCATTTTGAGCAGATATTAGATAATTATTATCAATAAATATCAAAAAAATAACAAAATAGCAATGTTTCACCCCATGAGATGGCGTAACCTGTTTAGGAGATAACAGGAGAATGCAAATGTTGTTTGATCACCCGGATTTTGATGCCCACGAGCAGGTTATATTTTGCAATGATTCAAGCATTGGATTGAAAGCAATAATCGCATTGCATTCTTCAGCTCTGGGTCCTGCGGCTGGCGGATGCCGAATGCACCCTTATGCTAATGAAGCCGAAGCGTTAACGGATGTTCTGCGACTATCAAAAGGTATGACCTACAAAAGCTCTGTTGCCGGTTTGCCGCTCGGGGGAGGCAAATGTGTAATAATTGCAGATCCCAAGGATTCGAAGAAGCCAGAATTGCTGCGAGCTTTCGCAGCTCATGTGCAATCTTTAGCTGGAAGATATTGGACAGCGATTGATATTGGCGTTGGACCAGAGGACGCAGATATTATGGCTGAGAGTTGTGATTACATCTTCGCTCGAGCTTCACAATATGAGCCGGGTTTTAATCCGTCCGGTTTCACTGCTTATGGAGGGTTTGTTGGGATTAAAGCGGCGACAGAGGTTTGTTTCGGTCTAACAGATCTGAATGGATTGCGAGTGGGTGTTCAAGGTCTTGGGGCAACAGGTTATGCGCTTTGTGAACACTTGCACCATGCGGGTGCCAAACTAGTTGTCGCCGACATTAATTCAAATGCAGTTGATCGCGTCGTATCCAAGTTCGGAGCAGTTTCCGTTGCGGCAGAACAAATTCATGCGTCTGATATTGATATTTTTGCTCCTTGCGCAATGGGTGCCGGATTAAATGATCAGACGATACCAGAAATTAAAGCCAAAGTTATCTGTGGGTTAGCTAATAACCAATTAGCCGAAAGTCGCCATGGTGACATGTTACGCCAAACCAATGTGACCTATGTCCCTGATTACGTTGTGAATGCTGGTGGAATGATGGGCGCTTCAACGGTGATATTTTCTAAACCTTCATTTAGTTCTTCAATGCTACGAATCGAGGAGCTGTCTGAAACGATAAAGGAGATCTTACTTCGCGCAAAATCTGAAAAT
>JAEPMD010000057.1 GCA_017644105.1 Rhizobiaceae bacterium | reverse complement strand
CCACCCAAAGCACTGACAAACAGATCAAAAACGGAACACCCGCAGCAAATATCGCGACAGCGATTTAGTCCAATGGCCCAAACCGGACATTCGTCCAAAAGTTATGTTGAAATTAGCGCAATACAGCTTTAACTCTCAGAACGACAAAAAAGTTGACCAGTGATTACGCTAAGCATTCTACCATTTCTCGAATAGCGTTACCGATATTTTCTCTTTGACGCAATAATGATCCACCAATGAGATAAACGCTATCCTCGCCATAAGTAGCAAATAATTCATCAAGGCGATCAAGCGTCATGCCGCCACCGGGGCTTGGCAATATGGGTTTGCCAATCCCATCTGATGCACAACACCGATCGATAATATGTTGACATTGCGATTTGGTAAAACCAAAGCGACCACCATAGTTGGGAAACACGCTAATATCAGCTCCTGCAAGGCGCATGAGATCGCCAAATAAACTGCCGTGACTAAAACCTGTATCATCCGACAGAACATACGGGCCTAAAAAGGAGGGATGCGCCATAATCGGCAATCCAAAACTCTCGTTTCGAGCAAGGCGTTGGATCGCGTCAAAACCAAATAATCCTGGAATAAGAAGAATACCACCTGCCCCATGCTCTTTAGCATAAAACGCAAGCTCTTCCACCTCATCACCATGACCACCAATATTTGCCAAATAAATTGCTTGCCCGGGTTCACCCATCGCTCGGCGTTCTGCATTTGCTTTCGCTACAGCTTCTGCACATTCCGGAATACGTGATTTGAACAAAGAGTTTTTCTGGTTTGATAGCCCATGATCCTCTTTGATGATATCCGCGCCAGCGACAGCCGTCTTATAACATAAATCTGACAATTCTTGTGTTGTAGACCCTTGCGGCTTTATCACCGGACACACAAATCCACCTGTGTCTTTTCCAATAAGTGTTCGCACACCTCTTGCGCCAAATCGAGCACCTGGAAAGAGGTCTCGCACATCAGAATTAAATTTAAAACCGATAACCTTTACGCCCTTGAGAATCGACGCATTGCCAAAAATCACATTAAGTAGTTGAGGTAATTCAGTTCCAACAGCATCAATGTGATAGCTAATTTCGCCAAGATAAGTTTGCTCGGATTCCTTAGCAACCGAAACAACCTTGCCCAACACGACATCTTCAATATATCCATTTGGTACAACATCGCGCGGTATTTCAACCGTATTTTCCAGTGCAATTGCGTCAGCAAAATTCTCAGCTTCAGCGTGAGAAGCTGCAAAAAGCCGATAGTCAACACTAAATCTATCCACCGTTACAGTCCTTCTGCTTTCACCGTTGAATGCACTGCCTCAACACGAGCGCTCGTTAAATCTTCCTCTGAAATGTTTAAAACTTGCCCTGTTAATCGTTCCACTCCTTTCACAAGCGCAATCGCATCAAGACCATAATAATTCATAAGGTAAGGACGCGATCCCCCATGGGCATAGGTGTCTTTAAGACCAAGTCGTACAAGTTTTTTACCCACACCATTATCAGCAATAATTTCGGCCAATAACGAACCTATGCCACCTTCAGTTACATGGTTTTCAAGTGTAATAACTCCACCTTTGACCGAATGGATATGATCAAGCATCGCTTCCTCATCAAACGGTTTAATTGTATTCAAATGCAAGTGTCGAATTGAAATACCTGCACTTTCAAGTGCTGATTTTGCACGCAATGCTTCTTCGGTCGTAATACCAGATGTAACAATCAAGATATCTTCACCCAGAGACAATTCACGCATTTTACCCACCTCAATCGGTGTATCAAATAACCGTGGAACGTTCCCACGCAACACACGGCAATAAACTGGACCATCAATGCTATCGGCAGCCTCGCAGATGCTTTCAACTTCCGTCGCATCACCGGTTTCCAAAATCGTCATATTGGGGATCGACCGCATGACAGAAATATCTTCTATAGCCTGATGTGTCATCCCGCCCGGAGTGGTAATACCAGGAAGAAAGCCCATAAGACGAACTTTTCGTCGTGGATACGCAATAGACGCCATAAGTTGATCATAAGGACGACGATATAAAAACACCCCAAAGGTATGCAAAAACGGGCGATAGCCAGCAAGACCAAGCCCACCTGCAAATGAGAGCATATTTTGCTCAGCCATACCTAGCGATAAAAACTGATCAGGATGCTTATCTCTAAACTTATCGATTTCACAAGATGAGGTTAAATCTGCCGATAGGCACAAGACGTCCGGATTTTCCAACGCATGTTTTTCAAACGCTCGTTCGTATGGGCGAGCTACCATTTCAACCATTTAACTCTCCCTAGTGCTTTTGATAATCAATGGGTTCGATGCCTAAAGATCTGGCAATATCTTTATTCATTTCAGCTCGCTCACGCTCAGATTTAAACCGAACATAATGCAGTCTTGGAAAACGCAATTGCAAAGAAGGCATCCCTCTGAACGGGCTTGAATTAGCAAGTATTATTAGCGGTTTACCTCGGTGAGACGTTTTCGCAGCATCACGCATTTCATCGAGTTTATGACCATCAACTTTAACGACTTTTGCGCCGAAATTTTCCATCTTCTGCGCAATGTCGCCAACTTCCATAACCGAATTCATGGCGCCATCACATTGTTGGCGATTTACGTCCATGATCGCTTTCACGTTATCAATTTTGTGATGCGCACAAGCTTGAATGGCTTCCCAAGTTTGGCCTTCCTGCACTTCACCATCTGACATGTAAACCCACACGTTCCCCTTTTCACCGCGGCGCTTGCGGCCCCATGCAAGCCCCGCAGCTGTCGAAAGGCCGATACCGAGCGTGCCATTATGTACTTCCATCCCAGGCGAATGTTCAGCACCGATCATCTCAACTGATGAACCGTCTTTATTAAACATTTCAAGCCCCTCAGGCGCCATTCTTCCCACCTCAATCAAAGTGGCATATGCAACGAGCGCATAATGCGCTGGCGCGATAAACAGGCGATCATAATCAGGTTCAGCTGGGCCATTATAACCGGCCCCTGTGTGATATTCTTTATTCTGCGCAGACGGCACACCACCAAATGGCTTGGGGATCATCGGCAAGGTTGGCTCACCAAGATTAAGCTCTTCGTTATAGAGCCAGGCTAATTGTTCTGCAGCGGAGCACGCTTGCGATAAATATCCGCCATTATTGCGCATTGAATGCTCAAAAACACGTCGACGAATGCCAAATGCAACGTCTTCAGTAGATTTTCTGTTTTGCATTATTTTTCCAATTTTTGATTTGGTTTCAATGAGTTAATTGTCAAAAACTACGCCCATTTTTAGTATGAAACAGCCAAATGGTCTCGCCTCTGAAGTTGCGATAACTCCATATGCAGATTTGGCTTGCTCATAAAAACTTTGTCGCTCTATTGAGCCCAGTTGCGCTTCTTCGGGTTTGTTAGCGCGCAGTATTTCAAACACCTCTTCATGGACATCATCTAATTGCTCAGGCGCGCCATCAACCTGCATGCGCAGCGCTGCATAATCACTAAAACCATCGAGCGGCATTAAATTTGTTATCAGATCAACCGCTGCCGGAGCTGAAAAACCAGGTAATCTGATCGGTTCTTTAATCTTGCAATAGTCAGCGGTAGACGTGCTCGGGAAATTCGCATCTGCAATCACAAGTTCATCCCCATGTCCCATCTCCATAAGACAGTTCATCAATTGCGGTGTTACATGTGGGTGAATATTTTTAAGCATCTATTCGTCTTCAAATTTTAATATAAGAAAAGGAGCCGACACAAAGGCGGCTCCTTAAGTGTTTAAACTTAGCGTGCTGGAAGCGGCATCCAACCTGTCATAGCAACATCTGCATGCGCAAATTGTGGCATGTTCGCAGAGAGATCTTCCATGTTTTTGATGTCTTTATCATTTAAGAATTGTTGCGTGATCAGCGTCGGCGGCACTACAACTTGCGCACCAGGATTTCCACCAGTAAGCATAATCGCAAGCGATCTCACTGACACTTCACCAACTACTGCAGGATTAGTCGCAACAGTTGCTTTCCAAGCACTGCCAGCTTCGCGCATTGCTGAAATATCAGCTGTTGAAACGTCTGCTGAGTAGATGCTGACATCACTTGAAAGACCGGCTTCATCAACCGCAATTTTTACACCTTTTGCAAATTCATCATAGGGTGCAAAGAAAACCGAAATCGTTTGGTTAGCTTGCAAAACAGAACGTGCTTGGTTGGCATTTGAGTTGGCAATCGGGTTATCCAATGTGCCCATTTGCGCTACTTCCTTAATGCCCGGATTAGCAGCTTTAACTTCCTCCCAAGCAACATGACGACGGTCAAGTGGTGCAATACCAGGCACATAAACATAACCCGCATCCCATGTATCACCATTGTCTTTAATCGCTTGTTCAAGCGCTAATTTACCCAAAAGATAATCGGACTGTTCAATCTGCGGAATAGCTTCGTTTTCGACATTTACGTCAAAAGCAACAACCTTGATGCCCGCATCAACGGCACGTTGAGCAGCTTCTTTCATAGATTCCGTCAAACCGTGTTGAATGATAATTCCATTAACACCCAATGCAATGGCCTGATCGACCATATCAGCTTGAAGCGCAGCGTCTTGACGGCTGTCAAATACTCTTAAATCGACGCCGAGCGCCTCAGCTTGTTTTTCCACCCCGGAGAGATAGGCTTGGAAAAAGTCACCGGTTGAAAGATATCGTACCAAAGCAATTTTTACATCACCAGGATTATCCAACGGCGCTGGCATCGATTCAGCAAAGCTTGATCCGACAAAAGAGGCTGACGCGGTTATGCCCGCAATGAGTCCTAATGCTAGTCTACGTGTAATTTTCATGCGTAGTTCCTCCCTGTGCATGGTCTTTAGTGGCTTCCGGAACGTTTTGCCGAAAGCGAGAATGTGAAAACAAGCGCAACAACCAATACGGCGCCCTTCACGAAATCCTGGGTGTAATAAGGTGCATTCATCATTGTCAGGCCTTGCAACAAGATCCCAACAAATAATGCACCGATAGCTGTCCCAAACGCATTTGGTTTTGCGGCTCCTAAAACCGCAAAACCGATCAATGCAGCAGCAACAGCATCAAGCAGTAAATTAGTGCCAGAGGCGATATCCCCGCGACCAAGGCGTGCGGCAAGTAGCAATCCACCAACAGATGCCAACATGCCAGAAATCATATAAGCCGCGACTTTATACTTATTCACATTGGTTCCCGTAAGTGCCGCTGCACGTTCATTTGATCCAATTGCATACATCAAGCGACCATGACGGGTCAGTTCCAAAACAATCCAAACCAAAATGCCGATCACAATCAAAAATACAACCGAAATTGGAATGAGGTTTTCAAGGAAAAAATCAAACCTATGTCGCCCCATGGCGAGAAAAATTGGTGAAAATGTTCCATCGGCAGTCTCGCCACTTGGCAATGTCATGCCAGTTGAAATGGAACGTCCTTCAGTTGGAATTCGCTGCAGACCAACCAGCAGAAACATCATACCCAATGTGGCAAGTAGATCAGGTACTTTGAACCTAACAATCAAAATGCCATTTACCAGACCAATCACCGCGCCCATGATGAGACAGGCGATGATGGCGAACGCAGCATTCTGCTCCATGACCACCATCACATAGGCCGATAGCATCATGGATGAGGTCGCAACCGAACCAATCGACAAATCAAAACCGCCAACGACCAATGTAAAGGTGACACCTAATGCTAAGATCCCCGTGATCGCGACAGATTGGAACACAAAAACAGCTGATCTAGGGCCTGCAAACCCAGGTGCAAATGCTGAGAAAAATACAACAAGTCCCAACAACAATGCCAAGAACCCATATCGGATCGCAGCATCAATCATTGAAAAGCTGGATTGTGGACCAGAACTCACCACAGCTTCGTTTTCTTTTTTATGCTCAACGTCGGCTTTCATTTATGCACTTTCACTTAAAACAGATTGGCTACCCGTAACGGCGGCCAGAATTTGATTGATGTCGACATTTTCATTTTTGAAATCAGCAACGATGGACGCATCGTGCATAACCACAATACGATCGGCGATCTCCAACGCCTCATCCAATTCCGCAACAAAAACGATAGTTGCCCGTTGCGTTGCTGTTTGCCGAACTTTACGTCCAATATCTCGACGCGATTTAATATCGACACCCTGAAAAGGTTCATCCAGCAAAAGCAGACGACAATCCTGCGCAAGCCATCTAGCCAGCATGACCTTTTGCTGATTGCCACCGGACAAAGTGTTGATCCCATCCCCTTCAGACTGGCACACGATATCGAGCGCATTGATCGCATCTCGTGATTGCCGGCGTTCCTTTCCACGTTGCAGGAAATGCATAACGGAAATGGACTTTAAAAATGGGACACTCATGTTACCGGCAATATCAAAATCGGCAATCACACTATTACTTGCCCGGTCTTTGGAAGACATAAATACACCGGACTGTATAGCTTGTGATGGGCTTTGAGGCGTATAGCGTTCACCGCATAGTTTAATTTCGCCATCAAAAGCCTGGAGCATCCCAAACAGAATTTGTGCAAGCGCTGTTTTACCGCTGCCAAGCAGGCCACTAATTGCCACCACTTCATTCGCACCCACACTTAAATCAAAAGGTTTGGATGCTTCAGTCAGCTTTAGAGCCTTGATCTCAACAATGTTGCTCTTGCTCGTTTGGACGTCGATATCAACGTCGGTCATTGTGTGACCGAGCATTGCATTTACAGCGCCCTCATAATCTAGATTATCACCCTCAAAGACACCGGAGATTTCACCGTCGCGCATTGATACGATTGTATCGGCAATTCGGCGAATATCTGACATGCGATGTGAAATATATAATATCGCTACACCACGTTCTTTTAGAGTTTCAATAAGCTGAAATAGTCTCTCAGCTTCCGATGCCGACAATGAGGATGTGGGTTCATCCAGGATCATTAAAGAAGGTTCATGAGACATCGCACGTGCAATTGCGATCAATTGTCGATCTGCAACACCGAGCTCAGAAACCGGCCGACGGACATCAATCTTTAGATCCATCTTATCAGCAATTTTTTGCGCTTCTTTAAACAGATGATCACGTTTAAGCATGAACCCGTACTGACTTTCCGCCAGACGATCGATCATCAGATTAGAAGCGACATCTAAGTCTGCAATTACACCATCATTTATGGATTGGTGTACGGTTACAACACCACCTTTGATCGCCTCAGCGGGCGTTGTGGGTGTAAAAATATTTCCGTTAAGTTCAATCGAACCAGAATCACGTTGGTAAACCCCCGACAAGATTTTCACCAGCGTAGATTTTCCTGCACCATTTGCACCCATCAACACAGTCACTGTGCCTTTTTCAAGGTTCAGACTCAATCGACGAAGCACCTGGTTTTCACCAAATGCTTTCGTAATATCTCTGATTTTGCATAATGTATGAGCCATTAATGGCGTCCTCCTGATTTAATAACATCAGCACACACGACAAATGTCAATAGTGATTGACAAATGCAATGTGCGGTTCTTATTGTAGGTAAGACTGATGTCAAAATGCTATCCAAAACATCGGGCAAAACATCGGGCTGAACATTTGATCGGGAGGATACTTTGACTGAGTATGAAGCGCTAACACCGGAATCCCTTGCGCAAAGGTTGGGTGGTTTAAATGCAATGGTTGAAAAAATCGGCGGCGATTTTAAAAGCTGGGACGTTCAGGAAGTTGGCGATGGCAACTTAAATTTGGTTTTTATTGTTAAAGGCACCCAAGGCACAGTGATTGTCAAACAAGCTCTGCCCTATGTACGCCTTGTTGGAGATTCATGGCCGCTACCACTCAAACGTGCTTTCTTTGAATACCATGCGATGAGCCGACAAGCCGCACATGATCCTGGCCGTGTGCCACAAATTCTGCATTTTGATGAAACGCAAGCACTCATCATCATGGAATTTTTAACCCCGCACATCATCCTGCGCCACCAGATGATGGCCGGTGATAAAGTTGATGAGTTGGGATCTGTAATTGGAAAATTTTGTGCGCGCACCGCTTTTAGAAGCTCAGATCTATCCATGGTCACCAAACAAAAAAAGGCCGACGTTGCTTTGTTCAGCGACAATGTTGAACTTTGCGACATTACCGAAAACCTTGTTTTTACTGATCCATATTTTGATGCGGAGATGAACCAACATAACGCGCCTAGACTTGATGAATATGTGCAAATACTTCGCGCCGATGAAAGCTTGAAAGTTGAAGTTCAGCACATGAAAAGGGCTTTCAGCGCCAAAGCTGAGTGTTTATGCCATGGTGATTTGCATGCTGGATCCATTATGGTCACGGGGCAAGAAGCAAAGGTTATAGATCCTGAATTTGCATTTTATGGTCCATTTGGGTTCGATATTGGAATGCTAATCGGCAATTATCTAATGGCCTATCACTCCATGAGTTCGCACATCAAAGACCCGGCACAATGCGCGTCTTATCAAGCATGGATACTTGATGTTATTAGCGACACTTGGACTAGTTTCTGCGATGAATTTTCAAAACTATGGCATTCAGAGCGTAATGGCATTTTATATCCAAGCAGTCTTTATGAAGATCAAGGACATGACGCTGCCAGCGTTATGGCACTTGAACAGCTACTGGATGAAATATTTGCAGATCTGTTGGGATTTGCAGGTATTGAAATGCATAGAAGGATTCTAGGTTTAGCACATGTTGCAGAGCTTGATTCAATTGAAGATTTAGATGAACGCGCAACAAACGAAACAAAGGCTTTAGCACTTGGAAGAATGTTGGTTTTAAACCGCAAATCTATCCGAGACATTGCCCAGGTCAATGCGCTGGCAGCAAAATTTGAAAATGGAGATTTAACATGAAAGTCGGCGACAAACATTACCGCTCCATCTGGCTAGACACCTCAACCGATGAGGTCAATATCATCGATCAACGATGGCTACCTCATGAATTTCGCGTTGTAACGCTTAAATCTTTGGATGATTTTGCGACAGCCATTCGTGATATGTGGGTGCGAGGCGCTCCATTGATTGGTGCAACTGCTGCTTATGGCATTGCCGAGCTTATGCGCCGAGACCCATCTGATAAAGCGCTTAACGAAGCCTATGACTTTTTGCATGCTACGCGCCCAACAGCGATTAATTTGCGTTGGGCTCTTGATGCTATGAGCAGCACATTAAGCGCATTGCCTGAAAATCAAAGACAGGAAGCGGCATTTAAAAAGGCAGCGGAGATTTGCGATGATGACGTGGAAACCAATCGTATGATTGGTGTGCATGGACTTGAGATCATCAAAAAGATTGCTGCAACTAAAAAACCCGGAGAGCCTGTCAACATACTCACACACTGTAATGCTGGTTGGCTTGCAACAGTGGACTGGGGAACGGCTACTTCACCGATGTATCACGCAATGGAAGCAGGCATAAACATCCATATTTGGGTCGATGAAACGCGCCCGAGAAACCAAGGTGCGCAGCTTACATCATGGGAAATGGTGGGCAATGATATTCCCCATCATCTTATTGTCGATAATGCCGGAGGTCATTTAATGCAACATGGTCAAGTGGATGCTGTGATTGTCGGAACCGATAGAACCACATCCCATGGCGATGTCTGCAACAAGATCGGGACATATCTAAAAGCATTGGCAGCAAAAGATAATAACGTCCCATTTTATGTAGCCCTTCCCTCATCCACCATCGATTGGACGATAGGTGATGGTTTAAAAGAAATCCCGATTGAAGAGCGCAATGGTCAGGAAGTGACCCACATTTATGGCAAGCTTGAAAACGGTGAAAATACCTTCGTTCAAATCTCTCCTGATGGCACCCCCGGTGGGAATCCAGCTTTTGATGTAACACCTGCGCATCTCGTTACCGGTTTAATCACGGAAAGAGGTGTGGCAGATGCAAGCAAAGAAGGTTTACTTGCACTATTCCCAGAGCAAAAATCAGTTGCCTAAGGATAAAAGTTCACCGGCAAAATTTGCACTTGTGACAAGATGTGTCACATAGCCACCCTTGAGCGCTGCGAGCGTTGGGCGCACACGTTCCTTGCCTGTGGACACAAGTATACCAACTTCAGGGTTGCGCATTTTCTCAGCGGATATTCCAAGAATACGCCCATCTAGGGGCCCAGATATTTCATGGCCATTTTTATCGATAAACCGACCGCATAAGACAGCTGCTGCGCCGCGATCAACATAAATTTGAAGTTCATCCAGGGTCGCAACACCGCTGGAGACAACATGACTGTCGGACATGCAGGACCCAACAGCAAAGACGGTTTTATTAAAACTTGTAATTTCATCTAACTGATGCGCAATCAGCTCTTCTTCCTGCAAAAGTTTTGCAACTTCCTTGCTCGATAAAATCGCTGGTACATGCAAGTTAATGCAGCGCGCACTTAATTTTCTGGCAACACGTGATGAACACACATCCGCGGAAAACCCATAGGGCGTTGCCATGGATCCGACCAATTGAAGCACGGTAAGATTATCAACAACTTTATGCTCTAAATGTTCGGCGACATCATAAATGGTTTTACCCCAGGCAATACCTAATCGATCTCCAGACTTTAACAGACTGGGGACCAAGCGCGCAGCACCACGGGCCACACGCCAAGCAGTACTTTCATCACTCACATCATCAGGCAAAACAATAACATCAGCGAGATCAAATTTATTCTTTAGATCGTGCGCAAGCTGGTGGGAGGCAAAGACTTTGGGAGAAAGGCTAATCTGCACATAAGAGCGTTCTCGTGCCTCTTGCAAATAATTGACAACAGTTGCACGGGACACGGAAAGTCTTTGTGCAATCTCATTTTGGTTCAGGCCCTCCTCATAATAGAGCCAGGCAGCTTCAACAATTACATCTTCGCTACTGTGCTGATCTAGATTTCGCTTTACTGCCATACAGGATACTCCTTATAAACATTTGACAACAGCCTCTGACTATTGTCAAATTAAATTGCAAAGGAGTACGAAATGCGTAAAAATAATTGGAATGAAAACGATGCGAATACTTGGGTTCAAAAAGCAGGTACCCAAGAAGCAGATATCCAATTAGCCTTACGCGTTTATACATCCAGATTAATTGGCAATGATCCAGACCTCGTCATGTACGGGGGCGGTAATACATCAGTTAAAGTAAAGCGCAAAGATATTTTTGGCAATGATATTGATGTGTTGCATGTTAAGGGTTCAGGCTGGGATCTAGACACCATTGAAGCGGCAGGTTTGCCCGGTGTTAAAATGGAGCCATTACATGCGCTTCGCCAACTTGATCAACTCTCCGATGAAGATATGGTCAATATTCAGCGCGCAAACCTCATTGACACAACATCACCTAATCCGTCGGTCGAAACTCTGCTGCATGCTTATCTTCCTCACCGATTTGTTGATCACACTCATGCAACAGCATTTCTTGCGCTCGCAAACCTGCCCGATGCGCAAGCCATCATGCATGAGATTTTTGGAGATAGCATAATAGCGATCCCTTACATCATGCCGGGATTTGAACTTGCGAAAAAAGCTGCTGACATTTTTGACGCAAACCCCGATTGCGAAGGAATGCTGCTGGTAAATCATGGCCATTTCACCTTTGGTGACACAGCAAAAGAAAGCTATGATCGCATAATCAGCCAGACCAACAAGGTCGAAGAATGGTTTAAATCAAAAACATCGGGACGCACCTTTGCTACATCAGTTTATCAAAATCGATCTGTTAAACCATCCGCGCCTATACGAGCATTTTTAAACAAATTACGCGGTGAAATTGATCGCATCAGAACAGAACACCATAATGGATCTGCAAAATCATCGGTATTTGATATTCGAACAAGCGATCAAATTGATGAGTTCCTTAAACGATCTGATTTAGAGGTCTTGCGCAGTCGTGGGGTTGGTTCACCCGATCATGTGATTAGAACAAAAGGAAAAATGCTCTATTTCAGTCAAAGTGATGTCAATTCAGATCAAGATGTCATTAGTGAAAAAGTAGAGGCGTATGTTACCAATTATAAGCAGGTTTTCCAAGCTCAAAACAAACGCGTGGGCGGTCATAAGGTTATGATCGAACCCCATCCGGTAATTGTTTGGGTGGAAGGATTAGGCATTATTGGGATTGGTAAGGATGCAAAAACAGCATCTGCACATGCTGACATTGCGGAACAAACTGTTGAAGTTATCACCTTAGGTGAAGCCGCTGGTGGGTATTTTCCAATCGGAACCGATGACAATTTTGATATGGAATATTGGTCGCTTGAACAGGCAAAACTTTCCAAATCAAGTGCGAAAGCTTTTACCGGGCAAGTTGTTGCAATAACAGGTGGCGCAGGTGCTATTGGATCAGCGATAGCAAAAGCATTTGCAAGTGAAGGTGCAAGCATTGCCTTGATCGACAAAGATATTGATGCATGTAAAAAAAAGGCAGCTGAAATTAGCCCTTATGCATGTGCAATCCAAGCGGACCTTGCCCAGCCTGATGCAGCAGAAAAAGCAATTCATGCTGTGACAGCACGTTTTGGAGGCCTTGATATTTTGGTGTCTAATGCCGGTTATGCTTTGCAAGGTGAAATTACCGATTTATCCGAAGAGCAAATGCGTCAGTCGTTTGAGGTCAACTTCTTTGCTCATATGGCCATGGCGAAAGCCTGCGCTGAAGTGTTTGAACGACAAAACAGACCAGGCCAGATGCTGTTCAACGCCTCCAAACAAGCTGTTAATCCCGGAAAAGGTTTTGGAGCCTATGGCTTACCTAAAGCCACAACATTCTTCCTTATAAAGCAACTTGCCCTGGAACTGGGTGCAACGGGTACCCGAGTAAACGGTATTAATGCAGACCGTATCAGATCAGGCTTGTTGACCGATGATTTCATTTCTTCTCGCGCACAAGCAAGACAAGTATCCGAACATGATTATATGGCCGGGAACCTACTCAAACAAGAAGTCGAAGCACACCATGTGGCAGACGCATTTGTTGCCCTTGCCAAATCTGAACGGACGACCGCACATATAATGACGGTTGATGGCGGCAATATCGAAGCTTCGCTGAGGTAACAAAAGCCGATGATGGCCAAAATTTTGATGCACTTCAGCATCCGCTAACTTCTGCTAATGTGCAGGTTTTCGGACACCGATTGAATGATTTTGGATAGATTTCTTTTCTGATTGGCGGTGTTTGAAAAGCGCCAA
>JAEPMD010000056.1 GCA_017644105.1 Rhizobiaceae bacterium | reverse complement strand
TTGCGAGGAAACATCATGAAGTATGTGGCAAGTGTGCTTGAGCTGCCTAACACAGGGTCGGTACGAGCAGCCTTCGCTTGCGCAAGTGTTTTATCGACTGTTTCCTTGGCCATAATTTCTAAGTCGGGGCGGATCAGGTCAAGATCAAGTACAGGTACATTATCAGAATGAAGATTGCAGTTTGGTTTTGTATTATTCATAGGGAAATCCATTAATATTAAGCAACCCCGACATGGCTTCGCCGATCAATCCGGCTGGGTAGCATTCAAAAAATGTGCTGTCCGAAAAAATACGGCACACATCAAACTTAGCTCACCATGTAGGTTGCTTGTTTCAAATTTAATTATTGAGATAATTTTGCGTTGAGACGTTCAGCGAAAGACAGTTATACAAGTGCACTAAGCGAAATGCCCTGCGTGCGTATACAGCATCTATCGAAAAACAACGTCAAAACAAAAAACGGGATATTCCCTATGGGGAATCTGGTGTAAAGAATCTCATAGCCGTGCTCCTATTACCGTAGGTGTTTCGGTCAGGCCTTCGATAAGTGTTACAGCACTTTCGGAGGCCGATTTATGTCTGAAAGCACTGTTCGCTCACCGACCAAAAGAAGATAACCTGGAACACCAGCCACGGCAATGCAAAAGAACAGGCCGGGAACAAAAATCTAAATCATGGTTAATGATGTGAACATAAATTTCGCTTCTTTGTTTTAAGAAAATTTGTGGTGGTGTTTATGGCGTTTTAAGGGCCATTATCAGGCTACATTAATCCAAACTGCTCACACGGTACTGGTGGCGTAAATGTATGAACGGGGCGTAGAATGCTATTGGTATAGTGTTTGGTTTCAATTCAATCGGTTGATTTAAGGTTTCAACTAATTTGGTTGTGGGAAAGTGTTCAGAATAATAAAGGCGCGATGACGGTTCAATTGATCTCTGCAGATTATTGTTGATTTGTACAGCGCTTCTAAAAGTAATGCCTTACAAGCAATGTTAAATACTTTATAAACATTCTAAATTTTAGCCCATATTGAACATTTTCATGGATTGCGATAACTACTATAATGTGGATTTGACTTGATGCCCAGAAACTCCTCCACCTTAAAGTAGAATTTATCTAACTATTGGGAAGTAAACAATTAACCGCAGATCGAGCCGATAATAAATTGTATCCACAATCAAAGAGCAAGATGCCTCACGTGCAGAGCAGGTTAATATTAAATTTCTCAGGGTTTGAACCAAGCTCGAACCAGCGACTGCTTGGTCGAATTTTATATTCTATCGACAAAGCTAAGCAGCTTTGGGGAATTGAAACAAAAGTCCTGGAAACCACTTCTCACCAAAATAAGCCTCATTCCGTGTGCCAATTGGATGCAGCAGGAGAAAACTGGAAGATATCAGCACGTATTGTTCAGCTTGGATTTGGTGAGATCGTAGGAAAATATCAAGTGGATTCAAATCCCTATTTGTTGGTCAAAAACTTTTTAAAATATCTAACTCTCCTATTTGATGGGACTTTTATAAAGTATGTAAGATTGACGATTTTATTCTGGGTGTTTTTTTTATACCCACTTGCCGTATCGATCTTCTTTGGTGGTGTTTCATACTTCGCAACAGATTATCTATTTCGTACACTATTTGAGTTGCCAGTTAATCCTGCTCCGAAGTTTCTCACAGGTGTTTTGTTTTTCTTTCTGCTCTGTCGCTGGCCAGGGAAATATTTGAGATATACTTTAGCACTTGCCTTATGGGGCTTTTCGTATGACATTGCGCGCGGGAATAATTATGACATTACCAAGTGTGTTAGTGAATTTAGTGAAATTTTATCTTATGAAGTTGGCGCGCAAGAATATGATGAAATCACTATTGTTGGCCATAGTTTCGGAGCTTCATGGGCGGCTCTGTCGTTATCCGCTGCTCTCCAAAATAGCAAAAACTTAGTAGATAAAAAGAAGGTAACTTTCCTCTTACTTGGTTCCCACTTATTAAGTGTCGCCCTTATCGATCGTGCTGGCGTAATTAAAAGAATAATTGCGCAACTGGCCCAGAAAAACGAACTCTTTTGGCACGAGATGTATTTCAAATTTGACGTAATCTCCCTTTACCCTGCAGACCTCTTTCATAACTTGGATTTACCTACAGCAAATGGTGGATATAAAATAACTAAGGTAAACTTCAAGGCTTCAATGAAAACTCAACGTTTTTGGAACATGATGAGATCCTTCTACTATACGCATCGGCAATACGTTCTTTACCACGATAATAGAGTGAATACAGATCTCATGTTGCATATCTTGGGGCCAATATCTGCTAAAGAACTTGCTTTATATTCAGAAGACAAATGCCTTGAAAAATTGGCATTCGATTATCATTTTAACCGTGAATCAAGCGCTAGATAGCATGTAACTTATTTTTGATACCGTCTTGCTAAATAAAGCACTTTGCCAGATTTAATGCCATTATAAAGCCGTGTTCCTTTTGTTGCCGCAAATTCGTTCATGAATCTCTTAAACATTGGAAACCGTTTTATTATGTCGGTTTTGCTTTCGCTTGTATGATCCAAAGCTGGTACGACACCTTCAGCCAAGGACTTTTCTGAAAGAATAGTCAGTTTTGTGGTTGAAAATGCAGCATCAGTATTCTCCATCATACTCGGACCGCGTAGATCTGCCCAAGAAAAGAGCCCACCTGGTTTCAAAGTGCGTTCTACTTCCCGCACAAATGCATCCATATTTGCATAACAATGAGAAGATTCTATATTTAGAATTATATCAAATGCATCATTTTCAAACGGAAGGTTCTCTGCATCACCAATCTGAAAAACTAGATCATTGCCAACTTTGTTCAGTTTTTTAGCTATTTGAACTGTTTTAGGAGAATAATCTATCCCAACCATTTCCTTGGGGGCATAATAACGAGAGATATACGATGCGCCTCCACCTCGCCCACAACCAACCTCAAGCACTCGCTTACCATCTAAGTCCAGGCCGTCAACTGCCTGTTGGTAAAGACCAATAAAAGCTCGATCTTTTTCATCTTCTAATTCTAAAAAAAACTGTGGCGTGTCATTTGGCATGTAACCGTAATTCATAAACCGCCAATCAGAGTCATTCCAAAAAGCGGACATCAAGTTGTAAATTTGTCTCCAAACCCACTTTCGCGTTGCCGGAAAGGAACCTTTGGTCGCTGATGCCAAAATGGCAGAAAAAAGTACGTTTTTCATGCTTTACTTGCTCGATAATGGAACAGAATCATGCGCAAGTTCAGGAATTTCACGGCCAATAAAAGCCCGACCGAACTTCAGCAAATGCGCAAAAGACTTAACTTTTGGCCTGTAACCAGGAAGAAAATACTTGATGATATTTACAAAACCCAACCGCATAAAACCCGGATTAACATAAACCGCCCATAAAGCTCGTATTTGGAAACGCCAATCTATCACTTCTCCATCTGCTTCCGCATATTTTGCCATGTTCCGTAATTGCATCTTGGACATCTTAAACAATACAACATTGAATGTTGAAATGCGTAGTCCATAACGCTTCCAACTAGGCCAATGCGCGGTCACTTCATCAAACACATCCAGTGAAACTGCACTGTGTTCTAATTCCTCGACTGCATGCCAAATCCAAAGTCTTTTATAGGGAGCAGGAGCACCCTCCAAAATCTCCGGATTGGCAAGAGTTACCATCGAAAAACTCATCGTCAAATGCTCAATGGCACATGTAATTGCTAAATTTATGACGGCATCATTATCATTTCTCAATGTCTGCTTAATTTGGGCTTCCATGCCAACGACATCATATCCTAAATCGGTTAAAGCACGGTTGTAATCCTCGTGCTCTCGCGTATGAAATGCCTCTTGAACTGAGTAACCTCTAATTTCATTACGCACTTCTTCATTCCGAATTTGAGGGAGATAATGTTTGAGAGATCGGATAAAAAAACGCTCACCTTCAGGCAAGAAAATAGATAGGCAATCAATCATTGATGTTTTCATGGCATCGCCACCAGCCCAGTGTCTAGTTGGACTGTTTGATATACCAAACGTGATATTGCGCGGCACAATCGTCTTATCGGTTAATTCCATTTATCCATTACCTATCCAAACAAGATTTCAATTCAGCTCAATCATGAGTTTAATCTTAACAAAAATGCAAAACCGTACAATTAAAAACTATACGCGAATTCCTGAATGTCTTCAATAAGTTAAATATTTAAAGTACAACAACACCAAGTCTTCCTTCATCATAAGACAGTTAATTTGGTCATGGTAGAAAATGAAAATATTCCCTAAACAGCCTGATATTTAAGATTTCGCTAAATTACTGCGCTTGATATTGTTGACGGCTCTTTCCACGCTCCAAAGAGCACATTCAACGTAACCGCCGGAAAAGTAATCTCCGCACAATTCAACACCAGAACGTCTGTCCATCAATTCCAGAAAAGTGTTAGTACGTTTATTATGGCCAATGGACATTTGTGGTATCGCATTCGATACCCGATGGACATGAGAACTTTCGACCGCTTGTCCAATGTCAACCAATTCCTTGGAAAGCTCTTTGATTACTGACTGAACTAATTGTTGATCAGTTTGATTAAATGCCTGTTGGGAAGCCGGATGACAAATCCAAGCCTGAAGAGCTGCCTTCCCACTTGGTACCATGTTTGAGTTCTTATTTGAGGCATCAACGCAGAAGCTAACTAGGTTTCTTTCACTAGGTCGAAAGACATAGGACCAAACATCATTTTCTAATGGTTGAGTTAAAAATAACGTCACGATGATCGCTGAAGGATGTTCAATCTGAGTTAAAAAAGATTTTTCATCCGACCAATCCGCTGGCAACAAGTCAGCCGCACTCGACGGTGGAGTAGCTATAACAACTTTATCCGCGTCGATAATCTCTCCGCTTTCTAATTTTAATCCTACTACTTTTTGATTTGATTCCAGGATTCCCGCCACCCGAGTATTGTACTCAACGTTAAGTTGGCGCGCCATTTTTTCATGTAATGTAGACAGACCTCCATTTAACGTCAGATAATCTGTCATAACAATTATCCTCATCAACCTGATTACATGTAATAACGATACATCTTTAGGGTCAGGTTCGATAAGCGCACCAGCAGTCATTAGAGCCCGAACGTTAAATTCCCAATCAAATTGATTCTTAATTACTTTACCGGCACATAAGCTATCTATCTTCGGTGTTTTTAAAACAGCGTAAGGGTCAATTGGATGTTTCAATAACATCCAAAGACCGGACATGCTCATTTTTAAGTTATCCCAAAACGACCCTGCAGATATGTATGGCACTCTGTGACCTGTCACAAACGAACCCGTATTAACCCGATCATCGAAAAATCTCGTTTTACCCCGGACCTTCTGAATTTCAGCCTCTAAACCAAATTCTCTAACCAGTGACAAAGTTCGTTTATAATTACTATGAAAATACTGCGTTCCTACATCAACAATATCTTCTGAATTTGGGCGGCGCTCTGTTCTTGTTCGACCGCCCGGAACTGAACTTGTTTCATAAACAACAATTTCATAATTTTCTCTCTGCAACCAATACCCAACCGCAAGCCCTGATATTCCGGCTCCAACAATTGCTATCTTCATATCTATAAAACCTTTGATGATGCTATTGTAGCTGGTTGCTGATAGATCTACTTTTGAAGTATCTAAAGTCAGATGCCTAAAAGTATTTTTAACAATGACGATAGGAAATGTATATGCGTATTCAAAACATAGCAATCACCGGAGCGAGTTCTGGGATTGGCGCGGCGATTGCGCAAGAGTATGCAGCGCCAGACGTCAAACTTTATCTCTCAGCTCGTGATGAGGGCAGACTTCAATCCGTCTCTAACAAATGTAAAGCGTTAGGTGCAGATGTTGAATATCACATTCTGGATATTACAGAAATGCGTTCCGTTGAAGAGTGGTTTTGCAAAATTGACAATAAAAACCAGATCGATCTGATATTTTCTTGCGCCGGTATTATGAGAACTAGCGATAAGGACAATCCAATCGAACCAATTGATAGAACAATGGAACAAATTAGTACAAATTTGTGTGGTAGTATCTACGCCGCAAGCGCGGCGGGAAACCGCATGAAGGAACGTCAGTGTGGTAAAATTGTACTCATAGGTTCAATGGCAGCTCTACAACCGATTTCGGATGTGCAGGGTTACAGCGCCTCTAAAGCTGGGTTGGTTGCGTACGGCGAAGCACTTTATGCGGCGTTGGCACCATTTAATGTAAAGGTTCATACTATCTGCCCAGGTTATGTTGCGACAGCCATGAACTCATCCATTGATAGTTTTAGGCCGTTCGAAATAAGTGCGGAACAAACTGCGAAGCGGATAAAGCGGGCACTTAGTCGCGGATGGATATTTTACTCCTTCCCATTTTCGCTCCTCACATTGATAAAACTTGGGCGTCTTTTACCCATCTGGCTGCGAAAACACACAAACAAGCCTTTTAATTTCGTAACGAAGAAATAATGTGAGTTTGATTTCTTGTTGGCAGACTTTTCGATCCACACAGAGGACATTGTATCCATTTCTTTAATTATTCCACTATATGCTGTAAGTGTTGAATTCATTTGAGCTTGCATTTGGATAGTTTAGAATATAATGAAAGCATCAAATCGGAGAGTTAGTTATCTCGCGTGTTGGAGTTAAAGTTTGCAAAATCGTTTAATGGACAAAATATCAATCTTGGGTTTTGCGTTTAGCCTCCCTTGGCTAATCTTCCGCGGGCTAATTCTTGTTATATTAGTTGCTGGACTTGCGTCTTGCTCGTCAACAGGACCACTTTCTAGTGAACTCCTTTCCGAAATAAAAGAATCAGATTCTACAGAATTCGATATGACTTTGATTTCGATTGATGAATCAACATTGCCTGCAATTATCGGTCATCAAAGATCTGGTTTCGAGACCAGATTTGGCAAAGCTCGTTGGAAACCAAAAAGCGTAATTGGTGTTGGCGATGTTATATCGATTGTAGTTTGGGAGCCTAGTGAACAGGGCTTATTTGCGAATTCCGCTACTGGAAATAAAACTGAGCTTGGACCTTTCCAAATTGAAGAAAGTGGGAAAATACCAGTACCTTATATCGGATATATAACTGCCAAAGGACGGACAATTCAGGAATTGCGTTGGGCTGTACAAAGTCAGCTTCAGGGTCAAGCTGTTAACCCGCAAGTTGTTGTTTCGATAACCGAGAACGCCAGCAGCCAAGTTGCTGTCAGCGGTGATGTTAAGTCACCGGGACGTTTTCCAATATCGATTAGGGGTGATAAACTTCTAGATGTTGTTGCAAAAGCCGGCGGCGCATCCAATCCAACTGGAGAGACACAGATTACGATTGTACGTGGCTCGGTGCGAAGCACTCAACTTTTGAAATATGTCTACGAAAACCCTCAAGAAAATGTATTTGTTCGTGCTGATGATCAAATTTTCCTAAATCATGACCCATACACATTTACTGCGTTCGGAGCTGTGCCAAAAGTAGGAGAATACCCAATTGAGACAGGAGATGTCTCATTAGTGGAAGCGATCAGTCGAATTGGCGGCCTTAATGATAATCAAGCAAACCCTGAGGGTTTATTTGTATTCAGATATGAAGACTCAAAATTGCTTGCCGAACTTGGATTGTTGGAGGATGGATACCAACTTCCCAAAGCACCTGTGATTTATAGGTTGAACTTACGCAAGGGCAAGTCATTCTTCTTCGGCCAGTCATTTGAAGTTCGTGACAAAGATATCATTTACGTCGCAAACTCATTCAGCTCAGAACTACGAAAATTCATTGGCATATTAACTGGGGTAACGGGTGTCGCCAGACTAGGATCGAGCTTGTAGTTACATCTTTGTAACTTGGCAAATTTGTTTCTCACCAGATATTGTGCATTAACAAGCCTTATAAGAATTGTTTAATTCCGGGAATTTCGATGTCAAAACGAGTATTTCTCTTTTTACAGGGCCACCCGTCTCAATTTACTCGTTCTTTGGTGAAGGAATTTTCAACGCATGGGCACACGAGCAAAATAATAAACTTTTCAATAACGGATTGGATCTATCGCTGTGGACTTGGTGCCGACAACTATTGGGGTAAGGTATCCAATTGGCAAATATATCTGAGTAAATATATTGAAAAGCACGGGATCACAGACATTATCTACTACGCCGATCAGCGACCCTATCACCGTATCGCAAGAGCAATTGCTTATTCGCAAGGAATAAACGTTTTCACATATGAATTTGGTTATCTCCGACCGGACTGGATTACGCTCGAAAAAGGTGGAATGGGTGTATTTTCTCACTTTCCAGATGATCCAGAATTAATACGTGAACTTGCAAAAAATATCAAATGTGACTGGCCTGAGGGTAATTATCCGTATCCTTTTTATATCGAGGCAATCAACGAGGTGTTTTATAACATGGCACCTCTGTTGTTTCCTTACTTATATCCACATTATCAAAGAGATCGATTTTACCACCCATTTATTGAATATCCATGTTACGTGCCTCGCCTTTTGCGTTCGAAAAAAAACAACAAGATTGCAGATGATGTGATTAATAATCTCATTAAAAGTAAAGATGAATATTTTGTTGTACCGCTGCAATTACAAGCCGATTACCAAATTAGACGCGCATCACCTTATACGCACATAAAACAAATGGTAATTGAAGTTCTATCTTCGTTTAGCGAGCACGCGCCCAAAAATGCAAAATTAGTGTTCAAACTCCATCCACTCGATAATAATATTGAAAACTGGCCCAAAAACATTAAAGCAATTGCGCAGGAACATCGTTGTTTGGATCGCGTGCAGGTTATCGATGGAGGGAATCTAGATAAACTCTTACTATATTCAAATGGCAACGTTTTGATCAATAGCACTACTGGTATCGCCGCACTGCAAATGGGCATACCAACAAAAGTTCTTGGTATAGCAATATTTGATGTCCACGGAATGACTGATCACCGTCCTTTACATGAATTTTGGAAAACCCCGCTCAAACCAGACGAAAATCTTGTGAAAGACTTTATGAACCTAATGGTAGCCAGCGTGCAATTAAAAGGAAATTTCTTCACAAAGGTTGGTAAAAGCACTGCAGCAAAGAATATTGTTGATCGCATCTTGGCAGACAATGTGAATAGTCATGGAACATTTATATCCCCACCACCAAGGCTTAAAAAAGCTCGTGAAATTGGAGTACCAATCACATTTGATCAAATGGAACCTCCCATTTGAATAAAGATAGCCCAAACCCAAAAGCGGTATATTTGATACTACAGGGACCTCTCTCTTCGCTTTACTCTGAAATCGGTAATTACCTAATTTCAAGGGGCGTAAAAGTTCACAAAATAAACATCTGTGGAAATGACATTATGGATTGGCACCACAAAGGCGCCATAAATTTTGATGGAAAACTTGAAGATTGGCCTGAGTTTCTATCCCAAACGGCACGAAAACTTGGAGTAACTCATATTCTACTTCACGGAGATCGCAGACCTTACCATAAGCCAGCTATACAATGGGCAATGGATCATTCAGCAAAGGTGTTTGTAACGGAATTAGGTTATCTAAGACCAGATTGGATCACAATCGAACCTTGGGGCACTTCAATGATGTCTTTATTCCCACGAACTCTGGATGAGATCGAAAGTATCTGCGGGTCCAAGACCGAGCTGGACCTTACACCTGTTTATCCGGATAATCAGTGGTTAATTATTTACCAAGAATTGCGGTGGACCTTCTTTAACCTGATATACACACGCAAATTTCCGCATTTCAAGACGCATAGATCCCAATCACCATGGATTGTTTATTCAGGCTGGCTTATTTCCAAATTACAAGCTAAAATTTCCAAGCAGTATGATGTCGCGCAGCTCCCAAAAGACAAGCCATATTACATCATGGGGCTGCAGCTTGAAGGGGATTTCCAGTTACGGGAAAACTCCCCATTTAACTCGGTTTTCGAATGTATTGAATATGTAATCCAATCATTTGCAGCTAACGCTGAAGCTGACTCATATCTCATTTTTAAACCTCACCCTCATGAATTTCGTCAGCGAAAAATTAAAAAAGATATTGAAGAACTGGCTGGCAAATTCCAAATTGAAGATCGTATTCGTATCGTTAAAAATGTTCCTATTTCCACGCTATGTAAAGACGCCGCTGGATTTATTACCGTCAATAGTTCCGCCGGTTTTGAAGCTTTGAGTGCAAAATGCCCAACTTGCACCGTTGCACAAACAATATATAGTATCAAAGGTCTTACCTTTCAGGGTTCTATAGATGAATTTTGGAGCTCCGGAATTCAACCAGACCAAAGTCTACTGAAGTTATTGCAAATTGCACTTTCTAATAGTATTCAGGTGCGCGGAACTCTATATAATAAAGAGGGCCTGGTTGAGGCGGCGAGACATATTGGTGAAAAATTGTATGATAAGTCGACCTAAATGAATCCATCTTTAATTCTGATTCAATACCACTAATGCCAATCTGTTAAACTTAGTTAGTTTTTTACGAATTTCCATTAACTTGATATCGCCGCGAAAATGGCTAAATTATATGTTGATATGCTGGTTATCCTGGACAGGAGTTTGAGGCAAAGATGTCTGAAAAAGATACTAACAAACAAGTCGCTAATGGAAATGCCGGCCTTAAGCCAACTCCAGCACAAAAGCCAGCTGATAAACCTGCGCAAGTTAAAGAGACGCCGGTTATAACCATTCATGGCAAACCAATTCAAAGTGAAAATAATCCTGTTCGTAGAAGAACAACACGAGACTTTCGTAGAAATTTGTTAGCAATTTCATTCGTGATGTGCGTTCTTATACCAACCATATTGGGCGCCTTGTACTTCACTTTTATTGCGAGTGATCGCTATACAGCTAGCGCGGGCTTTTCTGTAAGAAGCATGGATGCGGGCGCGGCAGGATCCGACATTCTCGGAACATTGACTGGACTTGCAAGCGTTGGTTCAACGACAACAGATTCCTATATAATACTTGAATATCTGGAAAGCAGAGAACTGGTAGAAAGACTAAGTGCGGATTTTCCTCTAGAGGAAGCCTTTGGAAATAGTAATATCGATTGGTTTTATCGTTTGGCTCCTAATATGCCCGTTGAAGATTTGGTTGATCATTGGCATTGGATGATATCAGCCTCTTACGATAATTCTTCAGAAATTATAAATTTTGAAGTACAGGCATTTTCCGTTGAAGATGCAAAAACAATCGCAGATTTAGTACTTCATTATTCGCAGGAACTGATAAACAGGCTGTCGGCAGATGCTAGGAGTGATGCAGTAAAATTTGCAAAAAGGGAAGTTACATCAGCTGAATTGAGACTGAAGGGGCTACGTGAAAAACTAAGAGAATTCAGAGCCCAATCTAGTGCGGTTGACCCAAGTGCGACCGCTGCTGCTCAGCTTGAAATTGTCACTAGATTAGAGAATGAACTTATAACAGTTCGCTCCCAACTTGCGACTTTGCTTGCTAGTGCTTCAGAGAATTCCCCAAGAGTTCAACCACTGAGGGACCAGATCGCTTCGTTGCAAAAGTCGTTGCATGAAAAAAAGGCGGAGGTTGGCGGGTTTGAGCTATCGGAAGCAAACAACGCTAGTAATCTTTCAGGATTACTTGCAGGTTTCGAAGAGCTGAAAGTTGAACAAGAATTCGCCCAGCAGGCCTATACTGTCGCACTATCTTCACTTGAACGAGCAAGAGCTGAAGCTGATCGACAGCAGAGATTTCTTGCTATTTTTAAACATCCGCAGGTTCCAGAGGACGCCAAGTATCCTCATCGTTTGTTAAATTCTTTTCTTGTACTTTTATTTTCTTTCATTATCTGGGGCATCGGAGCGTTATTAGTTTATTCAATTAGAGATCATTTGCGATGAAGATTATTGGTAGGTAATTCTATGCATTTGCCGATGGATGACGAAAATCCGCTTGTTGTTCAACTTAGGGTCATTTTAGCGCTTGTTCTTCGAGAAACGCGTGTTGCTTTTGGGACTGCGCAACTAGGATATTTATGGGCAATTGCAAACCCAGTCTTTGGCGTTGCCGCTCTTGCAATCATATTTTCTACAATTAGCAGGCATCCTCCAATTGGTTCCAGTTTCGTATTGTTCTATGCCACAGGTATGTTGCCATTTGAAATGTATCAAAAATATGCTAAATCTCTGATGAAAGTCTTTGATCAAAACCGGGGCCTATATGCTTATCCCTTGGTCAAGAACCTTGATCCAGTTTATGCCAGGTGTATTTTAGTATTTGCCACTTATTGTTTGGTTTTGTTTGTCTTCTTCTCTGCCTTAATTTTAATTGGCCTCTCAGAGTTTCCAAGTCATATCCACGAAAGTACTCTTGCTATTGTTGCCTTGAGTATGCTTGGAATTGGTGCTGGCATGATCAATGCTGTGATAAAAGCACTATGGTCGACATGGCCTCAAATTGAGGGGATAATATCGAGACCACTGTTCTTTATTTCGGGTATATTTTTTATACCAACGATGTTCTCTTCAGAAATTCGATATTGGCTTTCTTGGAATCCAGTGCTTCATGTAATCGAATGGTTTAGAGAGGGTTATTATCCAAATTATGAAAGTGTAGTTTTAGATAAAGGCTATCTATTTCTTTGTATTGGGATCTTATTGCTTTTAGGTTTTGGTGGGGAACGTCTTTATCGAAAACATATTATTTAGGCGAAGCTTTGATAGAATTTAGAAACGTTAGAAAAGTCTATAATCTGGGTGGGGTTGAAAAAGTAGTTTTAAGCAAACTAACAGTGCAATTTCCCGCAAATAAGAATGTTGCAATTTTGGGCCATAATGGTGCAGGCAAATCTACTCTTATGAGATTAATCGCTGGCGCGGAAGCTCCGACAGCAGGAAGAATCGTTCGTCATACTAAAGTATCTTGGCCATTGGGATTTGGGGGCGGATTTGGGCCCGAGATGACCGGAATAGAAAACGCGCGATTTGTGGCTAGGATTTATGGTGAAGATACAGAAAAAATTATAGATTACGTCATGGATTTTTCTGAACTAGGTCCATCTATAAATCTTCCCATTCGAACTTATTCAAGTGGTATGAGAGCGCGGCTGGCGTTTGGATTAAGCATGGCGATCGATTTTGGTTACTACCTTGTTGATGAAATAACAGCCGTTGGAGATGCGAGATTTAAAAAGAAATGTGAAAAAGTGTTCCAAGATAAATTGGAGAACGCGAATATTGTCATGATTTCACATAGTGAGGGCACCTTAAGAAAGTTCTGCGATTGCGCCTATATTCTGAATGACGGCAATTTTGAATATTTTGAACAAGTTCAGGACGCAATCAATAAACATAATCAAAACCAGGCTATATAGAAGTGGCTCGGCAATTTTGAACAAGAGATTTAAGTGAAATTTTGACCTGTCAGTGGCACTATGTGCCGAACACAGGAGAACTGCTATGT
>JAEPMD010000055.1 GCA_017644105.1 Rhizobiaceae bacterium | reverse complement strand
CAAAATGACGACGAAACAAGCGTAGATCAATTTGTGCATTGGACACCATCGAGGCAAATTTACCGCCATGGTAAGCGTCATAAATCCCAGTTTTTTCGTGCACTGCTGCATCATTGCGGGTTAACGCGAGAACCTCACCCACATTTGCTAAACCTGAAAATATTTCGTCCATGGCACAATTCAAGCGGGTGGCTCCATAGCCGACATGCGCAGCGATCAATTGAGCTTCTTTGATATTGAGCATGTTTGCGATGTCGCGTTCGCGCATTTTGGTATTATTTGCGCAAAATTCACGGATTTCGGACGCAGTTTCAGACTGTGTTTCGTTCATGTTTTCTTACCTGTTTACATGGAGTGAGTTTGTGTTGATGAGAACTCCCAATCGGAAAATGCATCTTAACTCGAGACTGTGATATGCTTCACCTTCCATATATTCTCGCTCTCTGCGGACCAATAAGGCGCTCATGGGCATATAGGCATTTCATTTGGTAGAATACCTATGCTTAGAATAAGTGCCGATCTGCATATGGCCTGCAGATCGGCAGTGCTGCATTGCAATGTCGGCCGTAATTGGGGGGCAGCCCAGAAAAAACCGTTTGCTTATAGGATACAAGACTTCTCAAGAAGTCTTCACTTTGTTTCATTCGGAACGAGGTCTGGATACTCGGCCGAAAGGAACAGCTTGCAAATATTACAATGCAACAATTCTTTGAAAACGATTATTAATGTAACGCTGGCAGCTCGGTTACGATCAAATCTGGTCATCAATGAATTTGGTCGATATATCCGGCATCAATTTCGTCCCAGATTCTCTAGCTGACGCTTCTATGACTGATATGGCCATAAAAGTTGACAACATAAGCGGAATTATTCTGCCTAATTTTGAGCGGAAAATATCCATGTCCATTGCAACCTCCAATTCGCGTTTTAAGTTAAACTTAAACTTGAATTTGATAATCAAGTTTTAAGTAAAAAAACAAACATGAGTATAAAAGTCAAGTTTAATTTTTTACGTAAAGAAAATTAATTGCTCAAGGGCTTTGATGAAATTTAATAATTCAAAATCTTCATTATATCTAACAGCTACAATCCATACAAAATATAAATGCAGA
Organism: Rhizobiaceae bacterium; assembly: GCA_017644105.1. GTDB lineage: Bacteria > Pseudomonadota > Alphaproteobacteria > Rhizobiales > Rhizobiaceae > Lentilitoribacter. Next base: position 12,901 of record JAEPMD010000055.1, on the reverse strand, counting down.
ATTTTTTTCAGGGCTGCTTTGCGTTTTAACTCTGAATTGAAGACCTTGAACATTTTTATATTACTTCACCAAAGTCAAAGATTTGAATCGTGAGTTAGAAAATGATCGACTTCATTTTCTCCAGGGTCTTCTAATTTTAGGGAACACGATGCGCGACGAATCTGCTAAAATGTCCATCCTACTTCTAAGTCCTGAATTGGCTAAATTCCCCTTGGCCAAACTAGATACAGATTTAAACAACTAGTCTAATTCTGAGGATAAGTTGAGTAATTTGTTTCGACTAAAGACATCTTCCGTGTTTCTTGTCACAAGCTAATTTTCGTGTCTAAATATCCGGATGTTGAGCCCATTTAAAAATAAAGATTTTACCCGCTTGTTTTCAGCGCAAGTGATTGCGCTTCTGGGCACTGGCTTAACAACAGTTGCTTTGTCTTTGCTTGCCTACCAACTTGCAGGAGATGATGCTGGCAAAGTTTTAGGCACAGCATTAGCAATAAAAATGATTGCTTATGTAATGCTTGCTCCAATAGCTGCTAGCGTGGCACAATTCGTGCAAAGACGAGTGTTTCTTATCGCGCTAGATATTTTGCGGGCTATTTTTGTATTATGCTTACCTTTTGTAACGCAGGTATGGCAGATCTATCTATTGATCTTCCTATTACAAGCATGTTCAGCAGGATTCACCCCCGTTTTTCAAGCAACCATACCAGATATTCTAGAGGACGAGAATGACTATACTCAGGCTTTATCTCTGTCTAGGCTGGCATACGATATTGAAAGTCTTTTAAGCCCAGCCCTAGCCGGATTAGCGCTGCTTTTAATGAGTTTTAATGGCTTGTTTATCGGTAATACGATTGCTTTTTTGATATCAGCTTTACTTGTATCGGCGACATATTTACCGGAGGTCAAACCGGCTTCAGATGATAAGGGTTGGTTTGATCGCACGACATTTGGTTTGCGCGCTTATCTCGCGACACCTCGTCTTCGAGGACTCCTCACAATGTCTATGGCAGTTGCAGCCGCGGGTTCGATGGTGATTGTAAATACAGTTGTTTATGTCAGATCTTTCCTGGAATTGAGCGATGAATGGACAGCCTTGTTATTAGCCGCATTTGGGTCTGGATCTATGGTGGCTGCACTATTTTTACCAAAGTTACTCCAACGCTTGAACGACAAACCAGTTGCACTCTCAGCTGGGTTCATAATGGGGTTATCATTAGCCATTGGAATCAAACTACCCGGTTTCTTAATAATGGCTGGGTTATGGTTTCTAATTGGTGTCGGATTTTCATCTATTCTTGTTATTAGTGGTCGCCTTTTGCAAAGGTCAGCTGCCCAGGAAGATCGCCCAGCATATTTTGCTGCTCAATTTGCTCTATCACATGCCTGTTGGCTGATAACATATCCATTAGCAGGATGGCTTAGCAGCACTTATGACATTGAAGTTGCGTTCAGTGTTCTATTTGGGCTCGTCATGTTTTCCACACTGCTTGCCTATTTCCTCTGGCCAGAGAACGATAAAACTTACATGGAACACGTCCATTCAAAGACCAGTCATTTGCATCTACATACACATGATGAACATCACCAGCATGCACATGAAGGCTGGGAAGGACCCGAACCGCACAGTCATCCGCACAGCCACAGTGAAATAAAGCATACTCATGAATTTGTGATTGACCGCCACCATCAGAAATGGCCAAGTTAATCGCTTCGGATCTGAGCGTTTCACATTGATTCAAAACCGTACCAATTAACCGAAACTCTTGTGAGACATGATTTCAGATACATACATTAAGCGAAGTGCTCGCGCTTTTGAGGTCGCTTCGCTGAACTCATTGGCAGGAAGGTTGAAAAATATTGCGTTCACTTTTTAATGAGCACCTAATCGTGTTAAATCAAAATGTGCGGCAATCGTCTTGGAAAAACAATCATGGACCCGCTAAGTGAATATAATCCAATTCTTACTTACGGATACTGCTATACGAGAGAGCCTCTTAATAATAGAGGATTCGACAGGGAGTTCGCCAATGGGCATGTTGATTAATGGAAAGTGGGATAACAAAGCGGATCAGTCAATGGTCGATGGTGCATACCGGCGAGAGCAAAGCGCACTTCCCACATCTTTCAATGATGATACACTTAAAAAGCTAAGAGACGAGCATAACTGATTTTTTCTGGTCGCCTCAGCCAGTTGCCCCTGGTCACATGGTGCAGTCATCGCACTCGTCCTTACCAAATTACAAGATGCAATACAGATCCAATGGGCCGGAGGAAAGAGACGTGAAGGCTACGCACTTCTCGCAAGTGGTCCACTTAAAAATCGCACTAATTTCGAACATTTACACCAATTTTACACATCAACACTGTCTGATTACACAGGGCGTTCAACAGTTCCGATTTTGTGGGACGCAAAACGAAAAAAAATACTATCCAACTCGTCGAATGACATTATTCTTGCTTTTAATAGCATCAGTTCGTCAAAAAACCTTCGTCCCGAACATCTGAGCGATGAAATCGACGTTCTCACACAAGATATATTTGACGGTCTTTCAAATGCAGTATATCGCGCCGGTAAGTCTCAAGAGCAAACCGAATACGATAACGCTGTCGATCTAGTTTTCCATACACTCGACTTACTAGAGGGTCGACTGGATGGAAGAGTATTTCTATTTGGCAGCAACTTGACACTTGCTGATATTAGGCTATTTGCTACCTTGGTTCGATTTGATACAGTCTATTCAACACATTTTCGATGCACCAGAAAACGACTAACGGATTACCCCCGACTTTGGCGATTTACACGCCAAATTTTTCAAATGCCGGGAATTAGACAAACAGTAGATTTTGATGAAATCCGTTTTGGTTATTATGTGAATGACGGGGACCATAATCCTCATGGTATTATCGCTCAACAGCCTGAAATCGATTGGGACAGCCGAGTTGAATTTTCTGATTAGATAGAATGTTAAGCAGACGCTATTAGCTTATTATCAACTTTGATAAACCAGTTTATAAATTACCTGCCCCGCGAGTGACAAGGAGCGTGGTCTGCCCATCCAAATTCCGCAAGATTATACTTCATTTTCGGAGGTTTTGTGATAGGGAAAACTTCTTCCTTGTGACAAAACTTAGATATCGAGGTCAAACATACAACCAACGCATTCACAGCTAGATTTGCTTTACTCTTCGTTGCGCCCAACTGCCCTCCATTGCGGCGAGCGCAGCGCCGGACAGAACCAGAGGTGCAGCTAGAAGGAATGTGGTTGATAAGGGCAACTTAAAAATCAACAAATCCGCAAGCAGTGGCCAAAGAAGTGCCAAATATTCAAACGGAGCAAGTCGAGACGCCTCAGCATATTTAAAACCAAGTGTCATTGTAATGTGAGCAAAACCGCCAAATAGACCTGCCATTACTAAGAATATCAGTGTTGATCCGCTCGGCAAGACCCAGCCCCACGGGATGGTAAATAGCGCAATTGTCATAGAAGCAATCACAAAGTACAGCGCAATGGCGCCAGGGCTTTCGGTTTTGTTCAAGCTACGCACCATGATGAGGGCGAAGGCAGCTAGCGCAGCAGACAACAAGCCGAAAACATAACCTTCAAGACGCATTTCATTGGGAGCATTTGCAAGCAAATCGGGCCCGACCAAAGTGATAACGCCAGAAAACCCGAGAGCTAATCCGCCCACACGCCAAATGGTAAGGCGTTCTCTTAGAATAATCACAGCTGCAACGGCCATTATTACCGGAGACAATTGTGCAATCAGCAAGGCTTCGGCCAAATTCAAACGGGAAATAGCAGCGAACGCGAGAAACAGTGATAACGCGCCAAAACCCGATCTCATTAAATGATCAAACGGTCTTTTGGTGGCTAGTCCATGTGGGAACTCCTTGCGCCACCACAAAAATATAATCAGAGGAATGATTGCAAAAAACGAACGAAAAAATACGATCTCACCCAGGGGAATGTCATTGCTCACCGCCTTTACGCAGACAAACATACCAGCTGCGAGCAAGCCAGATAAAACACGGAGCGAGATACCAAGACCAGCACGGTTCATACCACTCATTTCGCATTATCCTTTGCTAGAGAATCGCGCAGTGCATCGCCTGTTAAATTAATCGCTAAAACACTAATGAGTACTGCCAAACCCGGCCAAATCATTTGCAGTGGGGTTGAACGCATATGGATGCGGGCATCGAGCAGCATAGCACCCCATTCTGAGAGTGGCGGCTGGACCCCAAAACCTAAAAACCCCAGACTTGAAATACCTAAAATTGCACGGGCGAACATTCCGGTCCAAACAACAGTAAGGGATGGAATTAATGATGGCAAATAATGCCAGCGCGCAATTGAAACGTTGGATAGTCCTGCAAGCTTGGCCTGGATGACATAATCCCGAGTTTTAAGAGATAGGCCAATGCCACGGGCCACACGTGCATATCGCATCCAACCTGTCACGCTGAGTGCGAAGATTAAGCTGCCGGTTCCCGCCCCTAAAAAGCCCGCTATCACAATGGCGGCCACCAATTCTGGAAAGGCTAGGAAGGAATCTGTGGTTCGCATTGTAATCCAATCAGCGAACTTCCCACCAATCGCTGCAATCAAGCCAACGCTGGTTCCGACGACCAATCCGATAACAGAGACGACAAATGCCAATCCCAAAGACCAACGCGCACCATGTAACAATCGAGAGAAGATATCTCTTCCGAGTGCATCGGTTCCCAATAGCCATTCACCACCGGGGGGCTGAAGTCGTTTGGGTATATTGATAGCAGATGGATCATAGGGCGCAAATAATGGACCGAGAACTGCGAGTAAAACAAAACAAACTACGAGAACTAACACACTACGCATCATGGTCTCCAATGCGCGGGTCTAAGACTTTATAAAACAAATCAATCAGCAAATTGACCACAACAAATATGAGCGCAGTTAAGAGTACCGCTGCCTGAACTTTAGGAAAATCACGGGCTCCAATGGCTTCAACGAGGAAACTTCCCAGACCAGGCCTTGCAAAAATGACTTCAACCATGACTAAGCCTTCCAACAGAAATGCAAGCTCCAGACCAAAGACCGTCACAACCGGTATCGCCGCATGAAGCGCGATATGATCTTTGGATATAGAGTTTTGCGGAACGCCTCTTCGGCTTAAGGCAGGCAAAAAACTCTGTCCTCTTGCTTCTAATATGCCTGAGCGAATAATCCGGGTAAGTGATGCAGCGACACCCAATCCAAGCGTTAAAGCTGGAAGAATTGCATGTGAAGGTGTGCGTGCACCCATCGCTGGAAGCCAAGCAAGCTGAACAGCAAACAATAATATAAGGAGCAATCCTAACCAATATGCAGGGATTGCATTGCCAATAGATGCGACAGCAATTGCAAACCGATCTAACCAACCTCCAGGGCGTTTAGTTGATAGAATTGCAAGTGGTAAGGATAGAGCCATCCCAATTGCCAGAGCCGCAATCCCCAATGGGAAAGTGTAAGATACAGATGACATCAAATCAGGAAGTACGGGTCGCCCATTGACAGAAGAATTGCCAAAATCTCCCATCAATATGGGGCCAAACCAAGCCTGAAATGCCGGCCAAAAACCAGCATTAAAACCTGCTTGCTCGCGAATTTCATTAACGAGGTCCGGCGTTACAATCGCATCATAACGCGCAAGTGCAATAGCCAAGGCTGGATCACCTGGCGCATTCCATAAAAGAGCAAATGTTGCTAATGCAATGCCTGTGAGCACCACAGAAGCTCGCAAGAACAATCCTATTACTATCTTCATTATGACGCCCTCTCCAAAGCTCCCAATGCAAATGCAGCATTGCGAAGATCTTGACCATATTGGGTCTTGGGAGATTGAATAAACTCTTCAGCGCTTGAATATTCTTCAACGCAACCTGTTTTCAATACGATAATGTCATCTGCAAAAGCTGCCGCATAACCTAAATCATGGGTAACAATTATCGCTGCAAACCCTTCTTCTTTTTGCAAATCTGAGATTAAGCGCGCAGTATGCTTTTGGGTAACGGCATCAAGGGCAGACAACGGTTCGTCAAACAGTATAAGCGGTGATGACGTAATTAAAGCACGCATGATACCCACACGTTGTGCCTGTCCGATCGAAACCCCACTTGGTTTGCGATCTAATAGGTCAATTGGTAATTCCAAGCCTTTGCACAAACGATTAAGTCGGTCCGGCAACAAAGTTTTCTTTTGACCAACGATGGGTTCTAAGACTGACTGTTTAAGCGTCATTACAGGATTAAATGCGGCTCTTGGTTCCTGAGAAACCAATGCCGGAGAAATTTTACGAACGGGTTTATCATTCCAGCTAATTTTACCAGAAGCGAGGCTTGCCAAATTGAGTATGGAAGCTATGAGCGTTGATTTTCCTGCTCCACTTTCACCAACAACAGCGATGGTCTTACCAGCATCTACTTTAAAGGACACATCCTTCAATGCGATAGACTTACCGCGCTTTACTGAAACATTTTCAAGTTTTAACACGGCAGAGATAACCAACTTCTATGGGTTGAAAGAGATTTTGCGGCAGGTGATTTGGGAGCCACCAGGATGCCATGCGTTGATGCATCCTCTACTACCTTACCTTTATCAAGAACGATCAATCGATCTACGTGTTGAGTTGCTAAACCCAAGTCATGTGTGATGAGCAGCATTGCCACATCTTTATCGGCGAGATGGTCTCGTAAAAGCTCCATTGTTTTAGCGGCAACAATCGGATCAAGCGCAGATGTCGGTTCATCCAAAACAATTAAATCGGGTGTTCCGATAAGCGCCATGGCAATAACAAAGCGCTGTTGCATGCCGCGGCTCCAACTCCAAGGGCGTTTCCGCAAATCGGCATCTTCAATCTTCAATGCAGAAAACAACGTCCTTTGCTTTGAGACGTCATGTGCAAGATCAAGTGCGCGTTCAGCTTCGTGCCAATGAAACTTGAAGCTACGCAATGGGTCAAGCGCTTCATCGGGGCTTTGAGGCACATGAGCGACACGTTTGTTTTGCGCGCGCAGGGCATCAACGATGGCATGGCCCAAAGTTGATTTTCCCGACCCCGACGAACCAACAAGCCCGATACGTGTGCCGAGCTCAATGGACAAAGACGTCGGATGAAGTATGGCTTGACCTGAGCGTATCGCACTCAGGTCAAATACTTGAAGTGTCATTCTTGTAACGCTGTCTCGTGTGTAATCCAGTAAGTTTCCGTTGGATGTACCGCGTAGCCAGTTAGCCCTTTTTTGGCAACATTTACCTGTGCAACATGGAATACTGGGATCATTGCAGTCTCGGCAGAAACGATTTCCTGAACTTTGTCATAAATCGCTTTACGTCCAGCGGTCTCAAATGTAGTTCGACCATCAGCTAGCAATTGGTCAAGCTCTGCATTGGCGTATTTACCTGCATTTGAACCACCGTCGGATTTAAGCAGAGCTTCTAACACGGCACCTGGATCACCTTGTGGAGTTGTGACCCAAGCCTGCAGAAATAGATCAGCTTCACCGGCTGCAATTGCGTCGTTACTGGCACCATATTCGCCCACACGCACATTGGCTTTTACACCAATCGCTTGAAGAAACGCCTGCGTTAGTTCCGCAGTTGGCGGCAGTGCTGCGCGACTTGAATATGTCACGATGTCAATTTCAAGTGGCGCACCTTCAAACATCCATGTGCCACCTTCTTTTACCGCGCCAGCTTCTGCGAGAAGTTCTTCAGCTTTCACTGGATCGTAAGTTGCCGAGATATCAGCTGCCCAGCCTTTACCCGCTGGATAAATGGTACCGGCAGGAACACCGCCAACACCCGATAAAACAGCGTCAACAACACCATTTCGATCAATTGCTAAAGACACTGCCTTGCGAATAAGTGGATTCGCCATCGGGCCGTTTGCAGCGTTTACAGTATAAAAATAAAGACGTGCCGTTGGTGCGGAAAAACCAAGGGCTCCAGTTTCTTGTATGCGTTTATAATCGGCTTCTGGATAGTTAATGACCATGTCAACTTCACCTGCTTCAAATGCAAGGGCTGCAGTTGCAGGGTCACCTGAAACAACAACACGCACTTCCTTTAAACCGGGCGTGCCCAAACGATAATTTGAATTTGCCTCAGCACGATAGAGCTGATCAGGAATGGCTTCTTTGAAGACATATGGCCCAGTCGCATTGATCGGAAACTCATCCGATGTTGGACCCAGGACTGCAATACCTGGCTCAGATAATGTCCATGGGAAAGCAGCATTTGGTGCATTGGTTTCAAAAACAATCGCTTTTTCACCATCAGCCGAAATGCTTTTTAGATCAAGCAATTTAGACACACGTGCGTTGTGCCCAGGGTGTGCTTCGTCTGAAATTGCAGAAATTGCGTCTACAACAGCAGATGCTGTTACCGCCGAACCATCATGAAACTTAACGCCATCTCGAAGAACCACCTTCCATTGTGTTGGTTCAACTTGTTCAATGCTTTCTGCAACGCGTGGATAGATATTGAGATCATAGTCGATGCCCATCAATGTTTCTGTGACACCCGTTTGATTGGACATCCAACCGTTATATCCTGCACGAGGGTCTGGAACTTCAGCATTAGGACCGAACGTAATTGCGATGGAAAGACTGTTTGGTTGCGCAAATGATGTTACAACAAAAGCAAACAGCATCGCAAACAATATGAGAACGCGCTTTAAAACTGGCATTTTTAAATCCTTGATATAGATGTAATGTTATTACGTACCTAAGCCGGTTACGTTTAAAACACAACTAGAAAACTCAAGTTATTCACAAAGTTGAATTAACGGGGCGCTGTTAAAGAAATAGTATCGCAAATTTGGTATTTTAATGTCGGCTTTCTATTACGGATTTACGCGCAAATTAAATCCCTAATGCTTGTCTAAAAACACAACAAATAGTGTTCAGAACATTCGGAAAAAACTCATTTCTTTAGTGCATATTCAGGCTATCACTTGTAAACCAAGATGTAACGGCAGAGCTGAATTTGCGTATTCTACGAATAAGAATTTTGCGAATATCGAGCAACGGTTGGAAGTACAAAGTCTTTAAATTATATCCTGAACTTCTCTCGCGTGCATCCAAACCAAACTCCAGCTCTTTGTGTGTTTCTGACAAATGCAATGAGCCAAATAACCAGTCCCATATTGCAAGTGCCGCACCAAAATTCTTATCGAAATGCTCTTCTGCTACCGAGTGATGAAGCTGATGTTGTGCCGGAGATATGAGTATGCGCTCCAGCCATGGCCAGTAACGAATATCTATATGCGAATGCCTAAGGTTAGACCCCGTCACGTGGAATACAAACACCAATATATTCACACCAACAATCGTATAGAGATCGACGACATTCCCAAAAAGAAAGAAGAATATTGAAATGGTTGTCCCTTGCGCAAAAACACCCCTAAACGAATAAAGTACACCTTCCAACGGATGCACTCTGTAGACCGTCACCGGCGTTAGAGTTTCTGCCGAGTGGTGAACTTTATGGATTGCCCATAGAATCGGAAATCTGTGCATCCAACGATGGACAAGGTATTTTGAAAAGTCATCGACCACGAACATTGTGAATGTAAACAAGCCAATAACAAGCACAATATTTACATTGCTGAAAACGCCTGCTGGAATAAAACTTTGGCTGTGTAATGCAAAGTAAATTGCAGTAGCTATTGCGACTTGCGTTAACAAAAGTGGAGAGATGAAGAAAGTAAAAATCCGATTGATAACAAATATCTTGTAGTCAGCCATTGAGGATTTTGAAAAGAAAATATCTTTATCAAAAATCTTCCAGAAAGCTTTTGACAAAGACATTCGTTTGGCAACAATCAACCAAACTAGGGCAATCAGAACAGACAAAAAAAGATACCCAAAAAAAACACGCTTTTTGGGGTTTCCAAAATCAGAGAATGTTGAAATGATCTGATCAAATATTTCCATACTGACATCCAAAAAATTTGAGGATGGCATCTGATCTCATAAAGAGCCCAGAGCCATCCCTCGCCTAGCCGTTAGTCATCTTTAGTCGGTTTCGGCGTTCTGGTCGGCACTGAGTTTATCAGCAAAGGCTGCCAAATCTGCTGTTACATCGTTTGTTTTTGATGCGACATTGAAAGTGTCAACCATAAGTTTCTGAACTTGAAGCATATTAAGCTGGTAGTCACTCCAGTTCATCCATGCGTCTTTCACAAACTTTCCATCTGCATCAACACCAGTGACGTATGTAAGGTCCATTGTAACTGGGCCAAATCCAATAAGCTTGTTCATTTCAACTGCGGTTTTACCAAGATTATTTTTTCCCGTCTGCAGTGCCATGGAGAAGCCTTTCAATTCGCCCCAATGCTTTGCATAAGTGCGGAAATATTCTTTCTTCTCGTCTTCACTGCTCAGTTCACCGAGCTTTGTGATGTCCTTGTATACCGAACCGGCATACTTGAATACTGCTTCAGCTAGAACCTTTTCCCAGTTCTCTTCAATTGTTGCAGCATAGCCTTGAACAGCAGCTAGCTGATCAGCATTAAGCGCTTCACCTGCTGCTTCAGTGATAACGGCACGACCGTCAAGAAAAGCATTCATTATGTTTTGCGCATAAGATGTTGACTTTGTTCCACCTTTATCAGCACCAGCTGCGTAATAAGCAGGAGAGAATACAAATTCAGATTTTAGATCGACAACACCATCACCATTTTTATCTGCTGATTCAAAGTCTTTACGTTTTGAGACGTTGTAAAGCTGGTTAGGGTCAAGTGATGTTGTATGAGCAGGACCGCCCCAATAGCCGAATGCTTCATCCCATGAATGCTCTTTACCTGTGTAATGGGCACCATCTTTATAGGGTTTATTGTTAGGCTTGTTGTAGGCAGTCATTTTCTCATCAAGATAGTTATCGACTGCTTGGTGATAAGCAACGGCACCGATAAGATACTTGGAAAGAACTTGCCCCCAGTCATAACCAAGATCAGCATCATAGCCTTTGGTTGACGCGGCAGCGTGTGCAATAATATCCAATGCAGCTTCCTTACCGGTTAGATTGCCTGGCCAAGCAGTCATTGCACCATCATAAATTTTACCAGCAAGGTTTGCGCTTGAAGAGATTTCTTGAATCGTTTTTTGTTTGATCGCAAAACCATCTTTGCCTGCTGGCGCGATAATCGCCAATTCTTCATCTGAGCCATTGAAGTATTTAAGCATTTGGGCTTCTAGTTCATCGGCATTTGTTCCATCGCCTTTGCCCGCAAGAGACTTAAGGCTAGCCTCCATTACGTGACGTGCAATCTGACCAGAATAAGAGACTGTGTTTGTCTTCTCACCAGAATAATCCTTAAGAGTAACCGGATATGGACCATAGTTTTTATCCATTGCGAGTGCGCTACCTGCAAAAGTAACAGCAACAAGAATCGTTGAAGTTTTTAGGGCGTTTTTTATCATTTGAAGTCCTCATTTCTTAATATGACAAAAGCAGTCAAGATTATTGGTCGCTCTTAAACTTCAAAATATAACAAGAGTCAAGCACTCTAGTTTAAATTCATAAACTTGATGCCCAGTAAATGTTGACACAAGCTGAACACGCATCTAAACCTGATAAGAAAAGTCATCTTTTAGAGCAGCAATTGACAGGAGCCTTAAATGCCTCATAAAAACATCAAAACAATGGCACTTGGATTATTTATTCTATCCAGTGGAATTTCTTTAACACCCGCTTATGCTGAAGGTGAAGTTAATGTCTATTCATCTCGCCACTATGATACTGACAACAGACTATTCGCTGATTTCACAGAAACAACTGGTATAAAGATCAATTTAATTGAGGGAAAAATTAATTCCCTAATGGAACGTTTGAGATTTGAAGGTAAAAACAGCCCAGCAGACGTTATCATTACCACCGATGCAGGACGACTTTACCAATTAGAACGCGATGATCTGCTACAAGGTATTCAGTCCGATGAACTACAGGGTAAAATACCCGCTAATCTTCGTCATGGTGAGGGCAAATGGTTTGGTGTCACGCAACGAGCGAGAGTGATTTACTACGATAAAGAAACGGTAAAAAATCCGCCTCAGACCTATACTGAATTAGCCGACCCTAAATATAAAGGGATGGTTTGTGCACGTTCGAGTTCAAATATCTACATGCTTTCATTGCTAGCATCTCAAATTGCGCATAATGGTGAAGATGCTGCAAAAACCTGGGCACAAGGCCTTTTGAACAATTTAGCTCGAGACCCACAAGGCGGTGATACTGATCAGCTACGCGGCATAGTATCCGATGAATGCCAGATTGCTATTGGTAATACATATTACTTTGCTCGCGCTATCAGAACAAAGGTTAAGGGACTATCCGGCCATACGGATAAAATCGGTGTGGTTTTTCCAGATCAGGGAGACAAAGGCACGCATGTTAATATATCGGGCGCTGGAGTTGCCAAACACGCGCCAAACAAAGAAAACGCCATTAAGCTACTAGAATACTTCACAAGTGAAGCAGCTCAGACTTACTTTGCTTCAGGAAATGATGAATATCCGGTTGTACCCGGTGTGGCACTTTCATCATCCGTTCAACAACTTGGCGAATTTGAGGCAGACGTTCTACCACTAGAAGAGTTGGGTAGAAACCAAGCACGCGCTCAACAAATATACAACGAAATTGGCTATAAATAGCCACCAGTTATGTATAAAAAATTATGGTATTACGGCCTGTGTTCATTAGTTTGAGCGCAGGTCAATTATATTTGCCATCACGCATCCGAGAGAGCGACCTGACAAATTTAATCACCGGATTTAGAGACCACCGTTTGTAATGGGAGGTAAGCGGTGTTTCTATCCCACGTATTTTTCGTAATTCCATGGCAACAGTTCTTTGATATCTGCTTGCTTGTGGCC
>JAEPMD010000054.1 GCA_017644105.1 Rhizobiaceae bacterium | reverse complement strand
GTGTTCGGCACATAGTGCCACTGACAGGTCAAAATTTCACTTAAATCTCTTGTTCAAAATTTCCGAACCACTTCTTAGCCCCAATCAACAAATCCCAATCCTCTAATTCATGAGAAACATTGATCGCAATTGTTTCGCCGAGTGGTGCCGCAAAATCAAGTGCCGTAAATCCGTCAGCAGGCGCACCATCAACTGAGATATCACTGTTGGAATAAGTAATTTTTGCTGAGCCACTTAACCAACTGTAGCCAAAACCGAGATTAAACCCTTCTGTTGCAAAATCACCGTTTAATACGCCAGAACGTGCATTCTCAACTTCCGTTTTGAACAATTCAGTTGAGAAGCTAAAATCGCCATTCTTATACTCAAATCCACCCGTAACGCTCTCAGAACGAGATGCCTGCAGCCCCGAGTAATCCCAGCTAGTATCGAAAATAAAGTTATCCTCAAGACCAATACCTCCAAAAACGTTGGCATAACCTGCCTTCAAGGTAAGTCCTTCAATCACTTCGTATGCAACAGACGCATTCCCACTAAAACCATCAACATCTGTTTCAAAACCAGTCACGCCATCAAAGTTTTGTGTATCAAAACGACCACCAAATGAGAGTTTCAATGGTTCAACGGGTTGAAGTCTAACCTGGGTGAATAGACCAAAGTTCCTGGATTTTTCTGACGCTGTATATGGTGAAGGGTCTTCGTAATCAGATGTTTTTACATAAAAATCAAAACCTGATGTAATCGTATTCTGATCATCTAAATGAAATGTATTTCCGAATTTACCATTTAATGTATCAGAGCTCGCCATGCTACCATAAGGTGATGGTATATTGATTTCATTCTCACTATATCCCAAGGCAATTTCTGGATCCCAGAATCCTGTCGCATCCTCTTTTACATAACGGAAAGAGAAATTACTGCGTTTTGTGTCATAACCCCGAGTATCCGATGTTCCGCTTAAACCGCCAAAATTAGCTCTGAATGGTCGGATAGCATCATCGACCATGACCTGCGCACTTGCTTCAAATCGATCACCTTCAGTTGAAGAATAACCACCCTTAAACAAGAAACTTTGAAGATCCGCAGCGGTGCCTGGAATCTGCCAATTGCCGCCGGTCGTATAATCATCCCCCTTTGCATTTTTGAAATAACCGAGATAATCAAAACTACCATTTCGTCCATAAAGTGCAGCACTTTCTGACAGCGTTTGAGAATTCGTATCATAGCTAAAAATGGTCGTGGCACCGAAATTTTGGTCATCATTCAGCAGATCTAGTGCATCAACGGTCTGGAAGGCGACGGAGCCTGCGAGTGCGTTTGGTCCAAAGTCCGCAGCTGCGACACCTGCATCAACCCGCACAGCCTTCAAAAGCCCGGGATCAATAGCATTTGCGGTCACATGGTGAAAGGTTCTGTTATTCTGCATTGTACCATCAATAGTCACATTCAGATTAAGCATATCCAAACCGTTAACAAATATTTTTTGTGCGATTGGAATTCCGCCGCCAACTGTGATCGAGGCCTCTTCAGCGAAGACATCTTTTAAGTCGCCTTGTTCCGCAAGTTTAATTGCAAGCGTGGAAATATACTTTGAGCTATTACGATCCGCTGCTTCTGCAAATTGGTCGTCATTATAATTATTTAGAATTAGAGTATCCAATTCAACTTCATCATCTTGAGCAGCAGCAGGTGCCACAAAGGATAAAACTGTGATTACTGCGACACCGCTAGCTAACACGTGTTTCAGTTCGACTAATCGAGATGTTTTCATAACTTTCCCCTACAGGTGAATATGCGTGAGGATCACGCATTAAACTATACTAAATTTGTCATGTTTATTATCTCAGCGCCAATAAATATGCAACTGCATATTTATAGAATCTTATATTTATTGAGGATAAAATTGGTATTATTTTGTATGTTTAAATCGAACTTGTTTGAGAAAGTTGAAACAGAACCAGAACCACAATTCTTGGTTATTAAAGGTGCTTGTCGTCATTCGAGACTAAGAATCTTTACTCAATTCAAGTTATTAGAAAAACTCAACCATAGTCACTACTTTACCAATTAGGTAGCTAGGTCTCATTGAGAATCACTACCCTTCCGCACGACCAAATTTGTGAATATATTTGGAAAAATAAACTAGACTAATTGACTCCAGTTTAAAATATAACTAGACAATCTACACCATAGCAGTCCCATGCTATGAATCGGCTGCGACGAACCTGCACTTCTTCGTCGCGGCCATTTTTTTTGAAACATAACTTCATAAAAAAGGCAGCGGGTGTTTTAAGCCTGTTCAATAGCAACTTAAAACAAATCGAAATAATGTCTTTGAAAAACAATATTTACGAAGCTTGTAAATCAGAATAGGTGCCGTCAGAATAGCTTTTTAGCAAAATCATTTTGATTGCGATGAGGTGCGGCAGCTCAACTAACATGCCAGTAATAATGGCCACATATATTAATGGTTGATCTGGAATAACGGTGATTGTCAGGGCGAGCATCAAAGGTGCGTTTCGTGCAGCTGTGGTCATCGTAAGCAAAACGCGATCTTCATATGGGAAATTCATAAATTTTGATATCGTATCGCTAAGATAAAACGTGGCTATAAAAAAACAAATTATCGCTAAAATGATAAGAGGTAAAAATGCGAGATGCGAAATTAGCGTCCCTACATTGGCCGCAAACATTTGCCCTACCAACAAAGCCAATAAAAACGGAACAAGTGACGACACCAAACTACTCAAAAACTCAATCTGCCGTCTAATTAATAACCGTTCACAAAGCAATCGAATAACAACCGCAGATAAAAGCGGAATAAGAAACCACTGCCAAAGTGTCTGTATGATATTCGTGATATCCGTGTCTAGGGTACTTAATCCAAATAATTGGACGTAAAATGGATACAGCAATAATTGTATCACCAGGTTGATAGGAAGCAATGCAGCACCTAAAGCCGTATTTCCTTTTGCCAAACGTGTAAATCCCAAAAACCAATCCGTGCAGGGTGAGATGAAATAAATCATGAGACCGACAAACAGCAACTGATTAGCCTGTAAAAAAAATGCGGAAAAAGCAAAGCCCAAAACCGGTATGACGACAAAATTGGCAACGACAGCACTGACAATAAAAGTCAATCGGTTGAGGCTCTTTAGGATATTTTTATATTCTACTTCAAACAACAAACAAAAAACCAAACACAGGACTGTATAGTCTACATAAGTAGATATACCCTCTCCCAAGTCTGGATACTCAATACCAATTGACGAGCCCAAAATAATAGCAGCAAACAACAAGATTGTTGCACTTTGCCCGACCAATATATTTGCCATATTTTCAATTGTATGCTTTAGCATTCGCATTCCCCATCGCAACAACTTAAATCATCGAGAAGAAAGCCTTGATCTGCATATTCAGCAATGACTGGGCTTTGCCGACCTAACCGATGCAATATTTCGCTTACAACAACAGCGAAGCGCTGACGGTATTTATATATAAAACAGAAAATTGCTTTGTTGTGTTGAACATTTGGTCCAACCAGAAATACATTTTTGTATTTTGTACTTTCATCACGATCATTTAAGGCTGCATAACCTTTTGAAAAATCAAAGAGCTTACCAGCAAGACTTTGGCTAATATCAAAGCCGGTCGCATCAATTGCCGGAAATTCCAAGGAAAAATTACGAGTTTCCGTCACTACTTTGTTGGCTGTAATCTCTTTGGCATATTCGGCAATAAACTCAGCTTTTCCGCTCTTCTTTAGATACCGAACTCGCGAAAACGTAAATGGACTTAGACCATAGCTAGAATCACTTACCCTTTGATTCCATTGCTCCGTCGGATCGATAATTTTTACCGAAGATCCGTTTCTGACCAAATGATAAGCCATTTCAATTCCGCTCTCTGCACCCCCGATGATCACATGTCGGCCAGAAGGGATATCTTCATAGGACGTTCCAACGCGAATTGTGTGTGGAATTACTTTTTTATATTGATATTCGCCACCCGCCCAAATGAGCGACATACATTTAAATTTCTCAAAATTGGTTGTGAGTTCAATCACCCCATCGTCTTGTACTTGAAAATCACGGACTTCCACACCTTCATCAATGTCCAAGTCATAAACATCTGCCACGTCTTCAAGATAACGTGCATACTGGACACCGCTTGGGTGTTCTGCTTGTAAGCCGAATGCAGGTGAACTTTCAGGTGTAATAGCATTTAGATCTACAGAACCAAAAAAATTACCCGTAAATGACGGTGAGATAAAACAAGTCTCTTTCGGCCACCGGTGAAAACTGGTTCCAATTCGATTTCGCTCTAATATTATGTGCGGTATCCCACATTGCGTGAGTAATGCAGCCACACCAATTCCGGCGGGACCGGCGCCAACAATAACGACAGGATATATATTCATCCGTTCAATTCTTGCTTCGCGCGCTCAAACCAGCCAATTGTCCGTTCCAGATGCGATTCACCCCAGGATTTAATAAAGCTTTTTGTGTGGTAGTTTTCTCGATCATTCAATTCAGAAATACGTTTTTCGACATATTCTGGTGTCAACGGAATTCCGCATAAATCAGTGATACAATGCTTCCAGTCTTCATATGTCGCCAGATTCATCTCACACCCTCGCCTTAAAACTATCTAAACACGTCTTTTCAAATAAGACTTCATAAAATGATGTTATGTCATAACGAACTGAAGCCATCGAACGACCCGATTATTAATGTTAAATCGTACATGATTTTAATCTTGATTAAAATACTCTAGTTTAATATATTAAGCAACAGCCATCATCTACTCTACCCCTGATAGGTGGTTAGGCTGCGCTAATTCCTTCCAGCAGCTTGGCGCAGCCGTATTTTTTTCAAAAGATTGAAAAGATGTGAATCTATTCAGCAATAGCTTGCTAACAAATAACGGCGCTCCTACTTACTCTGCAGCTACATATCCGCCATTATAATTATCACTTTTCCGCCGAACTTTAGAATGCTCAACGATCCGTTCTCGCGCGATTCCGCGAAACTCTTCAATCGATGAATAATCCTTACGCTTCATGAAGTCTTCAAGATCGTCTGTGAGTTCTTTGATGAGCTTCACACCAACTCCACCGCTACCCTTTTCTTCCATGGCCGCCGTGCAGAATTGCAGATTTCCCGCACCATGCGCAATGAAATTGAAAGCTTCCCGAAATCCTCTTATCCCACCAATCCCCGAAACAGATTCGCTTGGAAAAGCGCGAGAGATGTCTGATACACGTTGTAGTGCTTGTGGTAAGATTGCCAATCCGCCCAATCCACCTGATGTCACCCAACCGTCGACTTCCACCTCAAATTTCAAAGTTTCCGGATCCATAAGCGGAAGTGATGGAAAAGTATTACACAGAGAAATAGATGCGGCACCTGCTTCATATGCAGCTCTTGCGGCATCGACCAATGTTGATGTCGCAGGTGTCAGTTTAACCCAAATAGGCACACTCACTGCATCTGTCACCGCATGCAAAATCGATCTGATAACATCTTCATCATTTGCGATATTAGCACCCATATCTTTACGATCCATATGCGGGCAAGACATATTCAATTCAATTGCATCACAACCAACATCAACACAAGATTTAGCAAGCTTACGCCAGTTATCCAGTTCTTCATCATTACCTGCACCGGCCATAATAGATGCAATCAACATGCGATCGGGATAAATCGCTTTTATTTCCTTTAAATCTGGCAGCCACATATCGAGCGGCTGATCAGAAATCAGCTCCCAATTCCAGGAAGAGTGAGGAACCGTGTCCGGTCGTTTTGAACGTGAAACATACGGTTTTACATCACTTGTCCGTTGAAAAATTGTTTTTGGACCAGCGACGTTTTCAACAGGATGTAAGCCGATAGTTTTTGTAACGACACCACCCCAACCCGCTTCAAAAGCACGGAGTATTTTTTTCTTGCTTTCCGTTGGCGGCGCAGAAGCCAAAACAAAAGGATTAACGAATTCTAGATTAGTAAAATTTGTAGAAAGTCTTGAGCTCATAGCATACCCCTAAGAGTTTGTGTTAAATTGCTGTTTGTTAAATTCTCTCTTAAAAACAAATAATTCTTCAAAAATACGACAATGGTAAAACTCGTCATTTTGTTGCTGTCAAAATTTTAAATTCCCACAGATTGACCTGCTCGAGGGAAAGAATACAACATCTCAGACCAATCATCGCACATGAAACCATAGGGTCTTTTTTCTGGCAGGAAAATTGCCATGCAATTACCGCGCTTGTCGTAAATTTCCAGCGCTGGAATAGAACGACCATTGCCGGAATAGTTAATCACCCATGCTTGCGCAACTGCGCTAAAATCTAGAATACCAACCGAACCTTTGGAGTAGATTGAGAGTAAATGTCCTTCCAAATTTAACGCCGCAATATCCGACGTATGCCCTTGCAAAATATTCGAGGCTACAAATAACCGCGTAAATATGAATTTGACCTGAGTCATATGCCTCAAGAAGTATGGCAACATCAGTTCATTAACCTGCCAAGCATGGTTGGAATCAAGATTTTGCAACTTGTTAAATCGCGATAATCCCCCATCAGTGAGGACATCATCCAGATTGTCTTCAACGCTCATTTGTTGAGGCAAATGTTTGGCCTGCAGGAACGACTTCATTGAAATTACATTGTTAGTTGGTTCTTCAAAGGCACTCTTTTTGCTAAAAATTTCAGGTTTTTGACGTTCAATTTGAGATGCGAGCGAAGCAGCAAGTATCAACACGTCGTCATTTTCTGAGAGATCCACCCGATGTGTGATCTGCCCGGATTGATTAAAAAGATGCAGCGCTGGCGGATGTCTCTGCGTCTGGTCCGTTTGTGTCACAGCCAACTGGCAATCGTTCTGACTGATAACATCCTGATTATTTAATCTGACGATGATTTTATTTTGTTCGACTTGAAAGGGTGAACCGCTGAGTTGAATATGATCAATACTTCCTCGATCGGCAAGTAACACAAACTCCCCCATCGTTGTTAAAACAGGTTTAAAGAACTCCGATGCAATTGTCTGATATGATAAAGCGCCACATTCAAGGAACCGACATCGATCACCAAACAAATGTTTAAGTCCCAGGACTGATTTTATTGGCGCACTACATCCATATTCGCGCGCGCAACGGCACTGCCACAACCAGGTATCGCCATCGGGGTTATTTCTCACGGTGCAACCTCTTAATATACATCACGGCGATATCGTTTCGCACGTCTTAATTCATTGACATATTCATCAGCAGCTTCTTTCGAGATGCCACCTTGCGCAGCAATGACATCGCGCAGCGCTTCATCAACATCTTTCGCCATTCGCGTTGCATCCCCACAAACATAAAAATATGCCCCCTCTTCCAACCAAGAAAACAGCTCCTTCCCATTTTCATGCATGCGAGACTGAACATAAATTTTTTCGCTTTGATCCCGAGAGAATGCGAGGTCCAATCGTGTGATCAGACCATCATCACTCATCTTGCTAATATCGTCCTCGTATATGAAATCATGTTTGCGATGTTGATCACCGAAGAACAACCAGTTTTTTCCCTTTGCGCCAATCGCCTGACGTTCGGCAAGAAAAGCACGGAACGGAGCAACACCAGTTCCTGGACCAACCATAATAATCGGTGCATCGTGATTTTCTGGAAGCCGGAATGCTTTGTTCGGCGACATAAATATTGGTACGGTCGCATCTTCATAAGCTTGATCGGCAAGATAGGTTGAACACACCCCTTTATGTTCCCGCCCGTCTGCAATCCATCGTACAGCGGCAACAGTTAAGTGAACTTCGCCTTCATGTGCTTTAGGACTTGATGAAATTGAATAAGCACGATGCTGAAGCGGCTTCAAACAAGTCAAAAACTCGTCGACGCCAAAACCCAATTGTGGCTCAATGTTTAGCAGATCCAAAGCATCTTTCCCCCAAAGGTATGTATCGATCGCCTCCTTATCACCATTGGCAATGATTGATGACAACTCATCATCAGATGTTCTTAGCGCAATTTTATCTATGAGTTGCTTAGAGGGTGTCACGATTTCATATTTGGATGTGAATGATTGCCGTATCGGCATATCGAATTTCGTGTCATGATGATCTGGATCGACGCCCAATCTCTGAATCAGAGCATCAACAAACATACTGTCATTTAACGGAACGACGCCGAGCGCGTCACCAGCTTCATACCCCATCCCTTCATCCGGTAGGGCAAACGAAAAATGGCGGATTTCTTTTGCTGAACCGCCGGCAGATAGTAAACGGTTTTCCAAGACACGTGATTCATAAGGGTTCTTGCGTGTCCACAAAGATTTAACATTTGTAACCGATTGGTTCTCGACTGAGGGAGCGACCTGAACTTGCGACGATAAATCTGAGCCAATCTCTTCGCGCATTTTGGGAAGTGTGATATTAATCCATTCGGAGGCCACATCTTCAAAATCTATATCACAATCAATTCGACAATTAACTCGTTTCGCTCCTAATTGCTCCAGGCGCGTGTCTAGCAATTTGCCGGCATGACAGAACTCATCATAACTGGTGTCTCCCAACGCCAAGACCGAGTAACTTAGTTCTTCTAATCTCGGCGCAGTACTTGCACATAGCGCGTCCCAAAATAAACCAGCATTATCGGGCATTTCACCTTCGCCATAGGTTGAGATTACGATAATGACGGCATGCATGTTTGCCAACATTTCGATTGAAACATCATCTAAACCTTGGACCTTGGGTGCAAAACCATTTAGTTTGGCTACCTCCGCAGCATCATCCGCCAAAATTTCGGCATTACCGGTTTGCGTACCATACAATATATCGAGCACTGGCGCTGCTTGAGTATTCAAATTGGTCTGGACGGTTTCCTGCACCGGGTTCATAACTGAGCGTGTGTGTAATCCCGCTAAGAAACCTGAAAGCCAGACTTTTTGATCGTCATTAAAAGGAGCGTTTTCTGGGATAAAAGGTATTTTCATAAGCTTTAGGCCGCGTTCAGTTCGGGTAAAGATTTTCCAGCAAAAAGACGTTCAAAGCTTGGCATTTCGCCGAGGGCTTTTATGTTTTTGCGGTCTTGATAAATGATCCAGCCATATGTACCAGGGCTATCCATCGATAAGATATTTCGAAGACTGAGCGCTTCTTTAAAGTCGGTCAGTCTTTTATTTGAAATCATGATTGCCAGCTCTGAATCTGTATAATCACTCACGGCATCTTTAGCGTGTTTTAATAGCGCATTCATGAGAGCAAAATCTTCCGTCAAAATTAGGTTCTTTGTCGCTTTGTTCACAGAAGCGGACTCAATTTTGTCGGTTTTCAAACGCTTCATGGCTATCTTTTGCGCAGCATCAAGAACAGTCCAATTATTTAGTAATCGGAACATGTCTTCAGTATCAACGTCACCATATTCTGGCACACGACCATTCAACACCGGCTGTCCATCACGCCATGCTCGTTTGAATTTCTTGACCTGTCGGGCGGCAAGCCCCGTGGCCAATTCATCGATCAGTTCTTTGCGGGATTTAACTGCTAGGATTTCAGCGGCATCTTGATATTGCAATAAGGCTCTTGGCATAATGAATGCGAAATGCTCTTTCTCATTATCCCAATTATTTAAAAAGTTTTCTGCCAGTTTAGAATTCGTCGCGTCGTGGTGCCACCGAAGCAATGTTTGAATAGCCTCAGCATGTAACTGAGCTTCATCGCTATCATCATAAACGGAGCCAACGAGAGCTGAATCTTTGCTCAAAAACCCATCAAGCTTTTTGTCTGGGTCATATTGATAAACAAATCCACCCGACATGCCATTTCCAAAACCTTTCGCAAAATTGCCAAGATTAAGTACGGTCCCATTTGTCATATATTCCGCACAAAAATCACCAACACCTTCAACCACAGCTGTTGCACCAGAATTACGGACAGCAAATCGATCCCCTGCTTGACCTTGAATAAAGGTACGGCCTCCGGTCGCACCAAAAAGTGCAAAATTTCCGATGAGAACATTTTCGCCGTTAGAGTGAACGCCGGATTTTGGTGCTTTTACAATTATCTCCCCACCACAAGCGCCTTTGCCTAATCCATCATTGCAAGTTCCTATATGGCTCAGCTCCATACCATCGTTACAAAATGCACCATAAGACTGGCCTGCGGAGCCGAAGGTTGAGACCTGAACAGATTTCGGCCTTAAAAAACGTCTTCCACGGCTATCTTTAGTTGCGGCCGGAATATTAGCTTCGGGTAATTGGTGGTTCAACAATCGCTCAATATCGATGGCAAGTTGACCACCCACACTTTTATTTCGATTGGTTAAATGCAGATTGCCACCAATCTCTACATTGGTTTTTTGGCTATCAACCAATGCAGACTTAACAAGATCCAGCAAATTATCATCGACACTGTAGTCTTTTTCCAGATATACGGGGTCCTCTACTACAACATCTTCAACACATGTCAGCATATCTCTAAGATCAAGCTGCCCAACTGACGCCGGATGATCCAATAGATGGAGTAGATCAGCACGCCCCCTAGCTTCCCGTAACGATTTAAAACCGAGTTTGGCTAGTATTTCTCGAACTTCATGTGCGATATTCAAAAGATATTGGGCTAAAGCACGTGGGTCACCATCAAAGACTTCAGAATTTGTTGTCAAACCTGCAGGACATTTTACATTACAATTCTTTGCCATCACGCATTTAAGCATCATTAAAGCAGTGGTTCCGAATTCAAAACTGTCGCCACCTAGAAGAGCTGATTTCACCACATCAGATCCCGTTTGATGCGCGCCTGAACAACGTAAAATAACTTTCTGACGGATACCATTTGCGCATAAAGCTTGGTGAACTTCAGAAAGGCCTATTTCTGCAGCACGGCCGGTATACTTGAGGGACGTTACAGCGGCAGCACCAGTTCCTCCGGTTCCACCTGCGATATTGATCACATCTGCGCCAGCCTTCGCAACGCCGACTGCGATCGTTCCAATACCTTCCGAGCTCACCAATTTTACGATTACCCTAACACGTGCGGCCTTCGCATCGTGAATAAGTTGGGCCAAGTCTTCAATGGAATAAGTATCGTGATGAGGTGGTGGTGAAATCAATTCAACGCCCGGCGTTCCTCCTCGCGCTGCTGCGATTTCAACTGTCACTTTAGGAGCTGGCAACTGACCACCTTCACCAGGTTTTGCACCTTGTCCAATCTTAATTTCAATCTCTTCGAGATTTGGATCAGCCAGATAACCCGCCCATACACCAAAACGGCCAGATGCGAATTGCTTGATGCGAGAGGAACGAATAGTGCCGTAACGTGAAATATGTTCACCACCCTCGCCCGAGTTCGACATTCCACCAATCATATTCGTGCCATGAGCAACTGCTTCGTGAGCACTGGCCACCAGAGCACCATGGCTCATGGCACCTGACGCGAGCATTGGCGTAATTTCGCTCGCTGGCTGAACCTCGTTGATAGCAATAGAAGCAGGCGCTGTACGAAGTCGACTAATATAATCCAGCGCCTTTTCAGTTGCTTCTAAGTAAAGACATCCGTTCTCTATCCAATGGCCCTTAATATCCGCTGAAAAACGGTCAACAAAAGTTTGTGCGAGAGCGTCAAGCCTAGCAAGATTATTTTTATTCTGACCAGTGAGTTTAAGTTTAAAATGGTTGTATTTTACATGCTCACATTTCAAACCACGAATTACAAAGTCATTGTTACCCGCCCGATTAAAAAGCATAAGCTCGCGGCGCATTTCTTCCGGCTCGTTTAAATAGGTTATATCAGCTGGAAACTCTAAGGCATCGCGCAAAGCAGCGGGACGTTTGCATCGCTCATCATGCATATCACGCGAAAATTTTCGATAGCCGGGCGTGATCGCGAATTGGTCAATTTTTTCCTTCGAAACATAGTCGAAACTCGAATTGGTGTAACCTTTTTCATCGATAGAGAATGCGTCCTGCATTTTGTTCAGCGTGAGTAAACGCATCCGATCAGCACTTTCCGCATCATTTTCACCCAGCACAATGGGCTCTTCCGTCAAGTCTACAAAGCCTCGTACAGCCGCCGCGCCATACGAGTGCCCCGCCCCCTCGCTTCTTTCTTTGAAGAGCCCCAGAATAGGAACTTCACTTTCACTTTCAACAGAGAGTGCTCTTTGATGCCAATCGGCCGCAGATTGTGCGACAGTTGAAAACCCAACTCCACCAACGGGACTTTGCATATTTGGGAAAAAACGTTTGAATACGGGATCACGAGTGTCTAAGAAATTTGGTTCAAAAAATTCACCGCCGGAATAACTTTCAACGGTACATAAACCCACCTTTCCCATGGTTTTCATGAGCGATTTTTCTGCGGCTTTGACAAATAATTTATACGCATTTGTGGGATCGTCGCTGAATTTTTCTTCGGCTCTAAGGCGCACACCCAATGGATATACAGCTGAAGCGCCGAAGCCCAGTGCACATGCAATATGATGCGCCGAAGCGATTTGTCCACTTTCGACAATGATCGAAGCCCGCAAGCGGTGACCTTCCTCAATCAGTCGTTGATTAACAGCAGAAACCACAATAATCATGGGCAAGGCAGCAAGTCTTTTGCAAATATGACGGTCTGACAAAATCACGATTGATCCGCCATTTTCGACAAAAGTCTGTACTTGGTTACATAGACTTTCGATAGCTGAAGTTATGGCTGCTTCATTGTCGTGCGAATTATAAAAGTTCGGTTCATATAGAACCTCAAAATCTGCTGCAGGCGTGACATCCTGAGATCTTATTTTCAACATATCCGCCATACGTAGAATGGGAGAATGAACAATTATTTGCTTCGTCCCTGTTTGTCCGCCGTGTGGTTTGGCGCCCAATGCAACCCGAAGCGTCATTCCGTCTGCTTCGCGAATGGAGTCAAGCGGTGGATTGGTTACTTGTGCAAAACGCTGTGAGAAGTATTTTGCAACGCCACCCTCATTATCGGACAAAGCATTAATTGCATTGCCATAACCCATTGCAGAAACTTTTTCGACACCCGTAGACAACATCGGATCCATCAAAAAACGGAAACTTTCATGGTTATGAGAATAAGATACATACCGAGCTGATGTGTTTAAGTCACCATCATAACGACGAGCAGCAACCTTTGGATCGATCATCGTTTCAGGCAGATCTTCAATATCAATTTGTGCTTTTGCTAAAAGCTCCGAATAATTTTTCTCGCTCGCAAGCTTTTCCAATGCCTGCAATGAATTGTAGCTTTGTTTTTCGCGATGGTCATAGTAAAGCATTCCGCCGGCTTCGATACGCCCCCGGCTGATGACGCTCTCATCGGGAAAGGATATTTGACCAGCCTCTGACATAACAGCAAGATATTCATCCGTCTCAATTGAGCGAAGCGGTCTGAGCCCCAAACGATCTAATCTAGCACCGACGATACGACCATCGCTGAAAATCAAGGCGGCAGGACCGTCATTTTTTTCTTCATAAAGGGAAAAGTATGCCAACATATCTCTTATAGGCTGAGAGAGTGTCTTATCGTTCTCCCAAGCAGGTGGCATCATGGAAACTACAGCTGTTACAAGATCTAAATCATCTTCAATCACACGAGATTGCAGTGTTTGATCGAGGCGACAGCTATCGGATTGCCCTTTCGGACGAATGATTTCCTGATTTTTAGCACGAGCAATTGCCGTTTCGGACAAACGGTTTTTCTTATCGGTATTGAGCTCACCATTGTGAGCCATGAAACGAAATGGCTGCGCCATAGTTGGATGTGGATCTGTATTGGTAGAAAATCTCGTATGGAAAAAGAGTGTGTGTATTTCATGCTCAGGGTCATTTAAGTCAGTAAAATAAGGTATAATCTCATTCGAGTTTAAACGGCCCTTAAAAACCTGCATGTGAGCCGACATCGATATTGGATATAAACCAGAAAACTCCGCCTTCGTGTAAGCTTGTGCCTCAATTTCTAGTAATGCCTGATGAATAAGAAGATCAAAAGCTTTTTCATCCGCATCATCCGGCGCAAGAAATACCCATTGTCGAATATTAAGCTGACATTTAACGGCGGCGGTGCGAATTTGAGAATGATCAACTGGCACGTCACGCACATGCAGAATCTCAATCGATCTCGAACGCAAAGCGTGTTCTATCACTGAGAATGCATCCTGATGGTATTGCGCATTATCAGGTAGAAAGAAATTACCGACGCCAAAACGACCAGAGGTCAATTCCCGATCGCAAATCCTTGAGAAAAATCGATGTGATAAATCAACTGAGATGCCAGCACCATCTCCAACACCTTCAGATGACATACCCCCTCTATGTGGAACAGCACATAGAGCTTCATGCCCCTTGAGCAAGAGCGCATGTGTCTGCTGGCTATCTTTACGGGTCAGAAAACCAACACCGCAATGACTGTGCTCTAACTCCGGATTGTACAGACCGAAAGGGTTGCTAGGATTTTGCATTTTAATAAGACCGAACTCTCAACAAACTCTTTTCACATCGGTTCTTTTGTTGTCCAAAAAAACCAACAAAATTAATATGACTATTTTAGTCAAGTTAATTTTGTTTACATAACGAGAAATTAATTTGCAAGCCCGGTTCGAAGTAAAACCATGGTTTAATTGGACTTTGATGAAAGATGAAAACAATCCGCAAACTGAAAAATATGGAAAGGCATAACGCGTTTGATGGCATACTTTTTGGAAAACAGAGCACCCTAAAATGTATAGTTTTAAGTATTAGGCTGGATTAAATGGAGAAGTGGTTCGGAAATTTTGAACAAGAGATTTAAGTGAAATTTTGACCTGTCAGTGGCACTATGTGCCGAACAC
>JAEPMD010000053.1 GCA_017644105.1 Rhizobiaceae bacterium | reverse complement strand
TGTGTTCGGCACATAGTGCCACTGACAGGTCAAAATTTCACTTAAATCTCTTGTTCAAAATTTCCGAACCACTTCTTTGACCGATTTGAATGCCGTGGCCTGCAAAGTAAAAGAGCGCCACTTTTGCGCCGTCCAGCTTTTGCTCAAATTCTAATAGACCTTTGCCAAACTCTTCCAAAGTTGTGTCGAGCAATAGCGTTGTATCAAATCCAACGGATTCCAGCGCTGTGGCAACGCCCGTCGCGTCGCGTTCAGGATTGGCAAGTTTGATGGTCTGCTCATAATCGCTCACACCAATCACCAGAGCCACGCGATCAGATTTTGCCCAAGCGATGCTGAAGGAGAAAAGCAATAACGCAAATGCAGTCAAAACTGCACCGAAATGTCTGAAATTAGCTGAATTCATGACCCCACTCCCAAATCCGTTTCATATGATTCCACAAAGAATTTCTAAGGTAAAGGGGATCAAAGTGTTGTGATTTGCAGGATTTTTAAACATCAGCTAGGCTTTGAGCATCAAAACCTGGGAGGTCAAAATGCAGCATTTTGTTCCAAAGTTTATTGCGCTCGTGACCAGCATGATCATGCTCAGTCCGCTAGCCGCTTATGCAGATATTCGTGTGACATATACCGACAGCTCTCCCACTGATCATTTTACTGTGCAAAATGTCAGCGGCTGTTTGTTGTATAAAGGCGAACTCACCATCGATTTTTCAACATCCTTGGGCCAATTGGTGTTTGATATTGATCGAAACGGATGGAGCGTTGATGGCTACCGCTCCAATAGCCGTGTCCATCAACCGCTCACAATTGTCGGCGGCGAAGCGTTTGTGAAAAACATCACAGATGTGAAAGATGGCGATAACAAAGTCACCATTGAATTTGTCAATTTTAAACATGGTGATCGCATTCATTTTAATGTGGATGTTGATGATACATCCGGTACGTATCATCCCAGTGTGTCTGGGCTTGAAATCCAAGGGGCGAGCTTAAATGTGATCACCCCAACGAGTGAAAATGATGGCGCATTTGGCGCCAATGCAGTGGCGGAGACGAATCGAACTTCCTGCATCAGCTAACTGCAAAATTGGGTAAAGAATAACGATAAGAACAAACTTGGGGGCAAGAATAATGGTCAAATTGGGCGTATTGGCATTTATGTTGAGCATTTTCGCCATCAATGTGGGGTATGCTTCGAATATAAAGATATCGGAGCGGACGCGTTATTATAGCGTCTCTGGTCCAAACATTCAGGCTTTGGTGAAAGCCATGACACGGCGTGGCCCTTATTCTGAGGATCACGGTAGGCGGGCTGTTGGATTGGCGGATTACAAATATCGCACCAATGTCAAAACCCATAAAAAAGACGGCCTCTGCCGCGTTAAAAGCGTCTCAATTTCTATGCAGATCTATTATTTCGTGCCCAAATTATCTCAACCGAAGAAATTACGTGCGCGTGATCATTCAAAGTGGCGGCGCATTGCAGCGATGATCCTGCGTCACGAAAAACAGCATGGACGTTTTTACAAACGTTTGGCCAACGAGTTGCAAGTGACATTGGCACGCATGAAACCGCAGAAATCGTGCTCGAAGTTTAAGTCGATGGAGAAGAAAATCCGAAAGCGTTTGGAAAAACGCGATAAAAACCGCAACCGCAATTTTGATCGTGCGCAATATCCGCCATTTAACGCAGGTTTGGCGGCTTTGGCACCAAATTGGCGAAAATACAAATATCGTCGTGTCAGTTAGTTTTTGATATTTCAAAGCGGTTTTATCTGTTTTCTTTATCCGGAGTGTGATTCACTTGTTTGATAATTCAAATTATTAAAGGTGAATCCAATCTCGTCACTCCAATAAAGGTTGCCACATTTTGAACGCGCCAAATTCAGATCAATATTTCGTTCACGCAATTATCGGCGATGGTTTAACTGCAGCTGCGTTTTTGGAATATGCGGTCGCAGATCATGTGGATGAATTTGTCATTATCGGCCCCAATGCGTCTCAACTGGGTCGTGGGCTCGCTTATGCTAAAGCGCCTGAAGGTGCTTCATGGGAATATGCCTATCTTCTAAATTCCCCTGCCAGCGATATTGATCCGGAATTTAAACCTTGGCTCGAGGAGAACTGGGCTGAAATTGAACGCAAGATGACGGGACGTAAACCTGATTGGCTCGCGGCGGCGAAGGAATTGATTGCCAAAGGTGATGTCAGCGCGTTGAATATCCCGCGTCAATTCTTCGGTGATTTCTTGGTTGAGCGCCTTAACAATGTCATCGACAGATATCGCGGGCAGGGCAAAAAGGTTCGTATTGTCGAAGAGCTGGCTGTCAGCATCGAGAAAGATGATGAAAGCTACAAAATTAAGACTGAGAGTGGTGATGCGATTGTTGCGCATTCAATCGATGTCGCACCTGGTGGACCTAAAGACCAGCGTATGGAAGGCGATGAGAGCAAATTCAGTGCGCCGACGCTCTTTGGTAGTGAGGAACGCATTATCGAACATATCAAACGTGGTGCCGAGATCAGCTGCATTGGAATGAACGCCACCATGCTCGATGCCTTGCGGCTTTGCCAATCAGCCTTGCCGGACAAAGATCTACGTTTTACCGCTATCTCACCACGCGGAGAATTACCAGAACCTCTCATTCCAGATCGCCCTGATCTTTTTGTACCTGAGCTTCGTGGTGATCATTCTACTGCGATCAGTTTTCTTGATGATGTGAAAGCCAGCATTGAACAAGCAAAGAAAGATGGTTTTGAGCAACGTGAAATCAGAGCAGGGTATCGCGCCTTTTTCCTAGAACATGGTTTGGCAAATTTTGTACGCGATCCGGAAGAAGCTAAATTTGTGCCGCGCACATTACGGCATTGGCTGCGCGGTGGAACGCGAGACACGATATTGGATTTTCATGGATTAATGGTTGATGGCGTCACGCATGTTGAGAAAGGCGCCGTGCGAGAAATCCAACCTGGTAATGATGGTGCCACCATTATCAGTGTGGACCAGATGGGCAATATCCAAAGGAAAGAAACCGGTTTTGTGATCAATTGCTCTGGCGCAGGATCCAGTTTTGAGTTTGATCCGCTAACAAATGCGCTAATTGAAGATCGAGTGATTGATATCTGCCAAACAAGCGGTGGTATCGCCGTCGGTGAAGGCTGTGCGACTAAACTTGAAAATATACGGTTTTTATCACCCGCGACCACCATTATTGGCGCAGAAATCATGCCAATGCCGCTTTACGATGCGCATTTATTGCGCAGCTGGGTCAAACGGGCCAACGGTTTGAAAACATAATGTAAATCCTTCGCTCACGATTTCGTGAACAGGCAAGTATGGTCAAAATCTGCGTTTTGTAGTAACGCTTTTCCCCATGGTACGGAAAATTTTGATTTTCACATTTGTGTTTTTTGCCATTGTCCAGAGCATTCCGGGCAGTATGCAAGCCGTTGCCGATCACATTATCGAACCTGTTTTAATTGAAGCAGATCTTGTTGTTGCAGATGCTGATCTTGATGTTCAGTGTTGTGATGAAAACAACAAGAAAGACGCAACACCGTGTAAATCTGATTGCTCGGCTATTCTCAACACCAACATCGTCGTGTCTCATAGCTCAAGTTCAAAGTTTGAAGCTACGCCTGTGCAGATTGTTGTGCGAACTCTCATACGACCGGATCTGCGGCCACCTATCGCCTAATTTTACAACAAAAGTGCGGGGGCAATTGTCCCGTTTGACAATGTAAAATTAGGAGAGATCCATGTTATCTAGACGAAATTTAATTCTTGGCGCTTTGACGAGTGCAGCATTGCTGCCAGCTTCAACAGCTTTGGCGCATCACACAAAAAAATCGCGCAAGAAATTCAAACTTGCGAAAAAATACCTGCCTCAATCTGTGCGCTATAACAGTGAGTATAAGCGCGGGACAATCGTCGTTGATCCACGTAACCATTATCTATATCTCATTGAACGTCGCGGCAGAGCCCGTCGTTATGGGGTAGGTGTGGGCAAAGCAGGATTAGCCTTCAGAGGCACCGCCACCATCCAGCGCAAGGCAGAATGGCCAAGTTGGACACCAACGCAGAATATGATCCGTAGAGAGCCGCAGAAATACCTTAAATACGCCAAGGGTGTACCTGGAGGTATCAATAACCCATTGGGCGCCCGCGCGCTTTATCTTTATCGTAATGGCCGCGATACCTATTTCCGCATTCATGGCACGACACAGCCTTGGTCGATTGGTCAGTCTGTATCAGCGGGATGTATTCGCATGATCAATGAACATGTCGAAGATCTTTATGAACGAGTTCCAATCGGAACGCGTGTCATCGTCCTGTAACGCTTCGAATTCTTGAGCTTTCTCCGCAGGTTGGCTCAAGGATGACGCGTGCGGGTAGACCGTTGTTTGTGAGAAGTCGCCAACAATACTTCTCACATCTCTCTTAGACATGGCGATACGCCCGCACGCGTTTGAATGATCAACATCATATCAAACCGATATTGGAATAAATATGAGTAAAAAATCAAATAGGAAATCATCACAAAAAGGTGTGAAGAATAAATCTGGTACACAACCAGAAAATCCATCCCGCCGCAAATGGCTGGATTATGCCAGAAATGCAGCCATTACTTTTGCGGTTCTGGGAAGCGGTGGCGGATACTTAGCCTATTGGGCCAATGCCAAACTGCACGAGCAGGATCTAACACGCATTGGGCAGGGAATACCGACGGTCGTGCAGGTGCATGATCCCAATTGTTCGGTCTGCGCGCGCCTACAGCGTAATACGAAGTCAGCTATGGGTGCGTTCTCAGACGGTGAGTTAGAATATGTCGTCGCCAATATTAAATCCGCTAAAGGGAAAGCGTTTGCCGAGCGCAATGCTGTGCCGCATATCACGTTACTGCTTTATGATGGGGCTGGCGAACTCAAGCATATTTTGCGCGGCCCACAAGAGGTTTCTACGCTTGAAGTAGAGTTTAAAAAACTGATCGATGGATAATGCTCGAACCAATAAAAAACGCACCGGATAGGTGCGTTTTTCAAAAATGGTATGCTGGTTAGCTCCTAGAGGAATTTCTTCGCCATGCTGGCCAAACCGCCAATACCGCCGACGCTATCGAGCAGTGAACCACCACTGCTGCCTTGATCGATCATTTGGGGTAGGGCTTCCTGCAAAGTTTCCAGCAAAGAGCCTTCGCTTGTACCCAGTTGTGATGCGGCTGCGGAGATTTTATCACCGCCTAAAAGATTTTGGATCTGATCTGTTGAAATGCTGGCATTTTCGCCATCACCCAGCCATGATGCGGCAATATCCGCAAGGTCACCAGATTGAAGGTTACTTACTAGGCTTCCAATATCAAATTGATCACCGTCACCGATTAATCCGTTGAGTGCGCCATTGATCGTATTTTGATCGACACCCAGTTTATTGGCAATCATGCCCGAAGCTATGTTCATAAGATCCATTTTATCATTATCCATTTTAAGCTGTTACAACTTTCGGAAATGCGTTCCCCGAATTCACTAAATCATGTAGTGATTTATACGGGTGGATACAACCAATTATATGGTTTTGGAGGTGTTTTACGCGTTCTTGGTTTAATGTTTAATCGAATGAATGCGTAGGGCACGTGATAGTTTTGAGCCAACGACATGAAGATCCATCGCCTTATTCGATAAGACCAAAACACCTGTATTGTTGGTTTTTTCAAATGAAATATATGACGCATGACCACCAACTAAACCATTATGCCAAATCAGGTTTTTGTTCCCAAGAAACCGTTCGACAATTGTCGGCCCCATCCATCCCAGACCTTCTTTTTTAGACTTTGGATCAGGATGCGTGCTTACAAGATGCTCAGAAATAGCCGTGTTGCCATCCAGATTGGCCTTTAAGAACTTAATCATGTCAGAGGGTGTAGAGCGGATGCCGCCAGCGCCACCTAGAATTGGAAAATCCCAATGGGGTGTGGGTTTCCCCTTTGGGTCATGTGCGTCAACGAAAAGCGGTAAATTTTCATCCGAGACGGAAAAACCAGTTGCATGCATATCAAGCGGATCAAAAATATGTTTTTTCATCAATGCATCAAGTGTTTGCCCCGTTTTCCATTCCATGATGTGACCGAGCAAACCCATGCCAAGATTTGAATATTCAAACTTGCCCAGTTTGCCATATTGCTTGGCAGCTTTAAGATATTCAGCGATATCGTCGACGGTGAAGGTAGAATAGGGGTTGTCCATCACCTCAAGCTTATTGAGCATAACTTTCGGCACGCGTGGGATACCTGATGTATGCGTGGCTAGCTGCTGCAATGTAATTGGTTTTATGTGATCAGCTAATACAAAGCGATCGCCAATCAGTGTATCTAAATCATCATCCAGCTTGAGCTTATTTTCAGCCACCAAAATGCTTAGCAGGGAGGATGTGAAGACTTTTGAAATAGAGCCAATCTCATAGATGCTATCAGCTGAGACATTAGGTGATGCCACATCTTTGCTTTGATAATGTTCAAGCACTATGCCATCCTTGATGGCGAATATGACCAGATCTCGCGCCAAATCGTGCTTGAAAAGTTTAGTGGCTTCCTTTGCGAGCTCGGCCTGTAAATCACCGCTATCTATTGCGCGTGCAAGTCGTAGTTTAATCCAATAATAGACCGCCGCTAAAATGCCGACAGAGATAAGCGCAATGAAGAAAAACTGCATGATGTAATCCAATAATGAAGCTTGGACATATTAAAGCGATGGGCCCAATTCAAGGCGGCTGCCATCGCTAAAGCGAGAAAATCTAAACCGAGACATATCATGCTCCGGCGCTTTTCCTGTCGCCATGCGTGCAACAGCCATACCAAAGCCCGGCCCGATACCAAATCCATGTCCGCTTAAACCCGTTGCAATAATAGGGTTTGAAAATTTCGGGGTTTGATCAATGATCGGCACAAAATCTGGCATAGTATCAATCATGCCCGCCCACGAATGGGCGATTTCAGGTGGGCCAATATTCGGAAAGCGTGCTTTGAAGCGTTTCACCATGCGGTCGATATTTTTTTGATCTGGCTTAGGTTCAAGCACACGGCAAGTCTCAAATGGCGAGATATCGCCAT
Source organism: Rhizobiaceae bacterium (assembly GCA_017644105.1). Lineage (GTDB taxonomy): Bacteria > Pseudomonadota > Alphaproteobacteria > Rhizobiales > Rhizobiaceae > Lentilitoribacter. The sequence goes on along the minus strand of JAEPMD010000053.1, from coordinate 8,880 downwards.
CACTCCAGGAACGTTTGGTTTGCCATGCGTCCGGGAAATCTTTGGGCGCATTGATCTTCAGATTGAGATGTTTCCAGCCTTTCAAGATTGCTGGGATATAGTTGCGCAAGTTCCGAAAGGCATCAGGACCGATATAGGCTGTGTGCTTATCGCACAGCGAGAGCGTATATCCGCCGTCTTGGCGGCGACGGATGGCGAGTTCCTCGTCCAAAGACGTTTGCGAGGTAAATTCCGGCATTGGTTTGGTTTGCGCAACATCACCGCGTACAGCCATTTGCGGAATGTCAATGCCATGATTGCGCGCGAAGAGCGATGACCAGGCGCCCGCAGCCAAAACCACCTGTTCGCATTCAATCGCGCCGTCTTCAGTAACAATGGCTGTTAGCTGCCCACCTTGGATATTAAGGGTTCGTACAGCGCAATTTTCTCGGATCAAGACACCGTTTTCCTGCGCAAGCTTTGCCACAGTTGGCACGGCGACCCAGGGCTCACCTTTTAAATCGCTGGGCGTTGAAATCCCGGTCACCCATTTTTTAGCGGAATGATCGCCAAAGATACGAGCAATTTCTTTTGAACTTAATAGGTTGGATTTCACACCATGATCTTTGGCGATATTTACCCAGTTTTCAAATTCTTCACGGCGCTTGCCAGTGCCTGAGAGAAAATTGATCGGCGCATTGACCACTCCACATTTGCCTTGTGTTTGCTGGTCGACATCACGCCACAATTTATTGGCCTGGATCATAATCGGCAATTCAGCTTCGTCGCGTCCTTGCTGGCGGATCCAGCCCCAATTGCGAGAAGATTGCTCGCATGCCACGCGACCTTTTTCAATCACAATGACACTTTGACCCATTTTAGCGAGATAAAGTGCGGTGAAAATGCCTACAACACCGGCACCAATAATGGCAACATCTACCTTGTTCGGCAGAGCGTCTTGAAACTGAATAGGGGTGTTAATCGTCACATGTGATTTGGGGTGATCTGTCATGATAACTCTATTGGATCAATGTTGAATAATTCGGACACTATAAACAAAAAACCCCGCTTGAACAGCGGGGTTCTTTTCGTCAAATCTACCGGCAAAATTTAATTGAATTTCTAGGAATTATGCGGTGTTTTTTGGTCTCATATCTTTCATGCGCATTATCGGCGAGTTTCATGTAAGGTTTTCTTTCAATGCGGGCCCAGTTTGGCGATAATAATCGCCCAATCATTGAAAAGTGATACCGAAAAAAACCGTTAAAAATTAAAAACTTATGTGAAATTTAGATGAATGGATTGAAGCCCTCTATCGTTAAATCGATTTAGCAAAATCTGATGTCTGAAATCGTCAAGTTGGGGTCTTTTTTCTGCCTAGAAATGCAGCAATTGCATAGCACGTTTGCATTAATATGACTGGTAATTGTGCAAAATTAGGCGCATTTGGATTCCAACGGAACACGAATAGTTCCCCACTATTTTGATTTAATTTAATTGCGAAACACGCCTCATAAGAGAGGCATTTATGGAGAAGTAAAATGAATATTCTTGGTAAAGTTCGTAACTGGAACAACCAACGTTCAATGCGTCGTCAACTTAACGCTCTATCACCACGTATCTTGGACGATATCGGTGTAACACGCGACGGCATCATGGCTGTAAAGCGTAATCCAATCTCTGCAAACTAAGCGAGATTAGGATCATTCTGCATTTTTGTTCAAGGTCGCATATTCTCTCCTAAGGATGACCCGGAAAAAATGCGTATCAAACCCTGCAATTGATTGCGGGGTTTTTTATTGCCGCGAAAAAGCTGGGCGCGGAATTGTAGCCTCAATTTGAAAGGCAAGGATTGGTTTATACAGCTGTTTTTAGCAAGCTTGGTGATTGCACCATTGCATTTGATCGAAAATTTGAAGGCGTAATGTTACCTGTATTGAGCAACATTACCTGACTTTCAGGATGCAATTTCGCATAGTCAAACGCCGCCTCAATCGATTTTGAGTTAAAGAACGGATCAATTAGCAAACCTTCATATCTTGCTGCCAATGTTACCGGGTGATCTGGACCAAATGCAGAAGTAACCATCGTCTGCGCACAATAAGCCTCAGTCACCAAGATATCAGCAGCTTCAACTGGATTTTCTTCATCAAGCAAATCAGCAATTTGGTCAATCTTTGAGTATATTTGTTCTTTCAAGTCATCCGCTTCAGAAAAACCAACGCTTACGCCAACAACCGGGACGTCACATCCAAGAGACCGTAACCCATACAGAAGCCCCGCAAGAGTGGTCCCCGAGCCCACAGCGCAAAAGATGACGTCAACTTCCTGTTCTAGCTCATCTAACTGGTCAACAATGTCGACAGCTGCATTTATATAACCAAACGCTTCGATTGGCTGCCTATCGGGATCATTATGCAGCATATAAGGAATGCGGCCATCTTCCCGTAATTTTCCGGCTAGTTTTCTCATCGCCAACTTTGCTTGCTGATGGCTTTTAAACGGGGAATGAAAATGGATATGTGCATCAAACATGTTGCTTGAAAGAGTTTCTACCAAATCCTGCGGTTCGCCACGGAGACCGCTCTCATCTTTTTCGATGAGAATATGGCATTCAATACCATATTTAGCGCATGCTGCAGCTGCCATTCGCGAAAGGTTATGAATTCGTCCGCCCAACAGGATCAGCGTATCGGCGCTCCTTTTTAGAACGTCACCAAGGTAATACTCCATGTGACGGGCTTTGTTGCCGCCTGTAGCGAAGCAATTGGTGTCGTCACGCTTGATCAGAAAATCATTGGCTCCAGATAGACGCGCTAGATTATGATGGGGTTCAAGCGGGGATCTCGCATTGCACAGTTTAACCCTGGGTATGTCGCGAAGTCTCTCTAGTGCCAAGATCAGTCCTCATTCTGGAGTCCTTATGGCAACAATTTAAATCAATAAAATCAACAACTCAAGGCAAATAAGTAACCGGTTTTATTAATCTTGCGTACTAAAGTGCTGTTGCACTGATACTAATCTTTAATTTAATGCTTCGGCCTACACTTGAATCATCTGCGAAGGTTTTACCCACACTAAAATCGAGTCGTTGGATAATTGCATCTGCCTCAACAATTGCTGCACCATTGTTCTCCTCAAATGTAAAGTTGATAACAAAGTCTTTGGTGACCCCCGCAAGTTCTAATTCGCCCACTGCGGCATACCCATTTTCAGTTTTTTCAACTTTCGTTGATGTAAAACGCGCTGTTGGATGGGTTGCGACATCAAGAAATTCTGCTGATTTTGCTCGATCAGACACATCGCCCAGAGTTAGAGACGTAACGTCAACTTCTGCGACTATGTTTGCGTTTTCCAGATCATCTGGGTCAAATATTACATTTGCATTCCAACTGGAGAAAGTCCCTGTAACTGGTGTGCCAAGTTGGGCAACTTCGATTTGCAGCGGAGAATTAGCATAATCGATATTCCAGCCCGCGCCGCTATTTCCAGATGAATTTTCGGAGGCAGTTTGTGTGCCACTCAGTGATTGCTCGCCGGCAATACTAGCTTGTGAAGCATATTCAAAATTGTAAACGATATAGGTCGACCCAATGGCAATGGAGGCTGCAAATAGTGCAACAAGCAACGAAAACGGTGATTGTTTTTGCTCAGGTGGAATATCACCTGTAAATTCGTAGCGACCAGGCACCATGCGGTCCAACGTTTTATCTTTATCAATGACAGCGTGTTTGATGGCCCCAGCTATATGTAAACCAAGGGACAACACCAATAATACGCCACAAACAAAGTGTGCTGTTTTAAAGAAGTTGGACAACATGACATCTTTGGGGACAAATGGCAGGTCCTGTGAGAAAGGCCACCATATGGGCGCAAAACCCTCGGTCGCTGCGTGATAGAGCCAACCAAGCACTGGCATTGCGATAATCGTTCCATATAACAAGTAATGAACCGTTTTTGCCGCAAAGCCTTCCATGCCACCATGAAGCGGACGAGGGTGAGGTTGGGTAACCGCCCAAGCTATTCGTACAAGTGCAACGAACAGAGCGGCCATTCCTATTGATTTATGAAGGGAATAAAACCAGACTTTATCAGCGATTTGCTCTGAATTATCGATGGGCAAATCATGCATATACACGCCCATGGGTAATAAGACCAAAATTAGGATAGCAGTTGCCCAGTGCAAGGACTGGTGAATGAGCCCGTAACTTTCCGCAGTATTTGTAAGTTTCATGATCCGCCCCGTTTATAAATGCGGATGCACACCTTGATAGGTCTGCATCCGTCGATATTAAGTTTGTTTCTTAGATGACAAAAGTTATCTATTCAGCCTTACCCATTTCAACTGAGATTTTAACATCAACTTCATCGCTCACAAATGGAGCAAATTTACCAAGATTAAAGTCTGAGCGAATAAGTGTCACTGACGCGTCAAAACCAGCCCAATCTTTTTGGGACTGTGGATGTTTGCCAACTTGGTTTAATTTTGCGTCCAATACGATTGATTTTGTTTGGTCCAAAATTGTCAAATCGCCAGTGATTTTTGCTGTTTTTTCACCAGTTGGTTCAACAGATGTTGATTTAAATGTTGCAATTGGAAACTCGCCCACATTGAAAAAGTCTGGAGATTTGAAATGTCCATCGCGACCTTCCCAACCCGTCATTAACAAGTCGGCAACATTGATTTCAAGGCTGACTGAAGATTTGCTCAAATCGTCCATGTCCAGCATTGCTTTGCCGTCAAAACCTGAGAACATGCCATAAGTTGTTGAAAAACCTAGGTGATTGTAGGAGAAAATGATTTGTGAGTGGCTGGCATCAAAATCATATGCGTCTGCCGCAAGAGATGCACCTGTGCCGGCGCTCAATAAAAATGCTGATGCTGCTAAAGCTTTGATTGTTGTTTTCATAATAAGGACCTTGTGGTTGATGTAACTTTATAATGAGAAAAGCAACAATAGTTGCTTTGTTAAATCCATTACGCCTGGCGATGGATTATTATTCAAAATAATATAAAGAAAAAAAATGATAAGCAGGGGATCTCAAGACTTAGTGTTGCGATTGTTGCAACAATCTTAAATGAAAGCGACCCTGATACGCAAAAGCATATCAGGGCCCTGTTACTCGGAGCTCGGGGGGAACTCCGAATAATTCTTTAGTCTGCAATGATACAAAAGATATGTGAAATATGTATTATTGCGATACCTAAGATTCAATATGTCACTTATTGTATGAGCCGTTTAGATAACGACTTTTTGTGTCGCTATATTGGGGTTTGGTATCAAAAAAGGCCCCGATGGCGGATCAGAGCCCTTTTGTTGTTTGTGAAAGTCAATCGATGATTTAGGCAACCAGCTTGCCGCGATTGATTTGCTCTCGGCTATTTCCTTTAATGGATCTGGTTTTAAATTGTGCCATGAGTTCGTGGATGGCATCACTACCACGCGATACGCGATTCGTAATGTCAGTAGCTTGCTCCACCATTTCCGCATTTTTATGCGTTGCTTCATCCATTTCAGTCACGGCTGTGTTAATTTGATCAAGGCCAGCAGATTGCTCGCTTGTTGCCTCTGAAATGCTTTGCATATATTTCTCAACTTCGTAGATACCTTGGGTGATGGTTTTCAGCATCTTGCCAGTTTCTGTTACCAAGGTTACGCCGTCCGACACTTCTTTGCTCGAATTGTTGATAAGTTCTGCAATTTCTTTAGCTGCAGACGCAGAGCGTTGCGCGAGATCACGGACTTCTTGAGCAACAACAGCAAACCCTTTTCCAGCTTCTCCGGCACGTGCGGCTTCAACACCAGCATTTAATGCCAAGAGGTTTGTTTGGAATGCGATTTCGTCAATGACACTGACAATTTGGCTGATTTCACCGGAAGTGTTTTCAATCCGCTCCATAGCATTCACTGCGCTGGAAACGACTTCATCAGAGCTTTCCGATTCTTTCGTAACTTTAGAAATCTGATTGCCGGCATCATCAGTGCGGCGCGCAGATTCTTTCAAGTTCGATGTGATTTGTCGAAGCGCTGCAGACGTTTCTTCTAAAGATGCAGCCTGTGCCTCGGTCCGTTTGGACAAATCGTTTGTCGCCTGACGAAGTGTGTCAGAATCGTTCTTCAAAACCACACCGGTTGATCGGACATGGGCGAGGGTGCCTGCCAGCTTATCCAATGTATCATTATAATAATCGCGCAGATCAGCAAGCACGTGTGGGAATTGATCCTGAATTGGATTTTCAAAGTCACCATTTGAGAAGCGCTCTAAGCCAGCACCAAGAGTACTTACCGCTTGGCGGTATTCTTCATCCTGTTTGGCTTTTTCAGCTTCATTGAGGGCGCGTTCTTCAGCGCGAGCTTTCGCATCAGCTTTTGCCGCAGCTTCCAATTCACGTTTCTCAATTTCTGCATTTTGGAAGCCTTGCAGCGCCAGTGCCATAATCCCAAGCTCGTTCTTTTCCTCAGTTCCTTTGACAGAGAATTCGACATCGCCGCTGGCCAAGCTGTTCATATCATCTTGAAGGCGCGCCATTGGTTTGGTGATCGAGCGGGAGATAATGAACCCAGCAAGGGCTGCTACAATGCAATTCCCAAGCGCCAGGATAATCGTCAAAAGTAAGGCATTGAACTTCTTTGCCTGTGTATCATGTACATTTTGAAAGATGTTTTCACCCACCAAAGCTTCAAGTTCGCGCAGTTTAACAATGCGGGCAGTTGCTGCTTTGAACCAATCGCTCTGTGTCACACCGCTTTCAGCAAGATTGTCTCTGTTATCTGCTATGCGTGTTCTAAGGGCATCAACTTGGGCGAGGTTGGTTGATTGTAAAAGCGCAGTATATTCTTCCTTATGCAGGTCAGGCAGGTGATTGATAAAATTATCGACCATGGCAGCCTGCGGTGCGATTAGCGCTTGCAAACGGTTATATTGATCAGGTGTGATTTTGCCTGCACCCAATAATCCATTTGTGAGACCACGTTCTTTACCGGCGAGCTCTTTTGCAGAGCCCAGATCCAACATAGAAGTAATTTCAAGTGCGATGACTGAGTCAGGAGCTTTTTGTGCGCTTTCAAATCCAATATCAAACATGGTTTTGATAATATTTGAATAAAACCCCAAAACTTGTCCAACATCCTGTGTCTTTGCATTCACGGATTCGCGGAACTGCGGGATGGTTCCAAGATCAACAACCAAATCTTCCATATGGCCAAACAAAACCGGTGCTTCATTATGATCAATGCCAGCCAGAATGGTTTTTAAGTTCTCGATTTCTTTATCCGTATTCTGCCGGGCATTAATAACAGATTGCGGCACATCCGTTGCTGAGCCACCGGCAAAACCAGCTGATGTTCCGCGTTCGACCTGCATATTATGGGTGAGGGCTGTGAGGCCGTTTACCGCGATAGAGATGTGGTCCATAATAATCGTGTTTTCATAATCACGATATCCTTGCCAGACATGTACGCATGTAATCGCGAACAATCCGAAAAGAGGAATGATGACACCAAGGCCAATACGTTTTGAGATAGAAATGTTTTTCATCTGAACACCCGCTAGTTAGAATATAATCAACTCCAAGAATTTGCGACTGATTGACCAGATCATCGAAGAGTTGAGAAATTCAACCTAAAAACTAAACTTTAGATAGAAAAAAATATGATTAAATAGTAAACAGTATATTATTATCGATGGCGAATTGTCGTAAGTTCAAACTAGTATGGGTTGAAATGTAAAAAGGCTGTTTGTGACATCTTCATGACAGTTTTGTAATTGATATTAAGAGGAAAAATTGAAACTCTTACGTATACGTTATAGGTGATTTCTGGTCGAAAATGGAGATGAATACAACTTTTATTTAGCTCCTGCAGAATTCTCATTTTTTCAATTTCTGATAGGAAATGGCAATTGCAGGCGAAATTTTAGATAATTCCATTAAATACACTTAAAGGTAGTATATATACGGTTGTTACTAAAAATTTAGCTCTTTGTTTTGGTATAAAGAACGAGTGTTTTGATATGTCGAAATAAATTTCACGTGGTTTTCGCATAAACACCGGAATTGTAAGGTATAAGTTGATCGAATCAAACGTCATAACCATTCATTAATGTCGTGGATGAATATTTCTCGTTCTATATGCTGCTTTGGACTTGCAATTTTCGCCAAGCTTGCGTAATCAGCACCAACGCAAATACTTGATTGCGCCTGAAGGGGTATAGCTCAGTTGGTAGAGCGACGGTCTCCAAAACCGTAGGTCGCGGGTTCGAACCCTGCTGCCCCTGCCATTTAAATCAATATCTTAGTAGGATGTTATCATTGCCTGATTGGGCCTTGTTTGCTTGCAGGGGACAAATAGGGGACATTTCGCGAGTGGTAAGCTCTGTTTTGGTCTAGGTCCTGCTCATGTGATTATTGCCCCTAATTTGTGACGTTTCGTTTCAATACACGTGCTGACATGCCAACACAACCCAAGCAAGGTTGGCAACATATCTTTGTGCAGAACATACCTAAAGACCGACAACGCTGAATTTAAAAAAGACATTAGTCGTGAACTATCAAAACGAGGTCTCCAAAAATCCAACTGTGCGAGCTTAGTAAATAAGCAAAATACTCAGATAGTTGTGGGTGCTGTCGTCGCTGCTGCTGCCATATATTGTGCTGTAGAATGCGGCAACACAGGCGCTGGCACATACCACAACGCTGCTGATTGGGATCAGTTTTACGATGAAAAATTTCAGCTTGTTTGGGCGTGCAGAGACATTACCTCCGGAAGGTTTGCCAATTCAAATAATTGTGCTGGACTTCCTAAAACAGACGTCCGTTGGCCATCTAGGTTCTGTTGACAAACTGTCTTGTCCATAGTCTTGCCGCTGCGATTTGTACGAATCCGAGATAACTCACAGCTG
>JAEPMD010000052.1 GCA_017644105.1 Rhizobiaceae bacterium | reverse complement strand
TAAATTCTTTTCGTTTCAATAACACCAGTGGGGCGGGGTTGCTGATTTTTATGGAGCTGCATGGTCGCAGTGAAAGAATTTGCTTGGAGCACCGAATGAATAAGAATAACTTCCTGCCAAAAGCAGTGCAAAAGTTTAAAGACTTCAAAAAATGTAAAAAGGGTAATTTTGCATTGCTGACTGCCGTGCTTTCCCCGGTCGTATTGGTGTCCGGAAGTTTAGCGCTTGATGTTGCAAATATGTCCGCGCTGAAAGGTAGCTTACAGGCCGCTGTTGATTCAGTGTCGCTAACGGTTGCAACCCGAATTGCAAATGGTGAATTATCGCTTGATGATGCAGAGACTTTTGGTAGCACGCTGCTTATTGCTCAAATGTCAAATGTTGATGATCGATTCCTAAACCTACAAGTGACACCAACTGTCAATGTCATTGAGAATGTAACTGGATCAAACCAAAAAAGTTGGAACATCGAGATAGGCGGTACCGCCAGTCAGGATACGACACCGCTCGCAACTTTCTTCGGTAAAGATCAGATGTCTGTATTTACCAGCTCAACTGCGACGACAGCGACCGAAGAAGAGATCGGTGCTTTCTCAATGGCCGTCGTTGTCGACGTATCTGGCTCTATGAGCAGTAATATTGGTGGATCGACCACTGATGTTGAGGCGGCTTTGAGTGTATCGAGCAGCCAAGCCGGGGTTATTGTGAGTTACATCGGAACTGTTACCAACACATATGGTCTAACCGAAGAAAATATCATCTATATCTTAGAAAATTACACGACATCTGATTGTGACAATTTCTATTATGGAAGTGGTGATAAGAACGCGTTTTTACAAGCTATTAATAAACCAACTTCAGACAGCTATTATAAAGCTTATCTATATTGTGCATATCCAACATATGCCGCAACTTACTATGGAACGACCGCGACAGCTTTGATTGCGAATATCTCAACTGTTTTGGAAAGCAGTCCGACAAGTAAAATTGATGCTTTGAAGTCTGCAGCTGCAAGTTTGTTTGCTCAATTTGATGAGGCCGATCCTTCGAAACAATATGTTAGAACAGGGATTATCTCATATTCGAGCAGTATTCAGGGTTACCGCGACATGGAATGGGGTACAGCTTCTGCAACAAGCTTTGCAACAACCCTTTCAGCCAATGGTGGTACTGCCTCTACAGACGCGGTGAAATGGGGTTATGACAAACTGAAAACAGCGAACACCACTGAAGCTACTGAACATATGAACAAGAATGGTCAAGTTCCTGAAAGATTTATTCTTTTCATGACTGATGGAAACAATAACTATTCAAGTGACGACACGTCCACCAAGTCTTATTGCGACCAAGCAAAAGCAGACGGTATTAAGATTTATTCCGTTGCATTTGCAGCGCCTTCTGGTGGCCAGGCACTTTTGGAATATTGTGCATCAGAACCAACAGCTGACTATTATTTCGAGCCTGAGACGGCATCTGAGCTGATCGCTGCCTTTACAAATATTGGCGCAGAGACATCAAAATCTGCAACAAGATTGATCAACTAAACACCTTCTAAGTGAAGGTATTAACTCGAATTTTACCTTCCGATTTGAGATAATCTTAATCATGCTTACTAGGCATTTTTTTATGAATGCCTGGTAATATCCCATCACGAAGTAATTCTAATTGCCGGTCGCTTGGCAATGTTTGTGCGCCTTCGGGCTTGTGGGGTAATATGAAGAATATAATTACATCTAAACTCTCTAAACTACGTGGTTATACTGCGCTTCGAGATTGTAAGCGCGGCAATTTTGCGATGATGGCATCCATTTTGACACCAGTCCTATTGCTCGGGGCAAGTATGTCTTTAGATGTGATCAATCTCTCTGCTTTGAAAGGTCGCATGCAAGCGGCATCAGACTCAGTGTCATTGTCTGTGGCGACACGGATCAACAAAGGTGTACTTGATATTGATGATGCGGAAGATTTTGCAAGAAGATTGTTGCTCGCTCAGATGGAAAGTGATTCCGATCGTTTTACAAATTTGACAATTTCACCACAGATTAGTGTCACAAAAACCGTCCTTGATGGTGTGACAACCTATGATGTGAAGGTGGGGGGTACAGCGACACAGGACACGACACCACTTGCATCGATGTTCGGAAAAGATCAGATGAGTGTGGCCATCCTATCTGGATCAACAGCAGGTACCAAAGAAGTGCAGCGCGCTCTTTCTATGGGAATTGTGGTGGATGTATCCGGCTCAATGGGATGGAATTTGCCAAATTCTCAGGCCTCAGTGGGTGATATTAGGACGTCGCTAGGTATTTCCTATAGTCAGGCCACGAAAGTTGCCAATAACCTCAAAAAAGTCATGCGCGATAATGGCTTGGTATCTTGGCAGGTCAAATGGATTGCTGAGAATTATTCATGGCATGACTGCCAGGGAATGTCGACAAATGCGACTGCCAAAGCTTACTTCTTAAATAGCTTAAACTTGGGTTCAATGAACAATGGACAGGCAAAGAAAATTTGTCGCCGTGCATCGCTTGGTTCAAAATTCGCCGATCAAGAAACATTGGCAGCCAATGTCCGCACAGTTATTTCCTATCATACGCCAACAAAGAAAATCGAAGCCTTACAAGATGCAGCTCAGGCTTTGTTTGCTCAATTTAGTGCCGCTGACCCGACATCAACATATGTACGTACGGGCTTAAGCGCTTATTCAAGCTATATTCGCGGCACTAGAAATATGGAATGGGGTACGTCTTCGGCCGCTGACTATATTAAAGATATGTATGCTTCGGGCGGAACTGCATCAACGCGTTCTGTTAAATGGGCGTATGACCAACTTAAGAACGCCAACACAACAGAAGACAACGCACATGCTGCTAAAAACGGCCAAATCGATCCTGACAGATTTATCCTGTTCATGACAGATGGTGCGAACAACCGAACTAGCGATGATACAGCAACAAAAGCTATTTGTGACACAGCAAAAAGTGAAGGAATTATAATCTATTCCGTCGCGTTTGCCGCGCCTGAACGAGGTGAAAAATTACTTGAATATTGCGCGTCGGGGTCTGATAAGTATTTTGATCCTGATACGGCCGATGAACTCATCTCCGCGTTTGAAGAAATTGGAAAGGCAAGTTCTACCAATTTAACAAGACTGACAAACTAGTCATGTGCAAAAAGAGACAAAAAAACCCCGATTTGAATACCTCAAATCGGGGTTTTTTGTAATCAAAATTAACTCAGCTTGCAGCTTCGTACATTTCCAAAACATAATCCCAGTTGATCATGTTATCGACAAATGCTTCGAGGTATTTCGGACGCGCATTGCGATAATCAATGTAATAAGAATGCTCCCAGACATCACAGCCAAGAATTGGTGAAGCGCCCATGACAAGCGGGTTTTCACCATTTGGTGTTTTCATCACTTCTAGCTTACCGTCTTTAACTGCAAGCCAAGCCCAGCCTGAACCAAATTGTGTCATGCCAGCATTGATGAAGTCTGCGCGGAATTTGCCATAGCCACCTAGGTCGCTATCGATTGCGGATTGCAAAGCACCTGGAAGCGATGTGCCGCCACCATCTTTTTTCATCCATTTCCAGAAGTGGATGTGGTTATAGTGCTGACCTGCATTGTTGAACAAACCTGCATTTGTGCCATATGATTTTTTGACGATCTCTTCGAGAGATAGATCTGCCATGCCAGCAGCTTCGGCCAATTCATTGCCTTTTGTCACATAAGCATTGTGGTGCTTGTCGTGGTGAAATTCGAGCGTCTCGCGTGACATATAAGGTGCAAGCGCGTCGTAGTCATAAGGTAGATCGGGCAGTTCAAAGGCCATGTTTATCTCCAGTATTTAAACCTAATAATTGTTATTGTGTCACTTAAATAATGAGTAGTTCCTTTCGGGACAAGAACAATCGTCATTATTTATAATTTTATCCAAAGTGCGGCGTATACGAGCACTTAACCCGCTTTCGCCCACTCCATGTATAATTTACGTGCTTTGGTCGCGATCGGACCAATTTGTAGGTCTTTATCTTCAATCCCAATGATTGGTAGCACCTTGGAATGATTTCCAGTTGAGAAAATCTCATCTGCATCCATGAAATCGCTGACTTTCAAACTTTTTTCAACTACTTCGTGGCCCGCTTCTCTCAGCAAAGTCATGATCCGCATTCGCGTAATGCCTGCAAGGAAGGTGCCGTTCGGCACAGGTGTGTAGACAATGCCATCTTTGACCATAAACACATTGGAAGACGCAGTTTCAGCAACATTGCCCAACATGTCCAAAACCAACGCATTGCCAAACCCGCGGGATCGCGCTTCGAGCAAGGCTCGACCATTATTGGGATATAAACACCCTGCCTTGGCATTTGTTGGTGCATTCTCAATGCTCGGACGGCGAAATGGCGAGACGCTTACCGTAAACCCTTGTAACGGCAGCATCGCAGTCTCAAATAGCGTCAGACAAAAGCGTATTGACGCTGGATCCGCTGGCACTAACGAATAACCGCCATGCTCAGCCCAATACATGGGCTTAATATATACAGCCGTTTTCCCATCAAAACGTTTGATGCCTTCAAGCGCTAGTTCTTCAATTTCTTTTGGAGTTTTGGTCGGCTGCAACCCCAGTGCTAAAGCAGATGCGTTGACCCGTTCGCAATGCAGATCAAGATCGGGTGCTAAACCTTCAAACCAACGCGCGCCATCAAACACGGTTGAACCGAGCCATGAGGCATGAGAGGTCGTTCCCATAATAGGCACGTTGCCTTCAATCCACTCGCCATCAAGATAGTTCCACGTCAGGGTCGGTGCAGATGTATCAACTTTTTGATCTGACATCGGTTAGAACCCCTTCTTCAAACTACCAAGAATACCACGCACTAAGGCTCTGCCGAGCGAAGATGCAACAGAACGCGCTGCTGACTTCATCGCTGCTTCTGCAACAGTTTGGCGACGGCGGCGGGTTGATTTACGCTTAGTTGTTTTTCGGCGCGATGAACGTTTGCGTCCACGGCTATCGTAATCATCATCGTCGTCGTCATCATCGTCAAAGCCGGGCAAAGTCCAGCGACGACTTTCCTTCATTTCTCTCTCTTCTTCGCGCGCTTCGCGTTCGCGCTCTTCTTCCTCGCGTTCAGCTGCACGTTCCGCACGCTCGCGCAAAATTTCAAAAGCAGATTCACGATCGATTTCACGATCATATTGTGCAGCAACTGGGCTGACGCGAATAACCTCTTTGCGTTCACTATCGGTGAGCGGTCCAAGCCGCGAAGATGGAGGTCGAATAAGTGTGCGCTCCACAATGGATGGCACACCTTTGGATTCAAGCGTTGAAACCAATGCTTCACCTACCCCGAGCTGAGTGATCGTTTCAAAACAGTCAAAGTCAGGATTTGGGCGGAAAGTTTCTGCAGCAACTTTCACCGCCTTTTGCTCACGCGGTGTATAAGCGCGCAAAGCATGCTGAATTCTGTTACCCAGTTGAGAAAGAACCGTATCTGGCACATCAAGTGGATTTTGCGTCACGAAGTAAACGCCGACACCTTTGGAGCGGATCAAGCGGACGACTTGTTCCACACGGTCGATGAGAATTTTAGGCGCTTCATCAAAGAGCAAATGTGCTTCATCAAAGAAGAACACCAAACGCGGCTTGTCTGGATCACCGATTTCCGGCAATTGCTCAAACAATTCCGATAATAACCACAACAAGAATGTTGCATAAAGGCGCGGGTTCATCATCAATTTATCGGCGGCAAGTATGCTTACTGCACCACGCCCATCATTGGTGGTGCGCATAATATCGCTGATCTCAAGCGCAGGTTCGCCAAAGAAATCATCAGCGCCCTGTTGCTCAAGCACTAACAAATCACGCTGGATCGCACCGATAGAAGATTTCGAGATATTACCATAAAGGCCAGAGAGTTCCTTGGCATTCTCACCCATATATTTCAGCATGGCGAGCAAGTCTTTGAGATCTACCAGAGGTAGGCCGTGCTCATCAGCAATCTTGAAAGCGATATTAATCACACCTTCTTGTGCATCTGTTGCATCCATCAAACGGGATAAAAGCAGCGGCCCCATTTCGGTAATCGTTGTGCGTACGCGGTGACCTTTTTCACCAAACAAATCCCAAAAAATAACCGGGAATTCTTGGAATTCATAAGGGTCAAGACCGATTGTATTGGCACGTTTTTCCAGGAAATCTTTATATTCGCCTTGAATACCAAGACCCGACAAATCGCCTTTCACATCCGCACAAAACACAGGAACGCCGGCATTGGAAAAACTCTCTGCCAAAATTTGCAGCGTCACCGTCTTACCAGTACCTGTCGCGCCTGTAATCAAGCCATGTCTATTGGCATATTTTAGCTTGAGATATTCACCCTTATTTGGGCTGTCATCCGGGTGACGGCTGGTGCCGATATAAATGTGATCGTCGATAATCATGCCTTACTCGTCTCTTAGAGTTATTTCCCCCGCCACCAGTGATTCCTCACACTGCGGCACTATTGGCGCGAACTATAGGCGAGGCATTGGCGCGCCGCAATCACAAACCTTTCCAAATCATTGACAATTTTGGCGCAATTGCAGGCGCAAAATCGAATTGATTTTAAACATTTTGCTCTATTTTGACGGATCACGAGGTGAATTAGGGACAATAGGTAGAATTTTTGGCAAATCCAAAATTCAATAGACGTCAATTTTTGGCAAGCCTTTTAGCAACAACAGCTTTTGTTGCGATGCCCACCCATGCGCAAAATTCAGGCAGCCAAATGCTCAATGTCAGTGGTTTACGCGGTGCAATTGATGCGACCGATCGCGGGCTTTTGCCGGATGTTGTGGGCGATCAAAGCAAATTATTGCTGGACGCCATTGTTGAAACGGCAGCGACCGATCAGATCCTTTATATCCCTGCGGGAAACTATTATATCTCTAATATCGACCTACCAGATAATGTTCGCATTCAGGGCGTCGCAGGCGCAACGCGACTTGTATACACGGGTCGTGGCCATGGATTGATTGGCGAGAACATCCACCGGTTGGAGCTCAAAGATATCATTCTCGATGGCGCAAACAATACGCTTGGTGCTTATACAAACGGCCTATTGAATATACGCGGATGCCGAAACCTAAATCTCGACAATGTCTCAGTGCTTGGCAGTTCTAAATATGGCATTTCGCTTGAGAGATGTGGCGGTGTGGTCGAAAACTGCGACCTTGCCGGTGCTGCAGATGCTGCAATTTTCTCCGTCGAAGCTTTGGGGCTTACGGTCAGAAATAATTATGTCCATGACTGTGCCAATGGTGGAATTCTGGTTCACCGCTGGGCCATCGGTGAAGACAATACAATTATCTCGAATAACCGCATTGAACGGATCGCCGCACAGAATGGCGGCACTGGGCCATTTGGAAATGGTATTAATGTCTTTCGCGCTGGCAATGTGATGATTAATGACAATCATATTTCGGACTGCGCATTTTCGGCGATCAGAGCCAATTCAGCATCCAACACTCACATTACCGGCAATTCCTGTCACGGTTCTGGTGAAACCGCTTTATATGTCGAATTTGCATTCCAAGGCGCTGTGGTTACAGGCAATCTGATTGACGGCGGCACGATGGGCATCTCCATCGCTAATTTCGATAAAGATGGTCGATTAAGCACCATTACTGGCAATCTTATTCGCAACATTATAGATCAAGGACCCTACCCGCCAGAAGGACCAGGATTTGGCCATGGCATTGCCGTGGAAGCCGATGCTTCTGTCACCGGCAACACAATCGAAAATGTTGCCAAATGGGGCATGCTTGTTGGCTGGGGACCTTATCTTCGTTCGGTCAATATTAGCGGCAATGTGATCCGCAAAGTTTCAATGGGTATTGCGGTTTCCGTGGTAGACGGCGCGCGCAGCACGTCAATCTTTAACAATATATTTGATGAAACACCTGGTGGTGCAATTGTCGGACATAGATGGCAAGAACCTGTTACCCGAGATTTGGGAACACGTTCAAAATCAGGTTTTGATCATCTAAAAATCGGCAATAACATCGTTCATTAGGTCATCAGAGATTATGACGTTTACGTCACGCTCAATAAAAGTCTTACCAAGGCTGTTTGCGAATTAACACCGGTCTTGTCATAAATACGTGTCAGATGTGTGCGTGCTGTGTTCACGCTAATGCCAAGCGTTTCAGCGCAAGATTTAAGACTATCCCCATTTGCAATTTGTTTGGCCAATGCGAGCTGCCCTTCAGATAATCCAAAGATCACTTTAGCGCTTAACAATTGACGCTCAAGGATCGCATCGGGATCAAAATCGACATAAGTCCGACCATCGCGCACCGATAATGCACACCAAACCACATGACCGTGTTCATCTTCACCCAAAATAATGGGGTAGCGGAAACGGTGGCCAGTTTCTTTTAAATAACGATGCTGCGCAAAATAGCTATGCAATTCTTCTGCGCGCGCGAGTGCATCTTGCAAGACTTTGTCCCAAGCCGGTTTACTGGCCCGCAATCGCCCTGCGGAAATGGTAAATCCGCTACAGTTTTTAAGCATCTGATCTGTGCCAGGCGCCATCCAGATCACTTCGCCATTTTTAAGCACCGCAAGACGATTGGGTTTTTCGGTCTGCTCACCTTTGACGATGAGCGAAGCGAACGCTATTTTCCAGCCTTTATCTGTCCGCTCTAAAATGCGGGTTTCAAAACTCTGTTCATCTTTGTGAGCGGTACTCACGCGTGATATCTCATCAAAGGTCACCCACGCCATATTACCGTCAATGGTGATTTGAATATTCTTCTTCTCAAACACTTTACCAGCACAACCATGTCCAACAGCGAAAGTATCGCGCATGTTCTGACTGATTTTATCCCATCCATGGTGAATGATCAGACCAATATCTTGTGACGAATAAACATCAATTGTGCGCGGACTATGCAGCCAGCAATCTGACCAAGCTGCATAATCTGAACGGACAAAAGCTTCGGTCTCGCTTTGGATAACATTCCAGACCGCTTCTTCTTCATCGGTTTTATAGGCAATTTGTGCCAGAACCTGTCCTTCCATATTCATCAGTTCTCACGCGCACAGTTCTGAGCTGCAAAAACTGAATTTTCACGTTTTTGGCCAAAATTGGCCAAACTTAAATATAGCTTCTTGAGTTTGTTTTTCAAATGATGCGTGCGTTCCCATGCGTGATCTGAATAGAATTGATCATCGCATTTTGAAGGCTTGGTCGTATTGCGGCGAATTTCAATATTGGCGAGAAAGAATACATAATCCATGTCAGACTCCTATCTAAAGCTTTCACAAAGAATAGAGGTTCGATGGATTTTTGATGTCGTATGAAACCACCACATACGAAAATAAAATGAGTTGCGCTTAGACCAACCCAGCCTTTTTAATCACCAGCGAAGTTAGCGCCAAATCCCCCAGCGCTAACCCGCGAAATACAAAGGCGGTGCGCTCGTTTTCAGATGTTCTTTGATCCACCCGTCCCATAACGAGATCAAAAATATCACCTTTGATATCTTCGGTATTGGCAACTTTATTCGGCAGTGATTTTTCTTGTTCCAGATCGTCGATCGCCAGGATATCGAAATCTGAAAAGCTGTCTTTGATCCACGGCGCACCCAAATCAGTCACGGCGGCAAATCCACCTATTTTCATGTCGCCAGCTTTCAAAAATGGCTTCAATTGCGGCGTATAAGTCACCGATGTGGTCAAGATGTCAGATTGGGCCACCACATCTTCAAAATCCGCGCATATCTCAACTTCAAGACCGCGCGATAATGCGAGTTCTTTGGTTAAATCGATGTTTGCTTTTCCACGCCCAAAGAACAGCGCTTTTTTAAGCGGAAATCCATCGCAAAATGCATCTAAGTGGCTTCTTGCTTGAACGCCACATCCGATGAACCCAGCGATTTCAGCATCTTTTCTCGCTAAATATTTTGCAGCTGTTGCGCTTAGCCCTGCCGTGCGCACCGCCGTCACCCAATTGCCGTCTAAGATCGCGACCGGCAATCCGGTTTCGCTTGAAAGAACGGTCACCAAGCCATTGATTTGCGGTAGATCATGGTTGGAGTTTTCAGGATTAAGCACCACGGTTTTCACAGCCAACAGGGATGGATCATCCATGGCTGCAAGTGCTGCCATCATATAGCGCTCATCACCATCATAACTTTGTGGCTGAATTACAGCTTTGGCTGCACTCCAGGCTTTATTGTCAGATCTTTTGCGAATGAGATCTTCGATCTCAGCAACCATATCCTGCGTCGTGATGCCCAACTTTTTGAGCGCTTTTTCATCCAGATATGGGATATTTTGCATGTTCACAACCTTCTATTTGAGCGCCTGTGTGACCTGATAAGCACCTACTTTATCGCCATTCCAATTGGAAAATTCTCGGGACGCAAAACCCATGAGGTCAGAATATGCAGGATCATCTTCACCCAAGACTTTCGCCAATAATGCTGCGATCGCGACCTCTGCACCACGCGTGGTTCCGCAATCAATTTTCAGGGCAAAACCAAGTCCCTTTTCAGGAAGGATTGCAGTATAAACGCCCTCCGCACCGGTTTTAGCGAAAATACGCCCTGGTGCCATTTCCATGAGCTTGGTGCAAGCTCGCGATGTACCCGCAACATAAAAAGGTTCCGCCATACATGCCTTGACCAAAGTTTGCGCAACAGTTGCTTGTGAGGTTGATAGCCCCTCGCCTGTAGCCATTTTCGCAAAGCCTTGCGCGATTTGCGTCAAAGGTACCGCATAGGTTGGAATAGCGCAGCCATCTGTACCGCATAATTCGTCAACCATTTTGCCACCGGTGACCACTTCCATATTATGCGCCATGATCTTTTGCACTTCATGGTCTTTGGTCACGTAGCCTTTCAATCCAATGCCTGAATGGCAAGCTGCACATAGGAAACCTGCATGTTTACCCGAACAATTATTGTGCAATTGGGTTGGCTCCAAGCCGGATTTAGCCTGATTAATCAGTATTTTATGATCAAAAGACCAATGCGCACCACATTCCAAATCCCGTTCAGTAAGCCCTGCTTTCTTAAGCATTTGATCGGCTAAATCTGCGTGCTCTGGCTCAGAAGAATGCGATGAACAGGCCAATGCGAGTTCTTTATCACCAAATCCATAAGCATCAGCTGCGCCACTTTCTAAAAGGAACAATGCCTGAATGGCTTTGACTGCAGAACGTGGAAATATTGGCGTATCTATATCGCCAGCAGAATGAAAAACCGTTCCGGACGCATCGCAAACAGCGAACGCTCCGCGATGAACACTTTCGACAAGATTTCCGCGGGTGAGTTCAACAAGAACCGGATTTGACATCAAATACTCCTCAAAATGCTGACAAACGCCGTATTTTCAGCATTTTTAATACTTTATTAACCATGATTAAGCCAAAGTGAACAAAAAGTTAACAGAAGGCTCCATTAACGCGAGACAGATCCATGTCATATGTGAACAAGATCACGAGTGCAAATCATAACAACCATTATGATGAGTATAGAGATTACGCGGCCGACGAAAGACCACAGGAACCTTACCCGGACTATCCAATCGAAGCTGCCAATAGCAATAGTATTCCCTATTACGACCAACCTGTTCCGCTGATACAATCCATCTTGCAAAGCCCATCGAGCATGCGAAAACTCATGGCATTTTTCGCAAGTTTGGTATTCACAATCATCATCATATCTTTTCGCCCATTTGATACATCCACCTTATCGAATGACGTAACCGTCACCGGTGACGCAGTTAATCAGATCGGCTATGTCGCGATTGTTACCACAATAGCTATTTTACTCTTAACCAATGTCAGCCTGCGACGTTTGATGTCATTTGCGACGCCGCTTTGGGGGGTGTTTCTGATCGCCGTTTTTGCAGCTGTCATGCAGAACCCATCGCCGTTTACGGCGATGCGAACAGTAATTTTAACGTTGTTTGCCGCATTTGCTGCTTTTTCAGTTCTCGTTCTTCCTCATTCAAAGCGTGAATTGAAATTCATGATCACTGTCATGGCAACGCTGATCCTTGGCATGTCCTATATTGGTCTCGTCCTATTGCCCGAAGCGGCAAAACATGGCTATTCGGCTTTTGAAGCACAGCATCTTGGATTATGGCGCGGCCCTTTCCCACATAAAAATATCGCCGGTCCAATCATGTCCATTCTGGCCATTTTTGGGATTTATATCTGGCGTTCCGGGAGCCCTTTGCTTGGTGCCCTTTTAACAATGGCTGCCTTTATTTTCGTTTTGCAAACCGGCTCAAAAACAACCTCTGGATTTTTGCCAATTTCAATATCTATTGTGTTGGCTGCAGGACTGTTCGCCAGCGCAAGATTAGCGGTTTTTGCTACTCTTATTGCCGTGGCAATTATTGGTCTTCTGACCATTGGAACACTGTATAACGAGACATTAGCAAGCATAACTGCGAGCATATTGGAGGATGCAACCTTTACCGGGCGTCTTACCCTTTGGCAGCATGGTATAATTACGTTTCTAGCCAATCCTATGGGTGAAGGTTTCAACAATTTTTGGAATACACCGGCTGTCTTAAATGGCCCGCTTCCCGGCTATGCTGACTGGGATTTCCGCGAGATTGTTCACGGACACAACAATTATATCGACGTGTTGCTTAATTATGGGATCATCGGTGGTTCCGTGCTCTTTTTCGTACTTTTCATCATGCCAATGATGAATTACATCTCGATATATAAAAGCCGCGAAAACCGCAAATTGGCGGATATGTTTATGATGATGATTGCCTTCATCATGCTTCTATCATTTATGGAAACATTCATTCTGCACCGATCAGACCCGATTTGGATTTTCCATGTCTTTGCCGTGTTTGGTTTACAAATGCTGGCAATGGAACAGCGCAGCAAATCGAAGAAGCGCATACGGATTATCTGACGAGATGGGTTGATGTCCTAATAATCTTTTTCGAAGATGATACCGAGTTTTGAATTCCCTTCGGTATCTACCGAGCCCGTCGCAGTTAAGCTATCGGTGATGTCCAAATTAATCGTCGCCTCGGTTTCTTTACCTGCCTGCACACCTAAATAAACATTGTCTGAGATATATTTACCTGCTTTCACCGCGGCATTCCCGTCATTATCCTGCACGATATCCACATCATCTAGACCTGTACCTGAACGCAATGTGTCAATAAGTGACGGGCTGTTTCCGCCTGTTAATTCACTCGCAATAGATGCCAAACGGACGACTTGAGCTGGCGACAAATCCGTTAGATTTCGACCAAAAATAATTTGCGCCAAAACTTCATCCTCGGGCAATTCAGGATTAGATGAAAAGCTTACTTGGAGATTGGATGCGGTGCCCTGCAATCTGATCGAGGCAATTACCTCGCCTGTATCGGTGGACGCTAGAAAATCAAGCAATGGATCGAGATCACCAGCGAGCGTAATTGTGCCTTCTTCGAGATCGATCCGCTGGCCCAATATCGATAAACGCCCGCGCCGCAGTGTAAAGCTACCAAGTGGAATAATGTTATCGAGCGAACCAGTTAGGCCCAACCGACCACCTAGCTCAGCATCCAATCCACGACCTCGCACAAAAATCTGGTTTGGTGCGTTGATATTTAAACTGAGACGAAGCGCACCCGGTTTATCTCCAGCGCCATCGGATGGCGTAGCTTGCGCTAGTCGGCTCAGCGTATTTTGAACATTAAAAGTTGGATTGAGATGCTCCACATCCAACAAGTTCGCCTCAGATGCAAAACTCTCAGGAACGGTAATTTCAGTCCGTCCCAAATTAATATCTCCAGATAGCAACGGGCTGCCAGATAAATCGCCTTGAATGGCTAAATCACCGCTCACAGTGGTTTTGAAAGTTTCTCCGTCGCCATAATTGGCCGAATTGAGTTTGACCGAAAGGTTTGCTGGAAGATTGCCAGACAGACCAATCTGGCCATTAAGAGCAATGGTCCCACCAGTTGATATATTTGCATTAACGGCAACATTAGCTTGATTACTGCTATTCAGACCGACCCGGACGCTCACTCCACTTAGTCGTAGATTGGAAAGCGGATCTGTTACGCTTGCGCCATCGACATTAATGTTACCAGTTGCAATCGGATTAGAAAGCGCGCCTGTCACTCTTGCCGACAATTGCGCGACACCGTTGATTTGAGTACCACGATCCTGGAGGTAGGTCTCAACCAAATCCAGAGGCGCTGTGCCGTTTACATTTACATTCATGGAACCGCTAGACAACGGTACTGAGCCAGATCCGGTCAAAGCTAAAGCTTGTGAATTTCGTGCATTAAAAGCTGACAATGTAAGGGTGTTATTTCTAACCACACCCCCAGCAGCTAGCGTCAACGGAGTTAATCCTAAATCGCGGATCTGTCGGATTGTCAGCGCCTGCCCAGACATATCAAATGCAATGCGAGGTGCAGATGATGGTCCGGTAATGCGAATATTGGCACCCAATGTTCCGCTTGCATCAAGTCCAGGCTGAACTGAATTTAATATCTTCATAGGTACAGCACTTATAACGGCTGCGATGTTCATCTGACTGCCTGCAGTCCCGGATACATCTACCGTGCCCGATCCAACCGCCAGCCTTGATGGAAAAATCTTTGCAACTTGGTCTTGAAACTCAATTTTTGACGCGGATACTAATTGCGCATCGACAATGTTGGATTTGAGATCCAATTCGGAAATCAACACCTCAGTCAGTTCAGAATTTTGCGTCACCAAACCGGAGGAAGATATACGCGTTGCATTTTCAACAAGTACGGCAACCAAATCGAACTCCGTGCTCGCACCTGCATTTAATATTTGCACCGTTGCTGATTTAACCCTGACACCGGCAGCTGTAATGCCCATGGCCTTTGCATTGGCGGTAATATTGGGTTTCATCAATAGATCTTTGATCTTAACGATCGCTTCCGCCTCATCGATACGCAGATCACTAAAACGAATTCCTGCTAATGCAAGATTAAGATCTGCCGACTGGCTTTGTTCATCAGGTGCCAGATTAATGCTCCCATTCACATTGCCTTGGGCATCAACTAGGGCAAGAGCCGCAATACTTGAAATATCATCGCTGTTGATATCAAACTCTGCATTCATCAATCCAGTATCATTGCTGCGAACAAACATACCGTTGATCTCTGTTGCACCGATCCGCGCGCGAAGATCCTGCAAATTCACCAAATCTTTGTCCATGCTGATCGAGCCATTGACGATGAAATCTTGGGTGGCGACCTGCCCTTTGGATGATAATGCGCCGGTGATGTTTTGGCCTTCTGTTTGGCCGCCAAAAATAAGAGCTAAATCATTGACTGATTGACCAGATAGTCGACCTGAGGCAACCGCTATTTCTGCCTTAAGCTCAAATGGTCCATCTGAACCCGCAAGACGGATATCCAGCTCTGCTGCACCACTTGAATTGCCATCAATCGCGCTCAAATCGTTGATTTTTGCCGTTGTGGAAAGATCTGCCGCGTCGCTCGCGACTTGCCCGTTAATCCGCGCGGACATTTGGTTGTTGGTAAGGTTTAAATCTTGAAACACCAAACCATTTACATTACGCGCCACGCCACCTTCGAGTTCCGTTGACCCAATGAGCAGTTTATCCAAACGCGCGGTACCGGTTTCAACGGATTGCGCTTTCCCATTTAGTTTCAAATCGAACGCACCGCTAAAGGGTTTGATTTTGCCTAATGCTGACAAGACGACACTGCCGTTCAAGCGTTGATTTGTGATCGCAGAAAAACTATCAAGATTTTCAGCTTCCGCGGAAATCTGACCATCAAAAGTGTTTTGTGCGTAAAAGCCATTGGCGAGAATCTTATAAGTTTCACCCAGCAGATTAAGTCTTGTGATTTTCAACGGCGTTCCTGAACGCCAATCACCATCAAATTGCAGATTGATTTCGCTTCCCAAAGCTTCTGTCACGGCGTCATCTTTGGCTAAAATCTGCTTGATCGCACCATTGACATCAAAACTGATTTCGCGCGCGTCTTGCTCATCAGCATTCAATACGGTTCCAAATGCATCAATCTCGATAGAACCCAACGCGATGTCCGAACTTAC
>JAEPMD010000051.1 GCA_017644105.1 Rhizobiaceae bacterium | reverse complement strand
TGGCGCTTTTCAAACACCGCCAATCAGAAAAGAAATCTATCCAAAATCATTCAATCGGTGTCCGAAAACCTGCACACTTGTGGAAGTTTACATATCGGTCTCAATTGAATGTAAATTCAAACATCACACACTTTTTAGCCCGCAGTGACAGACTGATCCGAGGCGCCAGAACCACAATTGTTCAATCATATTATTATGTTGTTCCGCGTTTAATCAAAGTAAAACCAAGATCAATGACCTTCTTATCCCTTGCGGTTTCGGGATCAAGAAGCGCCTTGGCGGTGGCAATACCGATTTCCTTCCCGGGTACTGCAATTGTGGTTAAATCAATGCCAGATGGTTTCGCTAATTCAAAACCTCCAAAACCAGAGATCGCAAGATCTTCCGGCACTTTTACGCCACACCTCCTTGCCTCACAGAGAACACCCAATGCGACCTGATCGCTCACGCACATTACCGCATCTATCATTGGATCGGTAATGAAACACCGTTCAATAAATGCTACTCCCAATTCGATTCCATATAATGAAGATTGTTCACAATCAGGCCACATAATTGGCTCCTTACCAACATCACTAAGGGCATTTATATATCCGTCACGACGGCGACGACCGCGCTCGTCTTGTGCCCCGCCGACACCTAAAAATGCGATATTCTTTCGTCCCTCGTCGATTAAATGACGTGCCATGTCGTATCCTGCTTGAAAATTTGAAAAGCCGACAGCAATGTCCAGAGGCGCAGATGGCAACTGCCAGATTTCGACGACAGGAATTCTTACAGATTTAAGGAGTTTTGTGACGGCAGAGGTATGGGTCGTACTAGTCAGAACAATCCCATCCGGGCGGCGGGCAAGTAGCGCAAGTAACGCATCTTCTTCTACATCTGGATCATAGTTGGTACTTGTCAAAAGCAATTCGTATCCGGCCATCCGAAGGGTGCTCGACAGGCCATCCAAAGTCTGCGCAAAAACGGAATCGTTTACTGTGGATACAATTGCTCCAAACACCCGACTCTTGCTTGATGATAACGCCCCAGCAGTGTTGTCCGGTACATATCCGAGTTCCTTAATCGCTTCTTGAACCCGTTTACGCTTTGTCTCCGAGACTTTATCGGGGGTTCGCAAAACCCGAGACACCGTGATCGTTCCCACGTTGGCAAAATCGGCGACATCCTTCATTGTTACCCACTTGCCTTTACCCAAAATTAGTCTCCAGTCTTGTTATCTGAGTGATTGTTGACCTAATCAATAGATCATGGTATCGATATCAAATCAAGAATGGTATCGATACCAAAAACTGATCTAGTGCAGAGAGGAACCGCGATGCTTACCAAGGAACAGATCGAGTACTACTTTGAAAATGGCTATATTCTCGTGGAAGATGTTGTAACGCCAGAGCAACTTCAACACATGCAGGATATTACTTACGAATTCATAGATCGCTCACGCCAATTTACCGAAAGTAATGATGTTTACGATTTGGACGTGGGGCATAGTTCTGACACTCCAAAACTGACCCGGATCAAATTGCCTCACAAGCAGCATCCATTCTTCTGGGATGTTTTGAAGAACTCTGGGATTACAGAGGTGCTGCGGCAGTTGGTCGGAGCAAACGCGGTTCTTCAGACTTCAAAACTAAACGCGAAGGCGCCCGGTGGCGGGGCTGCTGTTGAGTGGCACCAGGATTGGGCTTTCTATCCTCATACGAATGACGATATGTTGGCATTCGGTGTGTTTTTGGAAGATGTCACCGAGGAAAACGGCCCGCTCCAGGTTATTCCAGGCTCTCACAAAGGACCTGTTTTGAACCACAACAGTTCTGACAACATTTTTTGTGGCGCCGTGGACCCATCGGATCCTGATTTTCAGATCGAAAAGGCAGTTACGATCACTGGCAAGGCCGGCAGCATGTCAGTCCACCACGCCCGCACCTTGCACGGTTCGGCACCGAATGTCTCTGATCGCGCCAGGTTGATGTTGTTTTATGAATGCTGCGCAGCAGATGCGTGGCCACTTATGGGTGGTTCCGCCTATATACAGCGTCTGTCACAGCAAGAGCAATGGGACGACCTTCTGAGCAGAATGATTATTGGAGATCCTGTCCTGCAACCACGTATGAAGGAGGTCCCGATTCGACTACCCTATCCACCAGCGACGGATGTCAGCTCGATCTTCAAAGTGCAAAAGACAGGCGGCGCAAAAAGCGCTTTTAGTTGAGGGAAGGTAAAACATGAAACGCATTTATGACTTCTCCCGCAAACCTGCGATGCGCAACTATACGATTTCAGACCTGCAGGCGCTTAAGGTAACGAACAAGAAACTCACCATGTCTAATCCGGCTAATGCCGGTGAGATTCGGGCCTGCAGAGACGCAGGTATCGATTTGCTTGTAGTTGGAATGGACCAGATCGACAATGTTCGCGCCATTGCACCAACCCATTTCTGCCGGGTTGGGTCTAAATGGGCACAGTTTGGTTCGAATGAAGAACTTTTAGCGGATGCTTTCGAGGCGATGCGTCGAGGTGGGGACATGTATTACACACTTCGTTCACTGGATGCATTGGAGATGATGTCTCGCGAGGGTATACCTGTTCAAAGCCATATTGGATTAATACCAACCTTTAGCCATTATTGTGGCGGATTGCGCGGATGGGGCCGTAATGCTGATGAAGCGATGAAAATTTATGTATCCCTTAAACGGATGGAAGATGTTGGCGTTATTGCAGTAGAAGCAGAGTGTATCGCAGAAGAAGTGCTCGAAGTGGTCAATAAAAAGACGTCTATTGTAACATTCTCACTTGGATCTGGTATGGCGGGCGACGTGATTATGTCATTCGTTGCGGATGTTTGTGGAGAGGTTAGCGAAGAAGAACGACCACCCAAACATGCCCACGCCTTTGGTAATGTGGGACGATTACACAAACAAATCCATGAAGAACGCGTCTCTGCCCTAGGTCAATTTCGCGACGAAGTCACTGCTGGCAATTTTCCATATCCGCAAAATAACTTCTCAATGCATAAGGGAGAGAAGGATAGGTTTCTAGAAGCTCTAGATAAATGGCGCCCAATACATCAATAAGAGCAAAGTTGCCTATGTCGCTGAGTGCTAGCACTTTGATGATCCGGCCTCTAACTAGATGATCGGCTGGAATTTTGATGATGTTACTCGATATGTCTCAATGTCTGATTCGGGCCAGAAGCAGTCGGTAAACCCTGAAAGTCGAACTTCTCCTTTTACGCTATTTACAGACTTTTCTCTTTCGCAATAAACGAGCTTTCGTTTTTCATGGCTTCATATTAATTGATGGCAGGTTTGATCATCTAACCAATCTCGGGGCGTCATAACCTCTCCACTAGCTGTCGGTATTTGACCGTAACAAAATGGTGATCCCGGCAGGATTTGAACCTGCGACACCAGGATTAGGAATTATGGGTCGCTGACTTTTACCGAGTATTATTAAGCCCTATTTAGCTATATTAAACAGTGATTTAGTCATCTGGGAAATTTGATTGGCTTCGATTAACTTTGACCAATTTTGCTTACGTTTCCCTACGTTTGGTCTACGTGGGTTGTTATTAAGCCTTACGCGTAGGGAATTGGTACGACTTTGGTGAAGAGGAGAGGGGTGAAGAGTGCGCTCTGTCGTCTAGGAAGCGGACAATCAATTCTATAAATTTTGACCTCCTTCAGCAGCACAAAGTGAGACAAACATCACATTCTCATTGTGATTGCGTACGAACTAAATCCAATATCCGTGCACATCTCAATGAGAACGATAAAGGTAAAACTGAACTTTCCAATCTGCCATTTTGGATGCAATCGTGAACTTCTAAAATTTCATGTGCATATCCGTTGCCGATTGGCGGCAATTCAAAACGTTGCTCATTCCCATTAAAAGATAGAGCAAAATTGTCTGGCTTATGAAAATTTTGCGGGATTTCAATAACACCTTCATTTCCGGCGATAGTCATTAAAATAGGCATCTCTGCGCGAAACCCATAGGACAAAGTTGAGAGAATTTCATTTTCATGTTGGGCTGAAATGACAACCATTTCCTCAACACCACTTGTACCTGTAACAGTCTGCGCTGAATGGTTTGTGATGGCACCTGCGAACAATTGCGAGATAGCAATTGGGTAAATACCAAGATCGGACGTCGCCCCGCCTCCTAGTTTTGGGTCGAATAGATTTGGTGATTGGTGCGGGTCGCGATAGGATACAAACTGTGCATTTATATGCTGTATCTTTCCTATTGCGGCTTCTGAAACAAGGCTCGATATTTTACGCATAACCGGAAAGAATGCAGTCCAAATTGCTTCCATCAAAAAGAGGCCTTTGGATCGTGCCGTACCCATACACAATTCCAAATCTTCAACGGAAGTTGTGAGCGGTTTTTCACACAAAACATGTTTGCCAAATTCAAGCGCTTTAAGAATGTTATCCTTATGAATTGCGTTGGGTGTTGCGATATAAACAATGTCGATGTCTGGGTTCGCGAGTAAGCTTTCAAAATGGTCGTAAGCATGTTCGCAGCCCCAACGTTTTGCGAATTGATCCGCCGAGTTTTGCGTTCGCGAAGCAACGGCTATCAATTGTGCATCGGGTACATGTTCCATTGCCGCCGCCATGGAATTTGCCATATTCCCCGTTGATAAAATACCCCAACGAAACGTCATCCGACTGGCGGCAGTTCTTTTTGGGCGGAAATTAAACTAGATACTTGCGCAGGATTAACAGGTTTTAGCTGCCGCTCGGGCCTACCGTCCAGGATGGCTTTGATATCGTGATAAATCATATCCCCGATTAGATGTCGTCCTCCAGGAACAGCTGCTGCGCGATGTGGCGATAAAATAATATTTTGCATATTACGCAACTCATCGTCTTCGGGAAGCGGCTCCGTTGGAAAAACATCCGTCGCGAGCGTGATCTTCTTCGCGTTTGCCGCAGCTAGCAATGCTGGAAAGTCCGCACACCAAGCACGGCTAATCAAGATGACCAAACTGCTTTTTTGCAACTTCGCAATAAGATCAGCTCTTAAAATATTTCTTGTTTCATCTGAAGGGACAGCCGCCACAATAACAATGCGGCTTTTTTCGACAAGTTGATCCAAGCTGCAGAACTCAACATCGTTATTTTCTGGACTTGGGTATGGATCATAGGCGCGAATTTTTGGCGCGAACGGAGCCATCAGGCGAACGGTTTCCTTTGCGATCTGTCCAAATCCGATAAAGCCAATATCCGCACCAAACAGTGTGAAATCTGTATCTGAACAATCTTCCAGCCAATGCTCTTGGCCTGCTCTAAATGCTTCATGTTCTCGCACCAATCCGCGACCACCAGCGAGGGCCAAAGCCAATGTCATCTCAGCGACAGATTGCCGAAAGCCTGGTGAACAGGACAGCACTTCGATCTTTTTATCGAAGCAAGCCTGGTAATCTAATCCTTCACTAAACGCGCCCGCAACTTCGATGGTGGCTTTTAAGTTTTTCGCCCTTTCGATCTGAGATGCATTCAAACCGGGGAAGGCTGCCACCAAAATGGAAGCTTCATCAATTCTTTGGTCGATACGCTCTTTGGACATAGGCTCATTTTGCGCACCTTCAATCTCACAAAGATCGGATAATGCTGCAAAGGTCTCAGGTCTGAATAATTCGTCAACAAGCCTGAAATGTTGGTCCATTATGACAAGTGGTTTTTTACTCATGCTATTGATTGCGCAGTTTCTTGTTCCTATTGCGTTGCAGGCGCAAATAAATGCGCTTTTTTATGATCAAAATCCAAACGGATTTCCTGACCATGCTCGAAAATTCTATCTTCCCCGAGGGAAGCTAATAGACGGTTTCCATCAGAGAGGCGAATATCAACTACCGTTTCAGTGCCTAATCTCTCAGTTAAGGTCACATTGCCTTTGAGCAATCCACCCTCTGATACTGGATATAGATCCTGTGGTCTTATACCCAATGTAGCCTTAGATGTTTGATCTAATCCTTCACGCCAGACATCGACGCCAAACTCCGCAACAGATTTTGAATTCACTTTAGCAGAATTTGCATCGCGAGAGATAATATCAACATCGAGAAAATTCATCGATGGTGCACCAATAAACCCTGCTACAAACAGATTATCCGGTTTGTGATACAGATCCATGGGCGAACCAACCTGTTGCACGTAGCCATCTTTTAATACAACAATCTTGTCCGCCAGCGTCATGGCTTCGACCTGATCGTGGGTGACATATACCATGGTTGCATCTAGCGATTTGTGAAGCCTGCCAATTTCCATGCGCATATCAAGACGAAGCGCAGCATCTAGGTTTGACAATGGTTCATCAAACAAAAACACCTGTGGGTTTCGCGTAATCGCCCGCCCGATAGCGACCCGTTGACGTTGGCCACCTGACAATTGGCTGGGTCTACGTTCGAGCAAATTCTCCATCTGCAGAATTCGCGCAGCTTCCATGACCTTTTCGTCTTTTTCAGCCTTGGGTGTTTTGGCAATTGTTAGACCGAAAGCAATATTTTCCCTTACCGTCATATGAGGAAAAATCGCATAGGATTGGAACACCATCGCAATGCCTCTTTCAGAGGCTGGAATATCATTGACCACCCGGTCACCGATTTCCAAAGTGCCGCCAGTGATATCCTCAAGACCAGCGATCATGCGCAACAATGTGGATTTCCCGCAGCCAGATGGACCGACGAAAACGACGAATTCGCCATCCTTAATGTCGATATCAACACCCTTGATAACGTCGACAGCACCGTAGCTTTTCTTGATACCTTTAAGCGTTACATCAGCCATGGTTTATCCTTTCAACTTGTCTTGTATCCTCGTAATGAAGCGATAATTGACCGTCAGATCCCTTAAGCACCATGACGGGGTCTGAGATTATTCCTGGAAATTCGCCGGTAGTTTCATCCTGCATGACGAAGCCCAACAGATATTTTTTATTATTCTGCTCAACAATCCGAGCGGCATATCTCTCATCGTCCAAGATTGGACCAGTTGCGATGCGCCACGGACCTTTCGGATGATCAGCAATTAGGTAATGGGTCCCGGTTTGTGCGGGCTCACCAATGATTTGTCTGGCTTTGTCATTCCAGAACCGCCCAGCCGTACAGAACAGGCAATACCATTGACCATCCCATTCAAAGACTTGAGGGACTTCTAACTCACCAAATCCACCCGTGAATACGGGATCTTCTAGCGTCCAATTGTATAAATCATTTGATGTTGCAAGGCCGATGGCACCGGCGTCCAACTTACCTTCAATTGATGCATTGCGTGCGGTGAAATACATTAGCCAGCCACCCTCAGGATTTTGGATGACCCATGGGTCTCGGAATGCGCGGTCATGCCAGCGGTCTTCCTCATATTCCTCATAACGATCATCGCGGTCCAAAATCAGCCCGTCGCCCACCCGTTGCCAATTATGCAGATCATTTGAAACAGCATGGCCAAGCTTCTGATGTTTGCCGCCACCTTCTTTGCTGGTGCCGGTATAAAACAGATGCCATTGATCATCATGACCACGAACGACAGAGCCCGTCCATGTTGTATAATCATCCCATGCCGGTGTGACACTTGGCATAAAGCACGTCCCCAGATGGTGCCAGTTGATCAGTTCTTTACTGGTTGCATGACCGTAACTTACATTCCAATGCCGCTGCTCAGGATCGCCAATTGATTTATCGGCTTGCAAGAAATAACAATGCCATTGTTCACCATCGTGAATATACCAGCTGTCCCAAAGCCATTTATCTTTTAAAGCCAAAACCATTAGCCTTTCACCCCCGTTGAAGCTACGGATGCGATAAAGGCACGTTGGAGTGATAAATAAAACGCAAGCACCGGTACGGTGATGATGGTCAGATAGGCCATGACTTCACCCCATGGAACATTTAGTTGGTCAGTGAAGTAGCCCAAACCCACCATAACGGGTCTAATCTCTTCGGCTTGAACAACCATCAATGGCCACAAATATTGATTATACATGAATAGGAATTTCAAAATCGCCGCAGTCGCGATCACCGGACCTGATAAAGGCAGAACAACCTTTCGGTAGATAAACCACCAGCTTGCGCCTTCAACCCGGCTTGCCTCGATCAATTCACGCGGAAGATCTTTGAAATATTGCACGAATAAGAAGACCGATAGTCCATCAGCAATAAAGGGAATGATTTGAACGCGATATGAATTCAGCCAACCAAACTCTAATCCTTCAGTGCTTATCCATGGTAATTGTGATGCCATGAGCAAAAGCGGAATAAAGATGGTTTCATACGGAATAATCAGCGTCGCCAGAATGATCGAAAAAATCACATCACGTCCCTTCCAATCTAAAAATACAAAAGAGAATGCGGCGAGTGAACAAACGAGCAGCGTCAACACGACGGTTAGACCAGTTATTAAAACTGAATTGAACACGAAGACGCCAATTGGTGCACGTTCAAATGCGTCTTTGTAATTGTCGAGCGATATTTCTCCTACAGGCAAAAACGCACGTAAACTTGATGTATCCAGCAATAACTGGTTGTCCGGCTTAAGCGATGACATGGCCATGAACAAAAGCGGGAAAATGAATATGATTGCGACCAGAACCAGAACGGCATAACGCGCGCCGAGTCGAAGACCACGATTTTCAGACGTTACCAAAGCCATTATTTCCGCTCCCTTGTCAGCCAGCGTTGAACAAATGAAATGCTGAGGACGATCACGAATAAAATGACCGAAATAGTTGAGCCACCAGAAATATCTTGCTTGCCATAGCCGCGTTCTACCGCTTGGAAGACCAGAACTTGTGTACTGTCCAATGGCCCGCCTTGTGTCATGACATCGATCTGAGCAAAGAGTGCAAATGCCTGCATGGTGATCACGATCAAAATAAGCACCGCCGTGTTTCGAAGACCGGGCCAAGTGACATAGCGAAAGGTTTGCCATTTTTTTGAACCTTCAATCTCCGCTGCCTCGTATAAAGTGGGAGAGATAGTTTGGAGGCCAGATAGCCAAATCACCATATGAAATCCGACACCCTGCCAAATCGACATGGCTATGATCGAGCCTAAGGCGGTTGAAGTGTCACCCAACCAATCGTGTGGTTCAAACGCTCCAAAGGTAAAGGCGGACAAAATATTATTGAGTAGTCCATCACCCGGTGAATAGATGAATTTCCACAAGATCGAGACAATGACGATCGAGACCACGACCGGCATGAAGTAAATTGCTCGAAAGAGGCTAATCCCTCTGAGCTTCTGATTAATTAAGAGCGCCAATGTGAGCGCGATTGCTGATTGCAATGGCGCGACGACAATCACAAACAAAATGGTATTCATTAATGCCTTCATGAAGACGACATCTGACGCTAAGACGACTGTTCTATTTTCACCCGACTGCCAGCTGAACCATTCGCGTTTTCCATCCAAATGCGGAAATTCCGCATTCTTACGCGTGAATTTTCTAAGGCGCGGATATTGGATTTCACCGTCTTCAACGACGGCATTACCCGCGTCATCACGCTCAGGCTCGAGCGTAAAAACAGCCAAACCAAGCAGCTCTGAATAGTTCTCCAGTCCGATAAACTCGGTTGGATTGGGTGATGCAAGACGTTGATTTGTTAGCGAAAATGCAAAGGCCAGAACAAAAGGTATGATGATAAACAGGCCAATCAGACCCGCACCGGGCAAGGCCATCAACCAGCCAGCTCGGTTGCTTTGTTTAAGCTTGGACGCCATGAAAATTCTCCCTTGGAAACCACTCGCCCGCAAATTTTTGAACGGGCGAGTGGAAATTTGGGTATTAGTGACCGTAGCCTTTGTTGTTCTCGATGTCTTCGTTGATCTCATCAACCGCTGCATCAAGAGTGTCAGCGACATCCGCACCGTTTGCGATATCAGCAAGCGCTTTTTCAAACACTTTTGCTTGCACAATATAGCCAGGTGTTACGGGTCGAACGAGTGCTTGGTTTTCAGATAAACCGTAGAACACTTCCAACGAACCGCCAGGTTTATAATTGGCCGTGTCTGCTGCAGCTGTTGACGTTACAGGTATCAAGCCTGTGCCATCAGAGAAGGCCGCAAACCATTTGTCTTGCAACGCAAACTCAATAAAGGCGCGCGCACCTTCGGGATGTTTTGATGTTCCGGATATGCCGAATTGCCAGGAGGCAGCACCAATGGTAGAGCCATTGCCAAAGTCAGGTGCTGGCAGGAACAACGCGTCGTCTCCAAAGGCTTCGACAACCGGCAGGGCAGCCCAATTGCCGTTCCAAGACATTGCATATTTACCTTCCAGCAAACCTGTTTCGCGATCCGCGCCATCCTGACTTGTCCCAGGAACAAGTTTGTTTTGGAATAAACCTTGCCACCATTCACCAAATGCTAAAGCTGAATCACCATTTAAAACATCTTCGGCAGATTGATATGTTGAGCGGTCGACAATATCACCACCAAAGCTTTGCAATAAAGGTGAGAATGCATATGGATACCACTCGCCTTTCCAAGCCATGCCCAAATCAAGCGGAAATTCAAAATCTCCCGATGCTTTGATTTTTTCAAGCGCGGAGTTGAATTCATCCAAGCTCCATGGTTCTTCTAGCGTTGGGATACGGATATCGTATTTTTCTAATGTCGAGCGACGCGTTGTTAGCGCAACCGCCGCATCCCAAAGGCCAACTGAATAAACCTCCCCGTTCCAGCGACCGATGGGTCCCGGTAAGTAACCTTCAAGCTTTGCTTCATCAATCCCAAGGGGCTGCATGTAATTTGCCCATGCCCAGTTTGGCATAACAGGTCCATCGACATCCAGAATATCAGGCAGTTCACCCGCAAGGGCTGCCGCGCCAACCGCATCGTTGTAAGCAAGCTGAGGGAAGGTTTCGATCACCACTTTCCAATCTGATTGACTGGCATTAAACTCGTCAACAAGTTGATTGATGAGCTTTTCTTCTGCATTTGCGCTACCAGCGCCGTGATACCACATGCTTAGTTCTGTTTCGGCAAGCGCCGGACTGGCAAACCCAATCGCTGCCAGCATTGTTGTATGTATTAAAAGTCTCAAGGTCTTATCCTCCCATTTAGATTATAAACCTGTGCGTTTTGCGCAGGGGCTTGTAGCGACCCCCGCTCAACAACTTGGCCATTGACCAATATTGGTGTCTCAAAATCTGGTGTTTGCGTATTTGAAATAAGATTCAGGAGTAAGTGGGCTGCACGTGCACCCATTGCGGCATAAGGAAGTTCCGCCGTGGTGAGCGCAGGATATAGCGTTTCAGAAACCAGTTTATGGTCATCATAGCCTACGACAGAAATTTGATCTGGAACGCTAACGCCTCTGTCGCGTAAAATACCATAAACAGCCATGGCCAAACGATCGTTACCGCAACAAATCGCTGTTGGCGGCGTATCTCGGCGCAAAAATTTGTCAAGCGCATCCCATATAAGTTGGTGCTCGCCTTGCGAACCGAATAAATCAACTGGGATGACAAGCGAAGGATCATAGGCAATACCAGCCTCAGCCAGCGCCGTTTTAAATCCATCAAGGCGCAATTTCGTTGCAATTTGAGTTGGGCTTAACGTCAGATAGGCTATGTTTTTATGCCCAGCAGCGACGACTTTCCTGGTGAGTGCTAATTGGCCATTTTCATCATCAGGCACGACTGCGGGCGTACCCTTTTCATCAAGGCAATTCACCAATACGACATTCATTGAATCTGTGTTGGTAGCGATATCAATTTGCTTATGATGATCGGCAACGTATAAAAGACCTTCGACGCGATGTTGGCGGAAAGTTCTAATTAGATGCGGCACCCGCTCTGAATTTCCACCAGTGTCCGAGATTAATAGTGTCTTCCCAGCATTTTCAAAAACTGCCTGCGCGCCTTGAACCAAGTTGATCTCTGGTAGACCTGCATGGGTCAATTGATCTGTCTTGGTGCTGATCGCACCTGTGATGAGACCGATGAGTCCTGATTTCTGAGATTTAATCGATCTCGCAGCGCTGGATGGAATATATTCAAGTTCCGACATGGCTTCATTAACTGCTTTGCGCGTTTTTTCCGCGACAGGAGCATCTCCGTTGAGCACCCGGCTAACTGTTTTTGGGGACACGCCTGCAAGCTTTGCGACATCGTAGATATTGGCCAAGAATTCCTCCCGAGAATTCACATTGTTATTTTTTCTTATGACACCAATGTCATGACACCGGTGTCATTTCAAGTATAGTCTATTTGTTTTTTCAAATTTGCGACTAATTGGAATGAATTTTTGATGCCTGATTTGGTTCAATAGCTAATCAAATATTGAATTTTTCCGTTGTCAGTTCAGTGCAAAAAACGGAGCTCATAAGAATGCGTCAACGGTGTCATATTCAGATTAAATCGTTTGCGCTGCTTGTTTGATTTGCTCGACGACCCAATTGCATAAAGGATTTTTTTCATCTCGTCTGTGGTGAACAACACTCACATCGAACGTGCGGATTTCCAGTGGTGCAGCCCACGTTTCCAATCCAAACGACTTTGCATATTTTTTTGCAATCCGCGATGGCATTGTTGCGATCAGATCGCTTTCAGATAGCGTCGCAAGGGCTGGGAAAAACAACGGAACTCCGGCACTTATTTTACGCGTAAGTCCCATGTGTTGCAATTGCTCGTCAACAATACCAGTGAGGTCACCTTTGGGAGATACGATGAGATGTCTGGCTTTAAGGAAAGTTTCCAGCGACTGGCTTTTGCTCAGTAGCGGATGGTACTTTCTCGCAACCATCACATAGCCTTCATCGTATAGATGAGTTTTGCAATATTGGTCAGGCACATCCCAGAAAAAGCCAAGAGCTAGATCGAGCTTTCTCTCATCGATGAGTCTCAGCGCCTCGTTTCGGCTGGCTGCTCTAGTTGTGACTTGCAAATTGGGTGCGCTTTGCTCCAAATGGCGCAACAATGCTGGTATCAATACAGCAAGTTCACTGTCAAACCCGCTAATTCGAAATGTCCCTAAAGCAGTTTCGGGTGAGAACTGGTCGTTAAACTTTAAAATAGATGATAGTTGCTCGACAGCTTCCCGGATAACCGGTTCCAATTTGAGCGCGTAAGATGTGGGTTCAAATCCATGTGGTCTTCTTAAAAATAGCTCATCACCCAATATATCTCGCAGCCGGTTGAGAGCATGGCTGATCGAAGATTGAGTTAGGCCCATATCATCGGCCACTAGGGCTGCTTTTCGATGTTTTACCAGGCCTAAAAAGATCAGGAGCAAAGAGAGATCCAATCTCCTGAGTTGCATTTCATTTAAGTCAGACATGAAACGAATTCGTTTTATTTAATATCACTGTTCGTTTAGCACTTCGATCACAGTCAATCAAGACAGCGAAAGGTAGGATCATGGATATTGCAATAATTGGAGCTGGGCGTGTTGGGTTTACACTTGCAACGGCATGGGCAAAAGCGGGGCACCAAGCAAGTCTTATCGTTCGGGATCCGTCTAAAATTGCGAGTGAAGCCGCTCGAATTGGCGCTTCAGCAGTGAAAATTGGCGATATGCCTGATGGCAAAGTTATCGTACTCGCCACGCCTTATGCTGCAGCTGCTGAGATACTGAAAAGCCTTGGAAATCTAGCAGGCAAAATCATCATCGATTGCACCAATCCGCTTGGGATGGTGGATGGTAAATTTGGCCTCCTATTGGGGCACAATACATCCGGTTCTGAAACTCTGGCCGGAGTTGCGCCAGATGCGCGAATTGTCAAAACGCTCAATCAAGTAGGTGCTGAAATTATGGCTGCAGCAAAGTCGTTCCCAACACCGCCTGCAATGTTCATGGCATCAGACAGTGAAGATGCGAAAGATGTAGTTTCACGCCTTCTAACGGATATAGGTTTTGATGCGCTGGATGCAGGTGGATTGGACAAAGCACGTCTGCTTGAACCCTACGCACTGGTTTGGATCAATCAGGCCATGGCGCAAGGTAAAGGTCGCAATTGGGCTCTCTCTATTTCAGAGATTGCAAATGCCTGAACCAGTTACAATCATTATTAGACGTTCAGTCAAGCCCGGTAGTGAGGTGCAATATGAGGAGCAGCTTAATGAGCTTGCCCGCCAGGCCA
Source organism: Rhizobiaceae bacterium (assembly GCA_017644105.1). GTDB lineage: Bacteria > Pseudomonadota > Alphaproteobacteria > Rhizobiales > Rhizobiaceae > Lentilitoribacter. The sequence goes on along the minus strand of JAEPMD010000051.1, from coordinate 2,296 downwards.
ATGAGTTGGATGGCTATCTTGGTGCCGAGTTTCATCGTCCGATTGGTCAATCCCGCACCTATACAAGCATTGTCAGGTTTTCTGATCTCTCAGCACTTGAAAAGTTTGAAGCTTCAGAGCTTCGTTCAACCTTTTTAAGACGTGTAGAGCCATATGTCAGCGGTGATGCCGTCTGGCAAAAGTTAACTGGTCTGGAATTTTGGTTCGAACCACCAGTTGGAACAAAAGTGCCGCAACCATCGCAATTTCGCATGGCACTGTTGTTGATTCTGGTTGTTTTCTCGCTTGTCTATGTCATTGGCGGGGCAATCAGCGCGCTTCTCAGCGACTGGCCCTATTTCGCAAGGCTTTTACTGACCATCACAATCGAAATTTTCATCATGACCTATCTCATTATGCCACGCCTAACAAAGGCGCTGGCGAGATGGATCTACCCTTCATCCCATACTAAAACTTGAAAGGACTAAATATGTCAGCAGCATTAGATAAACACGGACAAAAGCGTATCCTAATCATCGTAGCGAACCCATCAACATCACCAACAACAGGTTGGCCTATCGGCTTTTGGTGGGCAGAACTAACCCACCCTTATTGGACCTTCACAGAAGCGGGTTATGAGGTAGACATTGTAAGCCCAAAGGGCGGCGACTTAATGGCAGATGGTTTTTCTGACCCTGAAGATGAAAGCCAATATTCAGCACATGACATCATATCTTTGGGTTTTAAAAAGTCCGAAACCCACTCAGCAATGCTTAAGAACACAAGATCAATTTCCGATGTAGATATTGAAGATTATGATGGTATTTTTGTCGCCGGAGGACAATCTCCCATGGTGACGATGATCGATGATGAAGAACTTCATGCATTTGTTGCCAAAGCTTATGAGGCAAATAAAATTGTTGCCATTGTGTGCCATGGTACAAGCATCCTGCTCAAAACAAAACTATCAGATGGCAATCTGCTTGTTGCAGGCAAAACTTGGACCGGATTTGCCAATTCAGAAGAAAAATTTGCTGATGACTTTGTAGGTCAAAAAATCCAACCATTCTGGATTGAGGAAGAAGCAAAGAAAATTGAAGGCACAAACTTCATCACAGACTCTATGTTCAAAGTATTTGCCGTGCGTGATGGTAATCTGATCACAGGTCAGCAACAATTCTCAGGTGCCGCTGCCGCCGATCTGGTTGTTGAATCTCTGGGGCGTTAGTTTAGCAAGAGCTGGGGCGGTTGTTTTCGCCCCAGCTTTAAACTTCTTTATCCGGGTTAAGATCGACAAAAGGTACGCAGTTCCCCACGTCAGTTTTGCGGGATAAAACTATCGCTTTCAGTCTTACGACAGATGTCACCTTGCTGCTTTAACTGCGCGAGATTGACTTCAACCCAAGGAGAAAAGCTGCGATAATCATGAAGCCTACACCTATCCTTTCGATCCATAGACGTGCGGTGCCCTTAAATCTTTTGACAATCCAACTCGCTCCAAGGCCGTAGGCGGATAGAAAGAGGCCGTCCATGAAGAGGTATGTCACCGATAATGTCAGGAACTGCGACCAGAAACTGGCTTCACCGTAGATAAACTGTGGGAAGAGCGCTGCGAAGAAGACAACAGCCTTCGGATTTGCAGCGGAAGTTAAGAAGCCTTGGAGCCAAAGAGTTCGCGGCGAAGCTCTTTTGCGTTGTTCAGGCTCAGCAGTACTGTCTGGCTTAGCATGTCTGAACATGCGGATGCCCAACCAGATTAGATATACCACACCTACCCACTTGATGATGCTCAACGCTGTGGCAGATGTCGCGACAATAGCGGCCAACCCCAGACCCGCCGCAAGCATCTGCAAAGTGTTTGCTGAAAGGTCGCCTGCTGCAGTTGACAGTGATCGCTTAAAACCGTGAACACCACTATTGGAAAGCATCAATAACTGGCTCGGTCCAGGCGTGCTCATCAAGGCCAGAACAGTCAACACATATATTACCCAAGTTTCAAATGTCATTGATTGTCTCCTCCCGTTACACTTGCGGTAAGTTTAGTCCGGCCAATTCAGGTTTGGAAGTACCTTCGTGCGGTTCGTTCATCGAAAAAGTGCTGGCTGCTACGCGAAAAGTTGGAATTTTAGATTTAATGCAGCGACCTTTCGTTTTGCCTCAAGTGCTTGTGCATGTCTTTGGATGATTGGTTCGGGCCAAAAGCTGTTATCCAGAACGAAGAAAGTTTCGTCGGCTTTGTACCATTGGACTAAATCGCTGTCGCGATATTTGCTGCGGGTGTTCCGTTTTTGATCTGTTTGTCAGTGCTTTGGGTGGG
>JAEPMD010000050.1 GCA_017644105.1 Rhizobiaceae bacterium | reverse complement strand
GCCATTTGATATCGCAACGGTTTCTTGCGCAAAACACGCAGCTGACCGATCTGCTGAAGGCTTACTCGTGTCTGTCGCTGGTGGCGGTGACACAGTTGCTGCGCTCAATCACGCAGGTGCTGCATCTGATTTCACCTATATCTCAACAGCTGGTGGTGCATTCCTTGAATGGATGGAAGGCAAACCACTACCAGGCGTCGACGCTCTGTCTAAGGCCTAAAATACCTCATCAATTGGGTTTGATTTTGAGTTCCGTAAGCGCATTGATCCCAATGCGTTTGCGGAATTTTATTTGATCAGTGGCCAAAGCAAGATTGGGATGTTGGCTAAACAACGCCTTGATCGCATGTTTACCCTCAAGCCTTGCCAATTGATGACCCAGACAAAAATGAATGCCGGATCCAAAGGCGATATGTCGATTGGGTCGACGATCTAAATTCAGCATCTGCGGATTATCAATCAAAGCTTCGTCGTAATTGGCAGCTGTTAAGAGCGCCATTACCAACTCACCTCTTTTAACGTGAACACCACCCATGCCCTGATCTGAAAACGCATAACGCGGCTTGGACATCTGAACAGGCGTGACATAGCGCAATAGTTCTTCAATAGCGGTATTGGTTCGCCCCCAATCTTCCATGAGCCAGTGTTTTTGATCTTCGTGTTGTAGCAATGCCAACACGCCACCGCTAATCAGATGTGTTGTGGTTTCATGCCCAGCGATCAATAGTAAGAACACCATCGCGATCAATTCATCATCTGACATCTGATCATTTTCATCTTGCGCAATCACCAATTCAGCTATCAACCCTTTCCCACCCGATAGGCGTGCTTCTTTGGCCTTTCTCCGGATATATTTTGTCATGGCTTTCAAACGCGGGATCAGTTTTAAAAAATCCAAAACACCGGTCACGCGGGTAAAACCTTCGGCCCAAATGGCAAATTGTTGCCGATCTTTTTTTGGCAGGCCAAGCAATTCACAGATCACCGCCAATGGGAAGCGCCGCGCGAAAGTTGCAAGAAGGTCTACTTCCTGCCTTTCTTTAAACAGCTCAGAGACCATGTCATTGGCCATGATTTCAATTTCAGGCTCTAGCGCCATGATGGCTTCGCGACGAAATGCACGATCAACGATTTGTCGGAGGCGTTTGTGTTCGTCACCATCCATGGCCAGCATGTTAGACGCCAATAAGGAAATGGTCTTTGGCATCCACCATTGCAAACCAACCGCTTTGCCATTTGGTTTGCGCACACCAAAGTTAGAGCTGTCTTTTAAAACAAGCGTCGCCATCTCCTGATCAGTCGTGAACCACACCTTGCCAATGATGGGAATTTTTTGACGGACAAGACGTCCCTGCGATCTTAAATCCGTGATCGCTTCGAATGGATTGGACGACAAACGATCAGAAAAAACTATGCTCATTGATTATCATAACCCCAATTTTCTCTAAAGTTATCAACAGAATCGGGCTGAATTAAGCACCGCTGAAAGGACCTTGTTTACCATGTTGGAAATTTAAATTGGAATTAAATCGTTTTAAAAAAAATTTAAACGATTTAATAGTTTTTAAAGCTATTTTAAAAAAATTTAATCCCTGTTATGTGTGTCTTTAAAATTTATCGCACGACAGTACATGAGGGATTAACAATGAGCGAACGACTAGAAGATATTGCCAAGGCGATGGTCCTACCTGGCCAAGGAATTCTTGCAGCCGATGAATCAACGGGCACAATCAAGAAACGTCTTGATTCCATCGGAGTTGAATCAACAGCCGACACCCGCCGCGATTACCGCGAAATGTTATTCCGCACAGAAGACGCCATGAAGAACAATATCTCTGGCGTTATTTTATATGATGAAACACTTCGCCAGTCTGCCAAAGACGGCACACCATTGGTTGAACTTATCAAACAATCAGGCGCCGTCCCTGGCATTAAAGTCGATACTGGCGCTAAACCACTGGCTGGTTTTGATGGTGAAACTGTCACTGAAGGCCTGGATGGTTTGCGCGATCGTTTAGCTGAATATTATGAACTGGGTGCACGCTTTGCCAAATGGCGCGGTGTGATCAATATTGCAGAAAATCGCCCTTCCCGCGCTTCTATTGTCGCAAATGCGCATGCATTGGCGCGCTATGCATCTCTTTGCCAAGAAGCAGGCATTGTGCCAATCGTCGAGCCTGAAGTTCTTATGGACGGTCCGGATTCAACTCACGACATCAACCGCTGTTTCTCAGTAACGCTTGAAACATTGCAAACAACTTTTGCAGCCCTTGATGATTTGGATGTTAATCTTGAAGGCATGATCCTTAAACCGAATATGATCGTACCTGGTATCAATTGCCCACGTCAGGCGAGCGTTGAAGAAGTTGCAGAAAAAACTGTTCTTTGCCTCAAGACTGCCGTACCAAAAGCTGTTCCAGGCATCGCATTCCTCTCAGGTGGTCAAACAGAAGAGCAAGCAACAGCCCACTTATCTGAAATGAATAAATCTCCCGATCTACCTTGGGCGCTTACATTCTCCTATGGCAGAGCCTTGCAAGCTGCCGCGCTGAAAGCATGGGGTGGCAAAACTGAAAATGTCGCTGCGGGTCAGCGTGCATTTGCCCATCGTGCGAAAATGAACGGTCTTGCTGCCATTGGCACATGGACAGAAACTCAAGAAGCTGCTGCTTAAGCTTTAGCACTTTATAAATTTTGAAAGGCCCGCAATCATCCCTGCGGGCTTTTTCTATCCGAACGGATTAAAGAGTGAGAATAATCTTACCCATATGTTCGCTTGTCTCCATATAGGCATGAGCGTCTGCAGCTTCTGCTAATGGGAACGTTTCGTCGATAATGGGTTTGACTTTTTTCGCCTCCAGCAATGGCCATACATGCTCCTGCAATTCCTCAGCAACATAGGCCTTAAAGCTTACCGGGCGCGCTCTAAGCGTAGATCCAGAATGAGTTAAGCGTTTTGCCATCAATTGCACGAAATCCACTTGCGCTTTGCGCCCACGTTGAAATGCGATCTGGACGATACGGCCTTCAATCGCAGCCACGCTGTAATTGCGATTAATATAATCACCACCGACCATATCCAATATCAAATCGACACCTACCTGCTCAGTATTGCGTTTGATGAATTCAACAAAGTCGACTTGCTTGTAGTTAATCGCAAAATCAGCCCCAAGGTCTTTGACAAAACTGGCCTTCTCGGCATTACCGACCGTTGTAAAAACCGTCGCACCGAAAGCTTTAGCCAATTGAATGGCAGTCGTTCCAATACCTGATGAGCCGCCATGAACCAAGAATCGCTCACCTTCTTTGAGGTGACCGCGCTGAAATACATTATACCAAACAGTAAAATAAGTTTCTGGTAATGCCGCCGCTTCCACCATGGTAAGCCCCTGCGGGATTAATAGCACATTACTCTCATGACATTTGGCATATTCAGCATACCCGCCACCGGGCAATAGCGCACAGACCTGATCACCAACTGAAAACTTGGTCACTTTCTTTCCCACGCGCTCAATTATTCCTGCAACCTCGAGTCCAGGAATATCAGTCGCGCCCTTTGGTGGCGGATAATGTCCTTGGCGTTGAAGACAATCCGGGCGATTAACACCGGCTGCATGCACGCGGATTAAAACTTCATCGGGTGCGTGTTTGGGATAAGAGCGCTGACCAAGCTCCAACACTTCAGGACCACCAAATTCTTTTATTTCAACGACCCGCATCGGCTAACCTTTTATCCTGCTCATACTTTACGCATCTAATCTAAAATATCAGCTGCTATCAATCCAGTTTAATCAGTTGTTAAGCCTTACAAGTTATTACTAAATTATCCGATATTTCGGATCTGGTAGAAAAAGTAACAGACTTTCTACTCGACGCCTACCTGTTAAACTCTTGAGGGCCGCTTTGCGGCTCTTTTTTTTGTCAAAATCCCATTTCCTAACAAAATTTAAGGGTTCCTAACGTCCGTTAACCTTTCTTTAAGATATAACTTGCGTATTTTTCAAAAAATCGGCATCTTATTGGAGTTGCACAAAACACGATAAATTTTGGCAACATGTTGGCGTCAAGTTAGTAGAGAGTGTGAGACTTATATGTCCGAGACCAATCGTAATACAATTCGCTTTTCAGACCATGCGGCAAATTCAGAGAGCTTTAAAACTCTTTATGCAGAAGGCATGGGTCTTGTAGAAGAAACAGCAGATTATTTGGACAGCACTGGTCGTGCTGCATCAAAAACACTGCCACGTATTGCCTCTATCTTGTATTCTGCTGAATCCATGCGTCTAACTACGCGCTTGATGCAGCTTGCTTCGTGGCTGTTGCTACAGCGCGCTGTCAACAATGGTGAAATGACACGTGAACAAGCAATGACAGAAAAATCAAAAGTTCGCCTTGATAGCTTTAACTGTGACCGCTCAGCACAGGGTTGGGATGAGCTTCCTGAAGCCTTTAAAGATTTGGTCGAGCGTTCACTTCGTCTGCAAAACCGCGTTGCTCTGCTTGATCGCGAGATTTATCGTCCAGAAGAAGCAAGCGATCAGGCGACAGAAACAGAGAATTCCGTACAAGCGCAATTGTCGCTTCTACAAACGGCTTTTGTTAAATAAAGCCAATAAAAATCATTCAAATAAAAAACCCGCCGATCGGCGGGTTTTTTTGTAACTTATAAAATCTGACAAAGTCTTTGATTAAAGACCAAGACCAGCAAAACGGTTTTTGAATTTTGTGATACGTCCGCCACGGTCCATAAGCTGCGCGCCGCCACCAGTCCAAGCTGGGTGTGAAGTTGGATCGATTTCCAAATTCATTGTGTCGCCTTCAGAACCCCAAGTCGAGCGAGTCATATATTCTGTTCCGTCAGTCATGACCACTTTGATCATGTGGTATTCAGGATGAATATCCGCTTTCATAATAATATTCCTGTCAGTTTGGCACGAAGCCTTGATAACTCTAGTCGGTTTATTTACATCTCAATTGAGGTAAAGCTCACCGCTTCATAATCAAAGCCGCAGTCCTATCGGGCCACGGCTCCATAATTCGATAGCGAGGCTATACATCAACATAGCAATAAGCACAAGAGGTTTAGCGCGATTCTATATCAAAGAGTTTGCGCTTAATCTGTGAAGGGAAAAATGCCGGTGGCTGAAACCAATCAAGACGAGAATTCAAAACGAGCATCACTCAAACCACTCAGAACATTGCTCCCCTATCTATTAAGATATCCAAAACTGATCATTGGCGCCTGCATATTCTTATTGCTAGCTGCAGTGACCACACTCACACTTCCCATGGCGGTTCGCCGTGTCATTGATAATGGCTTTTCCGGCCAAGATGCAGATTTTGTAAACAGCTATTTCACAGTGCTGATGGGTATTGCCATCGTGCTCGCGATCTCAAGTGGCATGCGTTATTATTTTGTCATCCTGATTGGCGAGCGCGTAATCACCGATCTGCGCCGAGATGTGTTTGATCATATCGCCAATCTGTCGCCTGGATTTTACGATGTTAATCGATCTGGTGAAATCATCTCCCGATTAACCGCTGATACAACTCAAATTAAATCCGCGGTTGGCGCTACGGCTTCCATGGCATTGCGGAACTCTATTCTTTGTTTGGGTGGCGTGATTATGATGTTTGTCACATCATTTAAACTATCCCTTTTCGTTATTATCGGTATCCCGTTGATTGTCTTGCCTCTGGTTGGATTTGGGCGCGCGGTACGCCGTCGTTCAAGGCACGCGCAGGATACATTAGCAGAAGCCATGGCCTATGCGTCCGAAGCCATCAATGCAACACGGACCTTGCAGGCTTTTAACGCTGAGAAAACCGCATCTGGCCGTTTTAACGGTGCAGTTGATGATGCCTTTGCAGCAGCGCGTGATGCAGTGACCACCCGCGCGACGCTGACTGTGTTCACAATCTCCCTCGTCTTTTGTGGCGTGGTTGGCATATTATGGTCCGGTGCGCATTCTGTGCTTGATGGCAATATGTCAGCGGGTACTTTGGGGCAATTCCTGCTCTATTCCGTTTTAGCCGCAGGTAGCTTGGGTGCGTTGTCAGAAGTTTATAGCGAACTTTCGCAAGCCGCAGGTGCAGCCGAACGCTTGGGCGAGCTCCTACAGGAACAATCTGATATTCAAGACCCTGAAAATCCGATTGCCCTCCCGCAACCATCAAAAGGAACGATCGAGTTTTCTAAGGTTGATTTTGCTTATCCGTCACGACCCGATACGAATATTCTGGACAAGCTTTCATTTAAAATCAATTCCGGCGAAACGGTTGCGATTGTTGGCCCATCTGGTGCCGGTAAGAGTACATTATTCTCGCTCATTCTAAGGTTCTATGACCCTACATCCGGTGAAGTGAAGATTGATGGTGTCGATGTCAAAAAAGGAACATTGGAAGACGTGCGCAGCCGCACTGCAATCGTACCTCAAGATGTGACAATTTTTGCAAGTTCAGTCTCTGAAAACATTGCGTTTAGTCGCCAAGATGCCACGAAAGAAGACATCAAAACCGCATCGGTCAATGCACTGGCTGATGAATTCGTCCAAGACATGGATGATGGCTATAACAGCATGATCGGTGAACGCGGTGTGACACTATCTGGCGGCCAACGCCAGCGCGTTGCAATTGCGCGCGGCATGTTAAAAGATGCGCCAATTTTACTGCTAGACGAAGCAACGTCCGCGCTTGATGCACAAAGTGAAAAACTCGTGCAACAGGCCCTTGATCGGATGATGGAAAACAGAACCACGATCGTCATCGCGCACCGTTTGTCGACGATTCTGAAAGCAGATCGTATTCTGGTGATGGATAAGGGCAAGATCGTTGAAGAAGGTACCCATCAAACACTGTCATCTGCCGGTGGCATTTATGCAAACCTGGCGAAATTGCAGTTTGAGCAGGAACTTGAGGGATAAATGAGCGCCACAGTTTTTAGCGCTCGGTGAGTTTTAGCTCAATCCGGCGGTTGGTATCGCGCGCTTCTTGGCTGTCACCTTCCGCAATGGGTTGGAATTCACCAAACCCAGCGGCCACAAGACGATTAGCCGGGACACCTTGATCGATCAAGAATTTAACCACAGAGGTCGCACGAGCACTGGATAGCTCCCAGTTGTCGGCATAACGACCCGTACCTGACAGGGGCACATTATCGGTATGCCCATCAACGCGCAGTACCCAGTTGATCTCAGATGGAATTTCGCGTGACAGATCGAGCATGGCTTCTGCAAGTTTGGCCATTTCAATCTGACCATCTTCGTTGAGTTCATTACCACCTGATGGGAACAGAACCTCGGACTGGAACACAAAACGGTCGCCCACAATACGGATATTTTCGCGATCTGACAAAATTGCACGCAATCGACCAAAGAAATCGGAGCGGTAGCGGTTCAGCTCCTGCACACGTTGTGCAAGCGCAACGTTAAGCCGACGACCAAGATCAGCAATCTTCACCTGCGCTTCATCATCTTTCTTTTCAGACACTTCCAAAGCATCTTCCAAAGCAGCCAATTGACGGCGCATAGCTGAAATTTGCTGATTTAAAAGGTTCACCTGGCTCAATGCTCGTTGTGAAACTTTCTTTTCCTCATCGAGGTCTTGGTTTAAACGACCAATCTCATCGCTGGCGGATTGAGACGCGCCAGCGCCATCATTGAGTAATTGTTCGAGGCGTGAACGCTCGCTTTCTGCAGATGATAAAGAGGCTTGTAAATTTGCCAGTGTATCTTCGAGATCCTGACGGCCAGCTTTTTCGAGCGCCAGCAATTGCGTGAGTTCATTGATTTGTGAATTCAAACGCGTCAACACTTCATCGCGGCCACTAATTTCGCGACTTAAGAAGAACTGCGCCAACACAAATACGGAGAGCAAAAACATAATGGCCAGAAGCAATGTTGATAAGGCATCAACAAATCCAGGCCAGTAGTCAACTGATCGGTCGCGGCGACGATTGCGAGAAAGAGCCATGTTGCCGCCCTACTTATCTTTGATCCGGTCGGCTAACTTATCCAACGTGATACGCATCGATTTAGACTCTTCTTGTTGCGCATCAATCCAATCCCGCAACATTTGCTGCTCATTGCGCATATTTTTAACAAGGCCTTGAATGCCTTCAGCCAAATTCGCCATGGCAGCGGTCGTGCGTTGGTTGGTGCCACCGTCAACAGATAGATTTTTCAAATGCTCAGCAACGGCTTTCAGCTCTTCAGAGCTATCTGCATTTGTCGTGATCGTTGGCACATTTGCGCTTCCCACATCAGATGTCACATCGGTCACCGACGCCAACCAGTTTTCAAGTTCTGAATAAAAACGCGACTGCGCCCATCCTGCTTGTAGGTCAATAAAACCTAAGATCAAAGAACCAGCCAAACCAAATAGTGAAGATGAAAAAGCTGTACCCATGCCATCAAGTGGCGCGCCCAAACCCGTTTTAAGTGCGGCGAGCACATCTTCGGTATTGCCCGATCCAGCATCAAGCGAACCAATCACATCTTTAATTGAACCAATGGTGCCAAGCAGACCCCAAAACGTACCTAAAAGACCCAAGAACACCAGGAGGCCAATAAGATAGCGCGTTGTGTCGCGAGATTCATCCAGGCGATTGGCAATAGAATCCAAAATTGAACGAAGCGATGACGTGGTCAATGCCTTTTCGCGTTGGCCGCTAAACAAGACGCGCATTGGCGCGAGCAAAATAGGATCTCGGCTTACTTTGTCAGCGTCACCCGCGGCTCGGAAAGAATTAACCCATTTTACTTCAGGTCTTAATTGCGTGATTTGGCGGATGGCGAGAAGCACGCCCGAGAACAATACAAAGATGATAAGACCGTTTAGGCCGGGATTGGCGAGGAATGCCGATTGAACCTGCCGAAACAATACAGCAACAGCAAAACCAACAAAAACCAATGATATCAATACACTAAACAAAAAGACAATGGGACTTGAAAGCTTATTTGGCGCTTTCCCATTCTCAGAAACTTGGTCCCAACTCGAATTAGCCATACCCTATTATCCGCCTAATTTTTATTATACTTATCCCCGTGAAAGGACTCTAAGCAAAAAAATGGCGAAAATAAAAGCGTTTCCGATAATCTTCGTTAAAAAAGTTAGTTAATTTTTAAAGTTGCATTAAGCCTTTTTCGGTGCAGGACGTGAAACGACTTCACTCAAGGACTTCTGGATATACTCATTACCAGCGATCAACGAACCTTTTTCTAGCATTTTTGTGCCGCCATCCGCATCATAAATAAAGCCACCTGCCTCGCGAATAAGGACAATGCCAGCCGCGATATCCCAAGGAGCAAGCCCCTCTTCCCAATAACCATCCACGTGGCCCGCTGCCAAATATGCCATGTCAATTGAAGCCGCGCCTGTGCGACGAACACCCGACACTTCTCCCATCACATTGGCAAGCTGAACGAGAAACTTACCATGATTACCACGACCCAGATGCGGTACACCACAAATGACAATGGAATCAGTCAACTTCTTGCGGCCAGCTACACGAAGGCGACGATCGTTCATATAGGCGCCCCCACCCTTTTCAGCCGTAAACAATTCATCTGTGGCTGGGTTAAAAATCACTCCAGCGACAAGTTCACCACCACGCTCTAGCGCGATCGAAACTGAAAACATTGGAAATCCGTGCAAAAAATTGGTGGTACCATCTAAAGGATCAACGATCCAACGGTGTGTCCCGTCGGTACCTTTGATCTCTTCGCCTTCCTCACCCAAAAATCCATAGGTTGGACGTGCTTTTAACAACTCTTCGCGTACAATTTTCTCTGATTTTATATCTGCCTGACTGACATAGTCAGAAGGGCCTTTGACAGACACTTGAAGTTGCTGCACCTCTCCGAAATCACGGGATAAAGAGCGACCTGCCTTCATTGCGGCTTGAACCATGACGTTGAGTAATGCTGAACGTGCCATTTAAATAATCTCTGTTTTGTCAATTAGCGTAGGTGAGAATGAAAGTACTTCTATTCTGAACGACGCACATAAGTTAGATCGTTCGTGTCAACGATCACTTTTTCACCTGATGAGATAAACGGTGGCACAAGGATACGAACACCATTTTCCAAAACTGCAGGCTTATAAGATGACGCGGCTGTTTGCCCCTTCACAACCGGGTCAGCTTCGGCAATCTCCAAAGTCACTTGGTCTGGCAAACGCACACCAATTGCCTTTTCCTCAAACAGCTCAACTGTCACCATCATACCATCTTGCAAAAACGCAGAACGATCACCCACGAAATCAGATTGTAGCTCAAGCTGCTCATAGCTTTCAGTGTCCATGAAAACGAGCATGTCATCTTGGGCATAAAGATATTGAAAGTCTTTTTGTTCCAAACGCACCCGTTCAACTGTTTCACTCGCGCGGAAACGCTCGTTCAGTTTTGTGCCGTCGATAAGGTTTTTCAACTCAACCTGATTAAATGCACCGCCTTTACCTGGCTTAACTGCATTTGTTTTAACCGCTGCCCAAAGGCCACCATTGTGCTGAATGACATTACCGGGGCGGATTTCGTTACCGTTAATTTTCATGGATGTATTCCAATATATTGAGACAAGCCCTTTCGAATTGGGCAATTGCCGCTTCAAGAACACAAAACGTTGTGTTTTTCAAGTCTTCGTCGAGATGAATGGTTAAAAACGCAGCTCATTTGCAGCTGCAAGGGATGCTTTTTGCTCTTCAACTGTCAAACCCTGATAAAAATCCTCAAGGCTCGCATCTTCAAGGCCTGCACGGCGCGAAATAATATACCATTTTCCCGCTTCAATCGGATTGCCCCTTGTGCCGATGGCTTGGATATAAAGATGAGCTAATCTATTTTGAGCAATCACATTGCCTTTGAGCGCCGCAAGGCTCATCCATTCAAAACCAGCCTCAAAATCTCGATCTCCACCAACACCGTCGATCAACCAGATGGCCAGATCCAATCGTGCAGTGTCATAACCGGCACGCGCCGCAGCAATAAGATGACGGCGCGCAATTGCACGCTTTGCGTCATCAACATCCAAAGCATTAATATAGATTTGCGACAAAGCGTATTGCGCGTCCGGTATCCCGCGCGCTGCTGATTTTTCAAAAAACGGCAATGCCTCGCGAATACCAACCGGCCCTGGTTTCTCAGCGACCAGCAATTGCGCAAAATTAAATTGTGCCTTGGCATTCCCAGCTTCGGCGGATTGTTTCATAAGTTCGCGGGCGCGATCATCATTACGCTCAATATATCGGCCATCGGTCAACAATAGCGCCAATTTATATTGCGCAGCTGGATCACCATTTTTAGCAGCCTGATCATACCAAAAAACAGCATCATCCATGCTCCTGCCTACGCCAAAACCCTCGGCAAACAATTCCGCTATAAGCGTTTGAGCTGCCGGGTCTCTTAATTGCGCACGGGATAAAGCCAATTCCATGGCTTTTAAATATTGACCGCGTTGAAATGCGCCAAAAGGCAGCCATGCTGCATCGTCAATTTCTTTTATCCGTACTCGTGCCGTTTTCCCCGAAGCAGTTTCCTCAGGGGTCTGTAAGCCGTTCAAGTCTTCAAACGGTGCGCTTGGTATGGTTTTCAAAACCTTCAAATTTGGCGGTGTGGTAGCACCATCAGAATTTTCATCGCTTGGGACCGGCACAAATTGCGCATATGCATTGGAAAAACTCGCTAATATAAGCATGGCGAATATCACCGATCTATATTTCAGCATGAATTTCTCCAGTAATTGCATTTATTCGACAGCACGCATTTAAGTCTGGACTACATTTAATCGTCAAATCGTGGCGCTTTTTCGTCAAGGATAGCATTTATCTCAGCAACTTTCAGCGCTGCTTCGTCTGGCTTGGCAAAAACCGCTTTCCCGAGAGCAATAAAATCGCATCCTGTTTCAGCAACTTTTTCCACGCAATCTATGTGGCTGCCTCCAGCGACAATGCAGGGAATTTCAACAAATTCTGCCCACCATTGCCCCAGAGCTAAGTTTTTGGGATGTGCTTCAGGTTTGATATCGCCATCGAATTTGCCGAAGAACAAATAATCAGGCTGTGTGTCACCAATGGATAAAGCCGCATGGCGATCTTTCGCGTTACCGCCGCCAACAATCTTCTGCGGCGCAAAATCTTCCACCGCATCATAAACATCTTCCGCATTGCCAATCACATGCACACCGTCAGCTTTTGAACGCCCCATCACCCGCGTATCACCCGCAATTAATGCTGCTGCGTCTGCTCTTTGCACAATGGGAACCAATGTTTCGGCAATTGTTTGAAACGCATGTTCATCCATCTTCCGTTGCGGGATAATCAACGAAGCAACATCTCCGCCCCGCAAAGCGTTTTCCACACAATCTCTGAGCTCAGAAACATCTTCCAAGTCAGGGGTAATAAGGACAAGTCGGCAACGATTTGGTGTCAATGTCATAGGTATTGCGATCTGTTTGGTTGTTTAAAGTTTTGTCTGCCAGACTTTTAGCCATTGATGCAGTCTTTATTTTCCATTACCCGATAAACCTTAGTGCCAAGGAGTTCAACCATGTTCCTGACAAGTGACCCATTAGTTTTAGTTTGCGCCATCATTGCAGTCATATTAACCGGCCTCTCAAAAGGTGGGCTTGGTGGTGCAATGGCAATGTTGGGAGTGCCAATCATGGCAATCGCCATGCCACCAATTCAGGCAGCAGCTATACTATTGCCAATCCTGATTGTCATGGACATCTTTAGCCTTTGGTCCTGGCGTAAGGATTTTGATCTTAAGGTTTTAAAAATCATGCTGCCGGGCGCAGTCGTGGGGATTGCCGTAGGTGGATTAACAGCCGCTTATGTGAGCGAAAACCTTGTGCGCTTAATTGTCGGTATCATTGCAGTTAGCTTCGTGATTTATTTTCTTTCGATGAAATTTGCAAACCGTCACAAGGAACAATCACCAAAACAAGCAAATACCTTAGCAGGACGATTTTGGGGCGCAATCGCTGGATATACAAGTTTTGTCTCCCATGCCGGTGGACCGCCATATCAGGTCTATACATTGCCATTAGGTCAGACGCCTCGTATCTATACCGGCACAAGTGTCCGCTTCTTTTTTATTGTCAATGTGATCAAACTGGTCCCCTATTTCGCGCTTGGGCAGTTTGACACAACAAACCTGCAATCATCCTTGGTTCTCATGCCAATTGCTGCCATCGCCACCTTATGCGGCGCCTGGATTGTCAAACGCATGTCGGCAAAAGTATTTTTTCCCTTTATGTATGCGCTTATGCTTTTAACCGGCGTAAAGCTTATTTATGATGGTTTGGCGGGATAATCTTTAAAATAGAATTTTTGCGATGCACAATCTTCTTGCATCGCACAATAAATTCAACTAGCCTGTTAGTATGCAAAAAATTGACCCATTTTCAGCAATTGCCGATGCGAATCGCAGATACCTTCTAGAAGAACTTCTCAGGGGTCCACAGACTGTGAATGAATTGGCTAAAGGTTTACCGATCAGCAGACCAGCAGTTTCACAGCATTTAAAAGCTCTGTTGGACAGTGGTTTGGTTGAGGTTAAAAATGAAGGAACCCGTAGATATTATTCGATCAGTCATGACGGGTTTAATAGATTAAATATTTGGCTCGACCAGTTCTGGGCCGAGCCAGCTTAACAAAATAAAAACAAAGATTTAGAACGCTAATTCGAGGTTCTTAACATCTCCATTTTGTCTTTTAGTCTTAGTTTCTTTCGCTTTAAATCAATGACAAGTTCTTCCTGCGGCTGAGGGCGGCTGAGCAAAGCTGCAAGCTCGTTTTCCAAAGCAGTATGTTTGGCCTCAAGTGATGCAAGATGTGTTTCAAATGACATATATTTTCTCCTTGATTAAAAGTCTGACTTTAGCCGAAATAAAGAGAAACTAGATTTGGCATAAGAAGTGTGCCATGTGTCAGCCCAATTGTCGAAGGGAATTTTTTATCGATATTAATTTATTATTAAATTATATTGTTGAAATACGTCTATTCGAAGTTCAGACATATGGATATTTAAATGGCCGACCAAGACCAAGTTGAGTTAAAAATGCAAATGGCTAAACTCAAACACGAGCATGCAGATTATGATCTTGCAATAAGAGCGATGATTGAAACTGGTGCTGATGCCCTGTCCATACAACGTATGAAAAAGAAAAAGCTCGCGATCAAAGATAAGATCAGCAAACTCGAAGACCAAATCATCCCAGATATCATTGCTTAAATAGGACCAACACAGTGACCACAACAACATCTGCCCCCATTGCCATCATCATGGGGAGCCAATCTGATTGGCCAACTATGAAGCATGCAGCCGATATTCTGGACGCATTGGAACTGGAATATGACGCACGTATTGTTTCTGCACATAGAACCCCCGACCGCATGTATGAATTTGCTAAATCAGCACGCGACGAAGGTTTCAAAGTTATTATCGCAGGTGCAGGTGGCGCGGCACATTTGCCGGGCATGGTCGCATCTCTAACGCCGCTTCCGGTTTTTGGTGTGCCTGTGGAAAGCAAAGCTCTATCTGGTCAGGATAGCCTATTATCTATTGTGCAAATGCCTGGCGGCATTCCTGTTGGCACATTGGCGATCGGTAAAGCTGGTGCTAAAAACGCAGGCCTTATGGCGGCGGCCGTCATCGCGCTCAATGATGAAAAGATCGCAAAAAATCTAGACGCCTGGCGTGCTGCGAACTCAGCCTCAATCACCGAAAAACCAACGGACAACGTTTAACATGACCGCACTAGCTCCTAATTCGACAATTGGCATTATAGGCGGTGGTCAGCTCGGCCGAATGCTCGCCATGGCTGCAGCACAATTGGGCTATCAAACGGTGATCTTGGAACCCGACCCTAACGCACCCGCTGCACAAGTTGCCAATGATCAAATCATCGCAGCTTATGACGATGAAATTGCACTTGAAAGCCTTGCTGACCAATGTGATGTCGTCACTTACGAGTTTGAAAATGTACCGAGCGCTGCGATTGAGGCTTTGGAAAAAGTGATCCCTGTTTATCCAGGCGCGCAAGCTTTGAAGATTTCGCAAGATCGCCTGCTCGAAAAACAGATGGCTCATGGCATTGGTGCAAAAACGGCAGGATTTCATGCAGTTAATTCGCTTAAAGATCTGGAAGACGGCGTTGCGGAGACTTCCTTTCCCGCGATTTTGAAAACTAGACGCCTTGGCTATGATGGCAAGGGACAAGTCAA
Source organism: Rhizobiaceae bacterium (assembly GCA_017644105.1). GTDB lineage: Bacteria > Pseudomonadota > Alphaproteobacteria > Rhizobiales > Rhizobiaceae > Lentilitoribacter. The sequence continues at coordinate 2,018 of JAEPMD010000050.1, read as the reverse complement.
AATCGACAATATAGATGACCTACCATCCGCATTTGAGGCAATGGCAGGCCAAGATGCCATCTTAGAGGCATTCGTAAACTTTGATTGCGAAGTATCTGTCATCGCAGCGCGTGCGATCGATGGATCATTTGAAGCCTTTGACGTGGCTGAAAATGTGCACAAAAACCACATCCTGCATACATCGACGATTCCTGCTAATGTCAACGAAAGCGTCAAAGCCACTGCGATCGAATATGCGCAGAAAATTGCGGAACACCTCAACTATGTTGGCGTGTTTGCAGTTGAGTTTTTTGTCGAAAATGCAAATAGCAATGATTTTAATATCTGCGTTAATGAAATTGCGCCGCGTGTTCATAATTCTGGTCACTGGACAGAAGCTGCATGTGTTGTGTCTCAATTTGAGCAGCATATTCGCGCCATCAGTGGTCTTGCACTTTCAACAGCCAATCGACATAGCGATTGTGTGATGCTGAATTTGATCGGCGATGATGTGGACAATTTGGAGAAGCACGCCAAAGATGAAAATGCCAAAATTCACTTATATGCGAAGTTGGAAGCGCGGCCGGGCCGAAAAATGGGCCATGTCACATTCCTAAAGTGATAAATATTACAAACACCAAGTCATGCTTATTACAGGAATGTCACAAAATTTTTGATGGTTTATCGGCTTTGATGTTGACAAATACGTTCGAAAAAGTTACCTCCTGCCCAACAAGTGGTGCGCCTCGTCTGGCGCGCTTTGATTATTTAGGAGCAACGCCAACAAGTGGCGTGGAAAAAAAGATGAAAATTAAAAATTCTCTTAAGTCACTTAAAAGCCGTCACCGCGAAAACCGTTTGGTTCGTCGTAAAGGCCGCGTTTACATCATCAACAAATCAAATCCTCGTTTTAAAGCTCGCCAAGGTTAATCGGCGATTTCTTAACGACACTGATTTGTCATTCACATTTTGTTAAATATTTCCTAAACATGGTTAACAAATAGTTGTCCGTGTTTATTAGGGTTTGACGTTTGGCGCAAACTAGGTAACCATAAACCTATTATGCGCCATTTTAATTTGATTCATACTCTGATTTTTGTTGCGTCGCTGACGATAACCGGTACAGCACATTCCGAAGTAATCACAGATCCGGTCACAACGTCTTCAATACCAAAAGCAACAACAACAGCCAAAAAGCCGAGCAAGTTAAGGCTCTCTCGTGCTGAGAAATTGGATGAATTATTTGGCGAGCTCAAACGAGAGCCAAATTTTGGCAAAGCAAAACGCCTCGCATCTCGCATTTCTATTAGTTGGGCAATATCAGGCAGCGCCACAGCCAATGCGCTGATGGTTTGGGCACAACAAGCCATGCGTGATGGCCGCAATTCCGATGCGATGGAGCTATTGGATCAAGTCATTGTACTAATTCCCGACTATGCGGAAGGCTGGAACCGTCGTGCGACATTGCATTATGTGATGAAAAACTATGTAAAATCCATGGCTGATATCGAGCAGACTTTGGCGCTCGAACCAAGACATTTTGGTGCCCTTGTTGGAATGGCAACAATATTGTCTGCCATTGGCGAAGATGACAAAGCATTAGAAGTTTACGAACGCGTTTTATCAATCTATCCTGCGAACAGAAATGCTCAGGCCAGCATGATCAAAATCATGCAAAAGCTTGAAAAAAGCGAAATCTGATCTCGGAACCTAATAGTTGGACATTTTCATATTTGGTGGACTAGGACTTATCGTCCTCTTTGTCATCCTATTCATTTATACTCTGGTAAAGTCGTATCAAATTGGCACAAAATACCCGCCAATTGGTGAGTTTTATGATGTGGATGGCATCAAAATTCATGCCAAATACATTAAAAGTGACCGCCCAACAACCAACCCACCTGTCGTATTTATTCACGGCGCCAGCGGTAATTTACGAGATCAACTGGCACCTTTTAAGGATAGTTTGAACCTAGATGCAGACCTACTCTTTATCGATCGACCTGGCCACGGCTGGTCAGAAAGAGGTGCTGATGCAA
>JAEPMD010000004.1:114658-154017 GCA_017644105.1 Rhizobiaceae bacterium | reverse complement strand
TTCATCGATACGACGCATCATAGCGAGATCGGCTTGTGATACTGGGCGCGGCAGATAATAGACACTGCCACGGCTCATGCCCAGTGCCTTTGCCTGGCGGGAAATGGAAAGTTTATGATTACGGTCAATCATTTCTTTGCGCTCCCCAATCCCGCCTTGGTGAGCGCTCCGCTTAAAAAATCATTTTCTAGCGTCAGCTCTCCTATCTTTGCATGAAGTGTTTTGACATCAATTTGTTCTTCTTCTTTCATTGCCTTTCCAGGTCTATCAAAAACACCAACTGCTCCTTCAAGAAGCTGGTCACGCCATTGTTTGATCTGATTAGGATGGATATCATTCTTCTGGGCAAGTTCACCCAAAGTATATTCACCGCGAATGGCAGCAAGGGCCATCTTGGTTTTGAAAGCAGATGTGTGATTACGACGTGGACGTCGGGACATAGCAGTTCTCCTGTGTTCGGCACATAGTGCCACTGACAGGTCAAAATTTCACTTAAATCTCTTGTTCAAAATTTCCGAACCACTTCTTGTTTCCCGATTTTCAATTGAATTATTTTACAGACAGGAACAGCATTAGTATTTAACTTACTTTTCACCGGAACTCCCTGAGAACATGGGGTAACAAGTGTTGTAGGAAATAATTTATTGCTACTTCTAACACCACTATATTTGTATTCGTAAAGAATACCATAAATGATATTGTAGAGTGCCATATAACATAATTTTGGTAAGATAATTTCAACCTGTAATGCAGATATGGGCGACCGGGGTATGGGCCCCTCTACCCCCATCATCTGTAATCTAGAAAAGCGGTTGAACATTTTCCTGTCCGTGTTATTGACAACGGAAGCATGAGAGATTTGGGATGGCCCAATCTCTATACTTTTCCGTTACATATACTGAAAATAACTCTGACCAGGTTAGTGTCATCCTAATAAAAACAGATGTTTAACAGGTGAGTACACACACATATGCATGGGAATGTATTATTTTGTCGACGGATGATGATGATCGTCGACCATAATATTCATAGACAAGTATTATCGAGTAAGATGCTCCGCATGAATTATTAGTCTACCTGTCATACCACTCTGCCTGTCCTTAAGTGATTTCTAGGCATATCATACTAGCCCTCGATAATTTCTAGTAAGGTACAGAACAGGATAATGACCTTTGTTGGTTTAGTTGCAGCAGACCTTTCTGACATATGTATTCCCAAGTGTTGCAAATGAATCGCTGGGAATTATCTCATTTTTCTTTAGTGTCTGTACCATATTCAATGCATCATCTAGCATGTATCTTTTGTCCAGTACTATTGAGAACCAGTTGTTAGATGCGAGATAGGCCTCAACTGGTAGGGATGTTGTTCGAACATATTTTTCAGCGTCGGAAAGATTGTCAAAGCTCTTTATTTGGATAAACCGCAGATAATCAAAGTTGGTCGCCTCATAGTTTTGGACCCAAAGCCATGTAACATGCATATATCCTGTTCTACCTCTATGCCGCACTTTGAACCAAGGCCGTTTATCCGTCAGAATATTGACTTGATCACCATTTTTTATCGTAGCAATATTTGCGCTATTCCGGTTAGCACTGCTCTTTAACGGAACACTCCCTTTCGCATGTCTAACATACCCGTTTGTTGCCTGAGGTATCTTTAAAAGGTCATTGCTTAATGCAGGTTCAATAGTCCTCGTTGCTTTTTTGTTATTCTCCTGTCTGGATTTTTTTGCGTAGCGCTTATCTTCCTCCTGCTCATAAGTTGTGGTTACTGAGTACCTTTGCATTTCGCTGCTAGACAAATATCGAATATCGTCACTGCCATACTGTAGTGTTAACTCTAGTAAAGCTGGGTCTATTCCCATCTCAATCATGTAAGCGGTTGTTCTAGCTATATGTATCTGTACGGATTCGACAGCACCTTGAGTTGTTATGTCTATGTCGCTGGGCAGAGAACTCCTATGAACGCCTATGGATCCAGCTTGGGCACCACGGTAAACGCCTCCATAAAAGGCCAGAGCGCACGCTGACTCGCAGTTATTTCTGCGGATCTGAATGGTGTCTTTTCCGGCTTGCCGAATAGCTCTGCCAAGCTCCATTGCCTTTTCAACGTTGCCACCTACAGAATTGAATGAAACAAATTTCACATCGGGTGAATTTACCATTTTCTTAAAGGCTGTTAAATCATCGTTGTATGAGAATTTACCCTCAATAAAAATAGCAGTGGCACCACTATCAAGATCAATAGGGTAAAACATTAAATCGGCACGGGCGCTATTAGCAAAAAGAAATGCCAAGAGAAATGGGATTGCATAATTTACACACAGACGCTTCAACTTCATTCTCCACATTAAACTCACTATAGAAAAGCAGAAATTGTATTGGTGAGTCTAGTCTCGCGTTAAAAGTAATATTTGCTGTTTGAGGGCAATGTATCGAAGATGGTAAAGATCTGAGCGTTTATACTCAGTGGGTAGAGCATACATGCCAAAGCGGACAGCTTTGAGCACCTTGCCTCAGTTAGCAATTACGTTCGTGTGCAATTTGTGTGTGTATAGATTGTGTATTCAACACAACAATGATATTCTGATTTAGTGTAAAATCTAGAAAGTCATTGAATTCATTTGAAGAAAATTGGAGCGGGCGAGGCGATTCGAACGCCCGACCCTAACCTTGGCAAGGTTATGCTCTACCCCTGAGCTACGCCCGCTCATCATCATATTCTGAGGTGTTATGAATATGACTGTCAGTGAAGACCTGCGCTATATGGCGCAAGATGAAATGAATTGCAACAACAAAATGTCAAGAAATTCGTCGAAATTGAAGTTTTCTGATTTTGATAAATTTTTAACACCATTCACCTGAATTTGGTTCTGGTTATCAGCGGCTGAAAATGCGGCTCTAAGCAATGATTTATTCTTGCTTGTTGGCAAAGCCTTTAAAAACTAATATATATGAATACATCATTTGAATTTGATGATATTGGAAACCCAGAAAGCTGCGAAATGCCACGCCCGAGAAAGTCGGAAGACAAGACAGATCTGTCGGATTTATTTTCCGAGCATCAGATTGACCGCTCGCGCGCCATTGGCGGGCAGGTTTATGAATTATTGCGCCTCTTTATCATTTTGGATCAGCTTCAACCTGGTATGCAGATTAACGAGCTGGACATCGCCAAATGGCTGGGCGTAAGCCGAACGCCTGTTCGGGAGGCGTATCAACGTTTGATGAGCGATGGGTTGGTTATCACCCAGCCCAAAGTCGGGTCGGTGGTTTCATCAATCGATCATAAGCGCATTAAAGAAGGCATTATTATCCGGCGCGCGCTTGAACGGGAAGTGGTGCGCCTGATTTGTGAAAACGATGTTGATCTGGGCCGATTTTCAGCCAATCTTGCCTTGCAAAAGGTTGCAGTCTCGCAATCCCACCATATTGAATTTTTCAAGCAGGATGAAGTATTTCATCTCATGCTTGCAGATCTTGCTGGCATACCGACTGCCTGGAAAATGGCCCAATCGGTCAAGGCGCATATCGATCGTGCGCGTATTCGGGTGACCAGCAATTTACCAGATCGCATGGATCAGGCCTTTGAAGAACATCTAAAGCTCATCGAAGCATTGAAGCAGAAACAATCAAACACAGCGCTTGATCTTATCAGTCAACATATCGAAGCTATATTTAGTGATGTTGATAAAATTACACCTGAAAATTTGAACCCATGAAAATTTTAAATCAACATTTTACGGCGCTAAAGGGCGTATCAAAACTTAGCTATCAGCCTGAAGATCATGGCGTTGGTATTGTTCATTTTGGGCCCGGCGCATTCCACCGCGCGCATCAAGCTTATTATACGCATAAGGTCCTGTCTGACTTTGGTGGTGACTGGCGTATTTTAGCGATGAGCTTGAAAAGCACTCAGACAGTGGATGATTTAAATGCGCAGGATGGTCGTTATTCGCTCTTAATCAAATCTGCATCTGGTGAAAATGAAGTCCAAGTGGTTGGTTCAATTGCGGCAGCTGAGGCCGCTTCGCGCACAACAGAAAAGGTGTTTGAGCATTTAGCGTCGCCGCAGACCCATATTCTGAGCTTAACGGTGACAGAAAAAGCGTATGGGATTGATCGCCAATCGGGTCTAATTTCTCATGATCATCCAGATATTTTACATGACTTGCAAAATTCGGACGCACCCATTGGTGTGATTGGTATGATCGTCAAAGGATTAGCGCTGAGAAGGGCCAATGCGCTGCCGCCTTTTACGGTTTTATGCTGCGATAATCTGCCCAATAATGGCGATCTGGTGCGGTCGGGTGTAATGGATTTTGCAGGTAAAATAGATCAAGAATTGGCGCAATGGATTGCTGAACATGGTTGTTTCCCCAACACAATGGTGGATCGCATTACACCTGCGGCCACAGCTGATCTTTTGGACAATGTTTCAAGCATGCTTGGGGTCGAAGATAAGCTTGCAATTGAAACAGAGCCATTTACCCAATGGGTCATAGAAGACAAGTTTTGCGGACCCCGTCCTGAATGGGAAAAAGTTGGCGTGCTTTTGGTCGATAATGTTGCGCCTTATGAGCATATGAAGCTTCGTATGCTCAATGGTGCGCATTCTTTAATTGCTTATCTTGGTCATGTTCATGGGTGTAAGTATGTGCGGGACGCGATGGCACATCCTCATATTGAACCCTTGGTGCGTCGCCATTTTCAAGCAGCTGCTAAAACGCTTTCGCCTTTACCCGAAGTGGATTTTTATGAATATGCTCAACAGTTGGCTGAGCGGTTTGAAAATCCAAATATCGCCCATGAAACGTATCAGATCGCGATGGATGGGACACAAAAACTGCCTCAACGCATCTTCTCTCCAGCCATAGATGCCCTCAAGCAAGGTCAAGCAATTGATAGTTTTGCATTAGCGACAGCAGCCTGGATATTTTATTGTTATGTCGGGATACATGGACATTCGGTATTTGGACTTGATCCTTACGCGCTGCGTGATCCACGAGAAACGGAGATCAAAAATGCGCTGGAAGGTATTGGATCTGATGCAATTGTTCTTCGAAAGGCACTGTTTGGATTGTCTGATTTTATGCCTAAGGAGCTCGCTGAGAGCGAAGCATGGTGCGATCAGGTGACGTTAAAACTTGCATGTTTGTTGGCTGGTGAATTGGATCAACTTGCCGGTTAGATCCGCAGTTGGTTGAGATTATATATTAAGAATGGATTTGAAAGATTATTTATGAAGATTGCATGTATAGGCGAAGCCATGGTTGAATTGTCGGTGGATCCCACTGGTCGCAATGCGGCAGTGGGTTATGCCGGGGATACGCTCAATACCGCTATTTATTTAAAGCGAAATTTAGGAACGGAAGGCGACGTATTTTTCACCAGTGTTTTGGGTCAGGATCAATTCTCCGAATGGATGCTTCATTATATTGAAGCTGAAGACGTTAATGCGTCGACCATCTCAAAACATCCATCATTATTGCCGGGTATTTATTCTATCTCCAAAAATGATGATTGTGATCGAACTTTTACTTATTGGCGTGAAAATTCGGCAGCGCGTAAGTTGTTTCAGACACCAGAAGGTGAGGTCGATTTCTCAATTCTTGAGGATATGGGTGTCGTCTATTTCAGTGCCATTACGCTCGCAATTTTGCCTGAGCATGTGGTGAACGCATGGTTTGAATGGTTGAAGGTGTTCCGTGCAAATGGCGGTAAAGTCGCTTTTGATTCCAACTATCGTCCGCGCTTATGGCAAAGCCGGGAGCAGGCATTAAAGATTGTTGAAGAAGCCTGGAGATTAACAGATATTGCGGTGCCATCTATTGATGATGAAATGGACTTGTTTGAAGATCAGGATGAAGATGCGCTGGTTCAAAGGTTCCAATCTTACAATATTTCAGACGTTGTGATTAAGCGTGGGGAACGCGGGCCCATCGCGTTGAAAAACGGTCAAATGCTCAACTCAGATATCGATTTCCCCTCGACGCGCAATGTGGTAGACACCACGGCAGCCGGCGATAGTTTTAATGGTGGATTTTTGGCAAGCTGCCTTAACGGGCTAGCAATCGAACAATCCATGCTCGCTGGTCATAATATGGCGATGAAAGTGATTGCACATCAAGGCGCAATCATCGATAAATCTCATATGTAATTTGTAAAGTGAGATAAGATTGTGAGCGATGTAAAATCAAAACAGGATTTGTTTAATGCATTAGAAGACCTTGAGATCGAATATAAGAATTTTGATCATGAACCGGTCTTTACTGTTGAAGAATCAGTATCCCTGCGAGACGATATCCCGGGTGGTCACACCAAGAACCTGTTTCTTAAAGATAAGAAAAGTAATTATTTTCTGGTGACGTTGGAAGAAGATGCAGTGGTGGATCTAAAAGCCATTCACACATTAATCGGTGCAAAGGGCAGAGTTTCTTTTGGTAAACCGGATAAGTTGATGGAATATTTGGGTGTGGCTCCGGGATCAGTGACTGCTTTATCTGTGATCAACGACACGCAATCCAATGTGACAATGGTGATTGATGCACCGCTTCTGGAGCATGATATTATCAATTGTCATCCGCTTATAAATGATGCAACAACCTCGTTGTCGCGCGATGATTTGGTAAAATTTGCGAAACATTTCGGCCATGACCCTTTAATTATAAAAGTTTCGCAATAAATCTATAAAGGTAGATATCTCAAAATTTCGGAAGTTTGTGATATAGCTCCCTGCTTTAAACTGGATGGAAAAATAATATGAACGATGAAGATAACCCTTACGCTTACAGTTCTGGCGCGCAATATCAGGGGTCTGCATCATATGGCACAAGCACGATGACAACAGATGCGCAAACGCCGTCATCTCCGGCTATGCCAAGTTCTGCTCCTGCGCCAACGGGCGAACTGATAAAAGACACAACTTTGAATGACTTTAAGATTGACGTGATTGATCAGTCTGAACATCAACCAGTGATCGTTGATTTCTGGGCGCCGTGGTGCGGGCCATGCCGGCAGTTAACACCAATCATTGAAAAAGCGGTTCAAGATGCTGGTGGTGCGGTGAAGCTTGTTAAAATGGATATTGAGAAATATCCCGATATCGCCAATCAAATGGGTGTTCAATCTATCCCGGCTGTTGTTGCCTTTTCAAAGGGTCAGCCTGTGGATGGGTTTATGGGCGTGCAGCCTGAAGGCCAGATTAAAGAGTTTATTGCAAAGCTCGCCGCAGCAAATCCGCAAAATGACATGCAGGAACAGATTGAGCAGGTTTTAGATGCTGGCGATGCAGCGCTTGCAAACGGTGATTTTGAGCAAGCAGCACAAGCCTTTTCTATGGTGATGCAACATGACAGAGGGAATAAACGAGCGGTTGCTGGTATTGTCGATTGCATGTTGGAAACCGGCCGTGTTGATCAGGCGGCAGCGCTTTTGGAGAAACTGCCCGAGGATGACAAAAAGGCTGTTGAAATTTCCGGTGCCATAAAGCGCGTTGAAATGGCGCAAGAGGTTGCCAAGCTTGGCGATCCAAATGCATTGCAAGCTCGTATTGATAATAATGAAAACGATCACGAAGCGCGTGCTGACTTAGCTAAGATTTTTGCAGCGCAAGGCAAGCGTGATGAAGCGGTTGATGCGCTGATTATGATCATGCGCAAAGACCGTGAGTGGCAAGAAGATGGAGCGCGGAAAATGCTTTTGGACTTCTTTGAAGCCTGGGGAGCTGCAGATCCTGCGAGCGCCTCTGGACGTCGCAAGCTTTCGTCTATTTTGTTTTCATAAGACTTATTCGGTGATGCCTCTTGTGTCACCGTTCTGACAGCTTATCATGTGAAAAGCTGTTCGTGCGAAAGGCGTAAGATATGCAAGTTGGTAATAAGCACTACATTAAGGAGAGCGATCTTCCCAAAGAGGCGAGATTGTTTCCACTGTCCGGCGCGCTTTTATTGCCAGGCAGCGTTATGCCGCTCAATATTTTTGAGCCGCGTTACCTTGAATTGCTTGATGATGCGCTTGCAAGTGATCGTTTGGTGGCCATGGTGCAGCCAAACTTTCTTAATAAGCCGAATGTGCCAGTAGAAGATCTATGCGGTGTTGGCACATTGGGGCGGATTATTTCGCTCGCAGAATCTGGCGATGGGCGATATCTGATTTCTTTGGGTGGTGTATGTCGGTTCAGAATAAAAGAAGAGCTATCTGTTAAGTCTCCCTACCGGGTTGCCAAGATCACGCCTTTTATGACTGATATTGAGGACAAAGACTTAGAGATGCCTGAGGCCAAGATCGAGTTGCTTCAGCATATGCGAAACTACGTGGAAGAAAACAATATCGAAGTCGATTATGAAGATATTGAACAATTGCAAGTTTCGGATCTTGTTAATTTGTTGTCCGGTTTGCTGCCATTTGATGTGACGGAAAAACAAGCATTGTTGGAAGCTGACTTTGAGGTCCGAGTTCAAACGCTCATTGCTCTTTTAGAGATGGGTTTTTCCAATGACGCATCCGATTCTAAGCAAACTGTGCAATAGGGCTGCATTATGAGCGATAGAAAACAAAAACATCCTGAGATCGATCCGCAATTGCTCCAATTGCTGGTTTGCCCTTTAACGAAGGGCTCTCTGTCTTACGACAAAGAAGCGTCCGAGTTGATTTCCGAGAAAGCAAAGCTCGCCTATCCAGTTCGCGATTGTATTCCAATCATGCTGGTGTCAGAAGCGCGACAATTATAGCCAACTAAATCATCGTACCTTTCAAAAGCTTTGGCCCGGATTGATTTTGCAACCCGGCGGCTTGCTCAATGAAATAGTTTTTTAATTTTGGCATGCGATCGACCAAACCAAGGCCTAAATCTCTTAAGTGTCGAATGGGCGCAATATCATTTGAGAATAATCTATTGAGCACATCGGTTGTCACGCCCATTTGGACCGTGTCAAACCGTCGCCACATCTGATAGCGCTCAAGCGTCGTTTTGGATCCAAAATCGAGCCCCAAGCGATCAGCATCAACAATAGTTTCTGCCAGGGCCGCGGCACCTTTAAATCCTAAATTTAAACCTTGTCCTGCAATTGGATGAATGCCATGGGCTGCATCGCCGACGAGTGCCAAGCGGTTTTGGACATAATCGCGTGCGAGTGTGAGACCAAGCGGGAACGCTTTTCGACCTCCTTCAACACTGAGCTCACCCAGTTTGTGGCCAAATCGACGTTCAAGCTCCATTTCAAAAACAAGATCATCGCTCTCAACAAGCTTGTTGGCTTCTTCTGTCGTCTCTGTCCAGACAAGTGACGAGCGATTGCCCGTAAGCGGTAGTATTGCAAAGGGGCCGCTTGGCAGGAAGTGTTCCTCTGCCATGCCGAAATGTTCGCGTTCATGGGCGACAGTTGTCACAATCCCTGATTGTCCATATTGCCAGCGCATGGTCTTAATGCCCGCCATTTTGCGAATGCGTGAATTTACACCATCAGCGGCAATGAGCAATTTAGTTGAAATCTGATCACCATTTGCTAGCGACACGGTTGCTTGGCTATCTGTTCTGGTAAAATCAGTCACGGGGCTGCTTTGTAAAATGGGAATTTTTAGCTCTTCTGCTTTGCCGCGCAGTGCGGTGACCATAGAAAGGTTAGGGATCATATGCGCAAAAGGGCGATCCCCATCAACAGTGCCATCGAAATTTAGGAAAACCGGACGGATAGGATCATTAACTTCAGAATCGGTGACAATCATTTTATTAATTGGTTGCGCGTCTGGTAGAATTTGCTCCCACAAACCAAGTGCAGTCAGCATATTTTCCGCAGCCACCGCAATGGCAGATGCGCGCGTGTCATTTTTCCAAACATCCTTTGGAGCTGCATCAACAATGGTGATGTTGAGATGAGGCGACGCTGCTTTAATCGCAACAGCTGTGGCAAGCCCGACATATCCTGCTCCGGCCACAAGAATATCAATCTGTTTGTTTGTACTTGCCATGATATCACTTTCCAACATTTGGTCGAGTTTTGCTCAATGACCATTTGCAAAAACCGTTTGATCCCTGATTGCAATATACGAGCAGTATATCGTAAGTCTGTGAGAGTTCGAAATTAATTTATGGGTTCATAATGTCGCGCGACCGTTCTGCAACAATGACGAAGTTCTTAAACTGCCTCAATCTAGAAGTACAATCGGAAACTGAATATTTGGGCCAGACGCCAGACTTTGGTTGGCGGCGTATTTTTGGCGGACAATTTATCGCGCAAGCTATTGTCGCTGCGCAAAGAACCGTTTCAAAAGATAAAGTTATCCATTCTCAGCATTGTTATTTTCTGCGACCGGGCGATCCAGACGTGCCGATCCAATATCGCGTGACGAAAGTGCGAGATGGAGCAAGTTTCAGCATGCGCATTGTTGAAGCTTATCAGGCTGACCGACAGGTTTTTACAATGCAGTGCTCTTTCCATGGCGTTGAAGAGGGTTTGTCGCATCAATCTGCTATGCCGGAGGTTACACCGCCTGAAGAACTTGATTTCTTGGATATGCTCAATAAATCCGCTGATGACGTGGTTCGTCCGCTCAAAGCCTATATTGATAAAGAGCGGCCGTTTGAGTTCCGTCCGGTTTCAACTGAACGCTATTTGAACAGTCATGCGCTTGAACCACACCAATCTGTTTGGCTCAAACTTGTGGGGCCCGTCAATGATGACATCCATGCGGAATATGATATCGCAATGCTTGCCTATATTTCAGATGCCTTATTGATCGACACAGCGTTATTTCCGCATTCAACAAATATTTTCGATGGTAGTATTCAGGGTGCAAGTTTAGATCATGCTCTCTGGTTTCATAGACCTTTTAAATTGGATGAATGGGTGCTTTATCACATGGAAAGCCCCACGGCTTCAGGGTCACGTGGGCTCGCGCGTGGGCAAATATTTTCGCAAAAAGGCGAGCTGTTGATGTCGGTTACTCAGGAAGGTTTGATTCGTAAACGTGCATATGCTCGATAATTGTGCATATTTTTTTATTTGCATAATTTTTCACCATATCCAGTATGCCTAAAAATTAGGCGGTGATTGCAAATTGCCCAGTGTAACAAAAATTTCCTTTTAAAACCAAATAATTAGTTAAGAAAAAGTAAAGTTGGCATGGCTTTTGATTCTAATCGAGTAGCTGCGCAGCGATGTTGCTGCGTAGGTCGTTAGATGCGGCGTAAAAACCGCGAGTAATCAAAGGACGGGAAACGAGATGAAAATCGTTATGGCCATTATCAAGCCGTTTAAATTGGATGAAGTGCGCGAAGCACTGACTTCAATCGGCATTCAGGGGTTAACAGTGACGGAAGTAAAAGGTTACGGACGTCAAAAAGGACACACAGAAATTTATCGCGGCACAGAATATGCTGTGAGTTTCTTGCCAAAATTAAAAATTGAAATTGCGGTCGCAGCTGACGCGGTTGACGGCGCAATTGAGGCTATCTCATCTGCAGCCAAAACTGGCCAGATCGGTGATGGTAAAATCTTCACATATTCAATCGATCACGCAGTACGCATCCGAACTGGTGAAACAGATGCAGAAGCCCTTTAAGGCGCCCTCAGGAGTTATGATTATGAAATCAATTAGTAAAAAGTCGCTCTTTGCGATGACATTGGCGGGGCTGGCTGTCAGTTCAGTTCCCGCGCTTGCACAAGATGCAGCAAATCCATCAGCTGAAACAGCTTATATATTCAACACATTGCTATTCCTGATTGGTGGCTTCCTTGTCATGTTCATGGCAGCTGGTTTTGCTATGCTTGAAGCTGGCTTGGTACGTTCTAAAAACGTTTCAATGCAGTGTTTGAAAAACATCGCGCTATACTCAATTGCCGGCATCATGTTCTGGGCAATTGGTTATAACCTTATGTATGCAGATGTTGGCGGTGGTTATGTCGGTTCCCTCGGTTGGGGCTACGGCTTTGACGCTGTTGGCGGTGACGCACTTGATACAGGTTATTCAACTGCATCTGACTGGTTCTTCCAGATGGTGTTCGTTGCAACAACAGCTTCTATCGTATCTGGTACAGTTGCTGAGCGTATTAAAATCTGGCCTTTCATCATCTTCACAGCAATCTTGACTGGTATCTTGTATCCAATCACTGGTGCTTGGACATGGGGTGGCGGCTGGTTGAGCGAAGCAGGCTTCTCTGATTTCGCTGGTTCAACAATCGTTCACTCAGTTGGTGGTTGGGCAGCTTTGACAGGTGCTATCATCCTTGGTGCCCGTAAAGGCAAATATGTTGATGGCCGTACGGTTCCAATGCCAGGTTCAAACATTGCTCTTGCAACATTGGGTACATTCATCCTTTGGCTCGGTTGGTTCGGCTTTAACGGTGCGTCTCAGCTTGCTATGGGCACAATCGGTGATGTTTCTGACGTGTCACGTATCTTCGCAAACACAAACCTAGCTGCTGCTGGTGGTGTTGTGGCAGCCGTTGCTCTTACACAAATCATGTATAAGAAAATCGACGTAACAATGGCTCTTAACGGTGCACTTGCTGGTCTTGTTTCTATCACTGCTGAGCCTTTGGCTCCTTCAGGTGGTGCTTCAATCCTCATCGGTGCTGTTGGTGGTGTGATCGTTGTATTCGCGGTTCCATTGCTTGATAAGCTAAAAATCGATGACGTTGTTGGTGCGATCCCTGTTCACCTATTTGCAGGTATCTGGGGTACAATCGTAGTTCCAGTGACGAACAGCGATGCAAACTTCGGTTCACAGATCCTAGGTATCGTTGCAATGGGTGCATTCACAATCGTGACATCAGCAATTGTTTGGTACGCATTGAAAGTGACTGTTGGTCTTCGCGCTTCTGAAGAAGACGAAATGATGGGTATGGATAAAGCTGAAGTTGGTATTGAAGCTTACCCAGAATTTAGCAAAGGCTAATTTCAGATTACGAAAGTGAGCTTGCTGTCCCTCCACCTCCCTTCCCAATGCAGCGAGCTTACGATCAAAAGAAGAAGGGCCCGATATTCATCGGGCCCTTTTTTATTGGTGTTAAGAACGAAGATAATTGAAAAAGATGGCCTAAGTTTTGCGCCGCCAATTTCCAGCACGTGCGCCGACAAATAACCAATAGATAAATCCTCCTCCCATGGCGCTCACGATATAGGCCAGTGCCTGGTCCTGAGCAGGTGTTGTCGCAAAGGGAGAGAACAAAACTGAAATGGCAATCAGCCCAGCTGCGGATAAATAAAATAGCCAGTCTTTGATTGATTTGATTTAGAAAATCAAAATAATGATGAAGGCTGGGATCCAGGCAATGCTGGCAAACTGAAATGTCAGAGCGGTGACGCTAAATATAAGCGCAAGATAAACTTCAAAATCATTGTAAATCTCAAAATCCTGAAAGGTGATTAAGCCTGACAGAAATGCAAATATTCCGGCCGCAGTGAGACATGCAACAAAGTAGCCGAAAACAATGCCCATGAACCGCAGGATCAGGTGCACCAATTGTGTCATTTGTTTACCTTTATTTGGTTCTACGTTTCGCCGTGCCCAGCTATCATGCTGGCCATCAGTTGAGATTCAAGCGCCAAACGTTCGCTTTTGCGTAGGCGTTCAGATTCAGATTTCAGCTGACCGCAGGCGGCCAAAATATCGCGTCCGCGCGGCGTTCTGATGGGAGAGGCGTAGCCTGCCTGATTAATAAAATCCGCGAATTTTTCGATCTGTTCCCAATCAGAACACTCATATTCAGAACCCGGCCATGGGTTAAACGGAATAAGATTGATCTTGGCCGGAATGTTTTTAAGCAAGATCACCAGTTCTTTGGCATCCTGCAAACTGTCATTGACGCCTTTGAGCATGACATATTCAAACGTGATGCGTCGAGCATTATTGGCACCTTTATAATTTCGGCAGGCATCCAATAATTCTTCAAGCGGATACTTTTTATTGATCGGCACCAACACGTCGCGTAGTTCGTTGCGCGTTGCGTGAAGCGAAATGGCGAGCATCACGCCGATCTCTTCACCGGTTTTATAGATCTCTGGCACAACACCTGATGTTGATAATGTTACGCGGCGGCGAGACAAAGCAATGCCGTCGCCGTCAATGGCGATATGCAGCGCCTTTTTCACATTTTCAAAATTATAGAGCGGTTCACCCATCCCCATCATTACAATATTGGAAACTTTACGCTCGCTTGATGGGATGATGCCGCCTGTTGGCGTATCTTTGTTGGGAAAATCACCCAAGCGATCACGCGCGACCAGCAATTGCGATAAGATCTCACCGGATGTGAGGTTGCGAACAAGCTTCTGTGTGCCGGTATGGCAGAAAGTGCAGGTCAATGTGCAGCCAACCTGACTTGATATACATAAAGTGCCGCGATCATCTTCGGGGATGTAAACCGTTTCCACTTCAACCGGTTTACCCGCACCACCTGAAGGGAAACGCATGAGCCACTTTCGTGTGCCGTCATTTGAGATTTGCTCTTCGATGATCTCTGGTCTTGAAATATCAAAATTCTCATCCAGCTTCTGGCGCAAATCTTTGGACACATTGTGCATATCAGCAAAATCTGAAACACCGCGTACATAGAACCAATGCCAAAGTTGGCTCACGCGCATTTTTAACTGCTTTTCCGCAATGCCAATGGATCTAAGTGCCTCGATCAGCTCAGATTTCGGAAGTCCAATCAGGTGCTTCTTTTCTGTCGTCTTGGCTTTGATGCGTGTATCAACATCATCGCGAACGATTTTATCGGTCAAATCAATGGAAATCGCCATTGTTGTCTATGCCTTTTTAATTTTCGTGCTTGCTGCTCAGATATCATCAAATTGCACAAGCGTCACGGAGTTTTATTCCGCGCAGCAAAAAGGCCGGAAAACCGGCCTAATTCATATCAGCAATATTAAGCTTAATTTAGCTGCAGCTTGAAATGTTTTTCAACGCTGCAGTAATGCCTGATAGCGAAAAGCTGTAATCGCGGTTTTTGCCGTTCCGAGACGAAACAACCTGTACTGTTGCTGAGCTGCCGGCTTTAAGTGCTGCTACAAAAGCAGGGCCTTCGGCTGCATTTTCAATGTGAGCGACCTTGCCGCGCGAAATAAACTGATATGTTTTATCGCCAATTTGCACTTTTACTTTTGAATCCTGGCGCAACTTGTAGCTCATCATAACCTGCGGTTCATAAACAACGTTTTGACCAACGCGTTGTGCGACCAACAAATAGTTTTGCCCGTGAGATAAAGTGCGGCCTTCTTCTGAAAGCGGCGCAGCTGTTTTATGGGGAGATAAAACGTAGCAAACTTTACCATTTGGAGATTGATAGGAGTAAGCACCCCAATCGGTGAATTCTTTGATAAGCGCAGGCGTTTGCGCATTTGCGACCATTGGACTTGCGAATACGCTGAATGCGCCCAAAGCCAATGCCATTGTGATTTTTTTACTAAACATAGCGATGATCTCTTTCGTCAAAAACATTGTCATCCCCCTCACTTTATATACCCCGGGCGCCTGATCAGTATTGTCGACCCACACGGATCTGTCGCCGAGTCCCATTTTGCAACAATTGTGGTTACCAAACCGTCAACAATTAACAAACAATTCAAATTTTCAGATTTTTTTTCGATTAACGTGTAATTTCAGCCCATTAGCTCTTTTAATATGAATAAATTTCGGCAATAGTTTGGCAGATACGTTCAGGCCAAATATAAAAATCGAAACTGCGGTCGATTTTGGTGTGGGCAAATAAGAATAATAAAGGGATTATTTTGAATGGGGCGTGATCAGCATGATCACTTTGCGAAGCTGTCCAATGCAGTAGCGGTTGATCGTGATCAAAAAGCGTTTGCGGAGCTTTTTGACTATTTTTCACCACGCATTAAGTCGTATTTTATCCAGCTTGGCGCAGCGCCTGAGCAGGCAGAAGATATGTCTCAAGATGTCATGTCTGCGTTGTGGCACAAAGCACATCTGTTTGACCCATCAAAATCTTCTCTTTCAACTTGGTTGTTCCGTGTTGCCAGAAACCGTCGCATTGATTTGCTGCGTCGAGACAGATCTGCGCTGATTGATGTGAATGACCCAATATTTGTGCCGCCTGAACCAATTTCTCCAGATGACTATGTGGAGGAAGAAGAGCGGGATGAACATGTTCGGCGGGCGCTGGCACTTTTACAGGATAAACATGCTGATATTATCCGCATGTCGTTCTTTTTGGGCTTATCTCATAGTCAGATCGCGGAAAAATCTGGTCTACCTTTGGGCACTGTGAAATCGCGAATACGTGTTGCATTTCAGAAGCTTAGGGAAACGCTCGAGGGTGATATCGGCCCACCTGATGATCTCTGACGATCTGGTTGCTAGTCCACCTTCTCACCTTTGAACTCTTCCAGCGCTTTTTTCGCTGCTTCACGCTGTTCAGGCGTCATGTGTTTTTTCAATGTGGAAAGCGCAACGGTTAGCACCGCCACGTCATCACCAAATCCAATCATGGCAATGAAATCTGGAATGAGATCAGCAGGCAGTACAAAATAAGCTAGCGCTGCCAGCAATACACCTCGGACGTGAGCCGGGGTATTTTTATCTAAGGCACAGAAATATGCGGCCACCACATCTTCCGCAAACGGCAATTGTGTAAGCGCATTTTTAAAAGTCGGCCAAAACTTTGACCGGATCTTTTTCTCTTGTTGCTGCTGTTGTTTCATATCAGCAGGCGATAGAATCGCGTTGATCTCATTTTCGCTGATTGTTTTCTTACCCATGGAATTAACTTGGGGTGGAGTATGGTCAAATTCAATTGGTGGCGGATATTTTCCTATTTGATATGGTGATATAACTGTTTCGAAATACTTTGGAGATCATGAGGAAGTTCGCTTGGTAAAATCAGTTCTATTTGTTTGTATGGGCAATATATGCCGCTCTCCGATGGTTGAGGGCGTGTTCAAGTCAGAATTGGAAAAATCTTCATTGGCGACGCAGATGATTGTCGATTCTGCTGGAACTGGGAGCTGGCATCAGGGCAATTTACCTGATCCCCGTGCGATCAAAACCCTGCATCGATATGATATTGATATTACCGATCAGCGCTCCCGTCCTATTCATCGACGGGACTATACGAATTGCGATCTGATCCTTGCCATGGATTACGACAATTTAGACATGCTTTTTGCCAATGCGCCGATCGAACAACAGCATAAAATCCATCTGTTTATGGAATATGCGCTAAGTGAAGAGACGCCGGTTCCAGATCCATATTACGGTCAGGGAGACGGATTTGAAATCGTCTATCAGATGTTGGTTAGAGGCTCGGTCGGATTGGTTGAAAAACTTGTAGCCAAATGATCTTGAGGATTGCCAATCGCCAGCGGATAACGTTCTTCAACCACGTATGGACCACCGCCTCGTGAATTTCTTGAAGACATCACCACAAATTCAGAAACATTAAATATCGCTGATTTGAAATTGCTACGCGCGTTTAAATATTCGCTCGCAGCAAATGGATTAACGTGGCGCAGTCTTGCGAGCGTAACATGCGGGATGAACTTGCGGCCATCGGGCATAATGCCGATCCGTCGGCACTGACTATCCAGGCAAGATTGCAATGAATTCAATTCGTTAGATGGGTTCACATCGGCATAAATTGCGCGTGGTTTTTTCGATCCAAAAACATTGACACCGTTGAGCTGAAGTTCAAAATTCTGCTTTGACACATGATCAAATGCATCTAAGACATCATCTGCTGTGCGTTCATCAACGTCACCAATAAATCGTAAGGTTATGTGGTAGTTTTCGACGTCAATCCAACGTGCGCCTTGTAAGCCTCCGCGTAGCAGAGACAAGCTTTGCGCGACATCCTTCGGGATTTCCAATGCTGCAAATAACCTTGGCATGGCGGTACTCCTGACCGAATCACCTATGATGTGATCATGAGTTCATGACAAGTTCAAGACTTATTAAAGGCTTGACGAATTCGTGATTATTCTTCCACAGCCTGCGCTTTGAAAAAGGTTTGCGCTGCTGGCAAGATATTTTCAACCATGACCGCAATGCCTTTTGGGTTGGGATGAATCCCATCCGATAAATTAAGCTCTGGAATACCTGCAACGCCTTCTAAAAAGAACGGATAAAGTTCAACTTCGAATTTATCCGCGAGTTCGGGATAGATTGAATTAAACGCTTCCTCATAGGCGGTGCCCATATTGGGTGGTGCGAGCATGCCCATCAGAAACACGGTGATATTGCGCTCTCTTAGACGCGTCATCATATTGTCGAGATTTTCTCGTGTTGTCTCAACTGGTAAACCACGTAATGCATCATTGGCGCCAAGCTCTAAAATCACAACATCGGTGCCGTCGGGCACTGACCAATCCAAACGCGCTAAACCGCCTGATGTTGTATCGCCTGAAACCGCCGCATTTGTCATGTTGATCTCAAGCCCATTTGCATTAAGCGCTTCGGCCAATCTATTGGGAAATGCATCTTGCCGATCAAGCTGATAACCAGCCATCAAACTATCCCCAAAAGCGACCACATTGAGCGGCTTGGCATTGGCTGAACCGATGGACATGCTGGCCATAATTAATAATGCAGAGAAGAATCCAGTAAATGCGCGTAAGAGATCTTTTATTTTCATAGTCCAATACCTATTTGCAGACGTAATGAGCTTTAACAATACTAAGATACCACATATAGGGACTAAGAGCCGTGCCGCAAACACTTATCGAATTAAAAAACGCTGATTTGACCTTAGGAAGCGAAGCATCCTCCGTACATGTACTAAAAAGTATGAACCTTGAATTGAATGAAGGTGAGAGCGCCGGCATTGTTGGACCGTCTGGTTCAGGAAAATCCACTTTGCTGATGGTGTTGGCTGGATTGGAACGTCTTGATAGCGGTGAGATTCATATTGCAGGCTCTGCAATACATGAGATGACCGAGGATGAAGCAGCAGCGTTTCGAGGTCGAAATATCGGTATTGTGTTCCAGAGTTTTCACCTCATCCCAAATATGACGGCGCTTGAAAATGTTGCCGTGCCGCTCGAATTGGCTGGTGAGAAAAACGCGTTTGAAAAAGCGAAGGAAGAGCTTGTTGCAGTTGGTCTAGGCGAACGTTTAACCCATTATCCATCAGAATTGTCAGGCGGTGAGCAGCAACGTGTTGCGATTGCGCGCGCATTGGCACCCTCTCCCAAATTGCTCATTGCTGACGAACCGACAGGCAACCTTGATGGTGATACGGGTCAACAGATTGCGGACCTTTTGTTCCAGAAGCAAAAAGAGCGCGATATGACTTTGGTACTGGTCACGCATGATCCATCATTGGCGGATCGATGTGAGAGAAAGATCGGTGTTCGTTCTGGCGAAATTGAAGCTTATTCTGAGGCTGCAGAATAATGGAAAATTCACTTCAACAACTTGGGCTCTTTGAAAAAGTGAGCCTCGCATTGCGCTTTGCAATGCGCGAAATGCGCGGTGGCTTGCGTGGATTTTACATCTTCCTAGCTTGTGTGGCTCTTGGTGCTGCTGCGATTTCGGGTGTGAACTCGGTTTCCAGATCGATCAATCAATCTATTTCGTCCGAAGGGCAATCGATCTTAGGTGCTGATGTCCGTTTTGAGATCGAAAACAGACGCGCAACCGAAGAAGAGGTCGCTTTTGTTCAAGGTCTAGGCGATGTAACGGCGGGCTCTAATTTGCGTTCAATGGCGCGTAAGCCTGATGGGTCTGATCAGGCGCTGGTCGAATTGCGCTCGGTTGATGATGTTTATCCTCTATTTGGGGAATTGGTAACTGAACCAGCTCTGCCAAAATCTGAACTATTCGCCAAAAGCGGTGATGCGTATGGGGCTGTTGTGGCGCCATTAATGCTGGAGCGCCTCAGCCTAAATATTGGAGATGAGTTACTCTTAGGAGATGCTACCGTTCAGATCAGAGCCATATTGATTGCTGAACCTGATGCCTTGTCAGAAGGATTTGGCTTTGCGCCTCGGATGATGATATCAAATGAGGCATTGGAGAATGCCGGGCTCATTCGCAATGGTAGCTTGGTTGAATATTCTTATCGCGTTGATCTTAATGGTGAGCCTACTTTATCGGATCTCAATGCCGTTCGTGCTTTGGCGCGTGAACAGCATCCAGATGCTGGGTGGTCGGTGCGCACGAGCCGCAATGCGGCGCCTGCACTTACTGCAAATATTGAACGTTTCTCACAATTCCTAACGCTTGTGGGCCTTACGGTACTTGTTGTTGGCGGTGTTGGCGTGGGTAATTCTGTGCGAGCGTTCTTGGACTCAAAGCGTGGTGTGATCGCAACGTTTAAATGTTTGGGTGGGTCTTCTAGATTCGTGTTTGGTATTTATCTCGCACAAGTCTTTATGATCGCGCTTTTTGGCGTCATCATCGGCCTTGTGATTGGCGCGATGTTGCCATTTATCACGGCGTCCTTGTTATCTGCAGCGCTTGCGATTGATATCAGCGCTTCGATTTATCCAAGTGCATTATTGTTGGCGGCCGTATTTGGATTGTTGGCTGCGCTGACATTTGCAATCCTGCCGCTTGGTAATGCCGGCAGCGTGCCAGCAACAGCATTGTTCCGACAGTGGAATTTGGGGCAATCAGGTTGGCCGAAACCGATCTATACGGTCATGGCATTGGCTTTTGCAGCACTTCTTGCTTGGCTTGTGATTTACACATCTGATAATGATCAGATCGCTTCGCTCTTCTTGGGAGCAGTGGCATTTTCCTTTATCGTCCTGCGCGTTGTAGCATGGATGGTGCAATGGATTGCCAAACGCAGCCCACAGGTTCAATCCACGCCTTTGCGCATGGCGATTGGGAATATCCATCGTCCGGGTGCGCTCACGTCGTCTGTCGTCATGTCACTCGGTCTTGGATTGACATTGTTGGTTGCCTTGGCCCTGATTGACGGGAATTTACGTCGCGAATTATCTGGCAATTTGCCAGAACGCGCGCCAAACTTCTTCTTTGTTGATATTCAATCGAGTGAAATCGAAGGTTTTGAAACACTGATCAATGAAGTTGCGCCAAATGGCAAACTTGTTGAGGTGCCGATGCTGCGCGGACGTATTTTGGAATTTAACGGCACAGAGCTTAAGGATTTGGATATCCCGCCGGAAGCGCGTTGGGTGACGCGCGGTGACCGTGGTGTGACTTATGCACAAAACTTACCGGAAAACTCAGTTTTATCTGAAGGCGAGTGGTGGGCACCTGATCATAGTGGTGAACCACTGGTATCTTTTTCTGCCGAAGAAGCTGCAGAAATTGGACTTAAATTGGGTGATACGGTGACCGTAAATGTGCTTGGACGCACAATTACAGCACGCATTGCCAATTTCCGCTTGGTGGAGTGGGAATCGCTATCCATCAACTTTGTCATGGTCTTCTCACCAAACACATTTGCTGGTGCGCCGCATTCTTGGTTGGCAACGTTGCTTGAAAGCGATGCGAGCCCGGAGCAAGAAGGTGAGATCTTACGTGCGGTGACCAAAGCTTATCCGACCGTGACAACGGTGCGTGTGAAAGATGCGCTCGATATTGCGGAGCGCCTAGTCGGGCAAATCGCCTTGGCTATTCGCGCGGCAGCGGCTGTGGCGCTTATCGCATCCATTTTAGTGCTTGCCGGTGCGTTGGCAGCGGGCAACCAAACAAGACGACATGATTCTGTTGTGCTTAAAACATTGGGCGCAACGCGTCGTACGCTGATCAGAGCCTTTAGTTACGAATATATGATCTTAGGTCTTTCAACTGCGATTTTTGCACTTATCTCAGGCGCGATTGCATCTTGGTATGTCATCAATCAGATTATGAACCTACCTTATAGCGTATTGCCTGATGTTGCGATTTCGACGCTTCTTGCAGCACTCATACTCACTGTAGGCATTGGTCTTGTGGGCACGTGGCGTGTATTAGGCCAAAAAGCTGCGCCGATATTGCGCGATTTGTAATAAAGGCGGTTGTGATAGGCTTATACTATTAACCTTGTTTATTGTTATTATCTGCTTTTATGCTAGTAATAACTTGTTGTTTTTGAAAAAATTCCCATATTATGGGTATATATAAATTCACGATGGAGATTGGCTTCATCGCTGGCTATTTAAAAAGAGGAACAAATGGCTGATATTAGAAATTCTCACATGCGTACAGCAACTGCTCGCGAGCAGGATGCGGCTCAGATTGATGAGGGCCTGCGTAGCTATATGTTGAGTGTTTACAACTATATGTCGATTGGTCTGGGTATTACAGGTCTTGCGGCATATGCGACAGCGTCATTCGCTCAATCGAACCAAGCCGTGTTTAACGCGCTTTATAACAGCCCACTAAAATGGGTGATCATGTTTGCGCCATTGGGCTTTGTGTTTTTCCTAGGTGCTCGCATGCACAAAATGAGCGTTGCTTCAGCGCAAACAACATTTTGGGCTTTTGCGGCTATTATGGGTATTTCGATCTCCTACATCTTCTTGGTGTTCACAGGCGCGTCGATCATTCAAACATTCTTTGTAACAGCTGCTTCATTTGGTGCGTTGTCACTTTACGGATACACAACTAAGAAAGACCTGTCTGGCATGGGTTCATTCTTGATCATGGGTGTGTTCGGCTTGATCCTTGCATCGATCGTCAATATCTTCTTGCAATCAAGTGCTTTGCAGTTTGCTGTATCTGTGATTGGTGTTTTGATCTTCGCGGGTCTTACAGCTTACGATACGCAGCGTATTAAAGAAATGTACTATGATGGCGATGGCGTTGACACCATGAGCCGCAAGGCAATCATGGGTGCTCTTAGCCTTTACCTAAACTTCATCAACATGTTCATGTTCTTGTTGCAATTCCTAGGTAATCGCGAATAGTAATAGCTTATAAAGTTGATTTTAAAGGCGGCTTTTTTGCCGCCTTTTTTTGTGGGAAATTGATTGATGAGTTTAGACATTCGCGTGGCCACGCACCAAGATTTAGAAGCCATTGTTGAGATTTACAGATACAGCGTTGAACATGGTACTGCGACATATGAATTAACACCGCCAGACTTTGCCGAGATGGAACGACGATTTGAAGCGTTAAACGCACAAGACTATCCTTATCTCGTCGCCGAAGAAGATGATGTCATTCTTGGTTATGCCTATGCAGGGCCATTTCGACCGCGACCAGCATATCGATGGTCGGTTGAAGATTCGATTTATCTTTCGCCGCAAGCGCAAGGGAAGGGTGTGGGCTATAAGTTGCTCGTTAGACTTATCGAAGCTGCCCAGGCGCTTGGGTTTCGGCAAATGGTCGCCATTATTGGTGGTGCAAGCGAAGCATCAATTGCCGTGCATGCAAAGGCGGGTTTTGAGCATTCAGGCGTGATGAAGGCAACTGGCTATAAGCACGGCAAATGGCTCGACACAACAATTATGCAACTGGCACTTGGCGAGGGGCAAGACACGGATCCGGATTTAGAGACCTATCCAGGTAGCCTCTATCGCGATTAGTCTGTTATACGCCAAGATCCGTTAGCTTGATCTGTATCAATGTTGATTGCTAGTCTTCGTTTATGATCAAGATATAAATGTTGATGTTAGGAGAAGATTATGTTTCAGAAAGTCCTTGTCGCTTTTGATATTGCTCACAAAGAGCATGGCTTGAAGATTTTAAAGCGCGGCCAAGAATTGTGTAATGAAGGTGGCGAATTAAAAGTCATCTATGTCGGTGAAGAAATACCTAGTTACATGGATTTCGCAGTTCCTCAGGATGTCGTTGATGAGGGCGTGGAAGATACAAGAAAGCGTCTGAAAAAGATTGTTGCTGACAATGATATCCATGCGGAAGTCTTGGTGAGACGTGGTCGGCCCCACATTGAAATCTTGGAATATGCCAATGAAGCAGACATAGATTTGATTATGGTTGCGTCACATAATCCAGGAATTCAGGACTATTTAATCGGCTCAACAGCTGCGCGTATTGTGCGTCATGCGCAGTGCTCAGTGCTCGTTGATCGCGGTGTTGAGCACTAGTACTATTTATCGGTTTTGATTTTATCGAGAACCTTAAGAACCTGAGGCAATTCGTGTCCGCGCTTTAAAACAAGTCCACTGGCGTTTACAACGCTATAGGCGCCTTGTTTGCGGGCACGTTTTGGCTCTTTTTCGATCGTATACATGGGCACTTCGCTGGTGCGTTTATAGATCGAAAACACAGCCTTCTCTTTCATGTGATCAATGGCATAATCGCGAAAAATCCCAGAGCCGACATGTCGCGAATATATTTGCAAAATTCGGTCGAGTTCGGTTCGATGAAAGGTAACGGGAATAGGGTCTTTCTGTCGTTTGTATGTCGCAAGATCGACAAGGACTGGATTATCTTGGGATGGTTGCTTGCTACTTGCCTGATCTGACATCTAAGTTCCCTTAATCCGTGCACTATCTTTGCTTGGGGCCGGGCAAAATGCAAGATTGCTCCTTTAATTTATTCACTTCTTTTTACTAAAGGGATTGACCTATCGCATTCATTTATCGCTAGATCCCCATGGGGATATAGAATGTGGGTAGAAGTGAATGATGAGTAACAAACATATTGAAATTGCTGGTTGGCTCTTGTTCGTTGTCTCGGCTTTTGGTTTCATTATGGCCAGTATCGGAAGTTTTTGGGCAATGTTTGGCAGTATCTTCTTCCTGTTAGCCTGTTTTTTGTTTCTTTTGACCTATTTTCGGAAGGAATAGGTGTTTTAACCGAGCGTTTCGTTGAAAAGCCTGAACTGTTACATTCCTCACGACATGTTAAACTTACGTAGGGATACTTTACTGCACGAACATGTTTTCGCCATGTTTTGGTCAAACCCTCTCCTTATTTGGCGACGATCTTACTTTTGTCATTTAATTAAAAATGTTCCTAAAGTCGGCCAATAGCCCCCCAGCCCACCGACTTTTTCGATGAACAGGTTCATTAATTGGATGGCACCGCCATAAAGGCCGACCTTTCAAGGTCGGTCTTTTTGGTTAGGTTAGTTATAAGATTAACCTTTGTAACTTGCGGCGCCTAAAATAGCACCAGGCGTTCCACCGTTGGCCATTGATTGCAACAATATTGCGGCGCCACCATCTTTCACTTTTTCCATTACGGCCATTGGAAGCTTGATCTCTTGCGCGTCGCCATACCACATTCCTATGGTTTCGATGTCTCTGACAGAGTGATGATATGTGATTTTTCGACCGCGATTCTCGCCGCGCTTGATGTCGATGGTATTCTCATTATCAAAATAAACTGCAACGATACTGGCTTTGCCCTGACCTTCTCCAATTGAAATACTGATTTCATCGTCACTTGCTGAAATGGAAAGAGGAACAGCCAAGCCACGTTCTGTTTGTTCAAAAGTAGAAACTTTTGCTTTGATGCCGTTGTAATTGCTGCCAACTAAGTGATCGCGACCGTTAACAATCACTTGAGGTGTGTAAACACCGCGGCGTTGTAGTGTTTTAGCATAGGCATATTGTCGATCGGTCGATTCTTTTGTTGCAAGAGTGTCGACCCAGCCGAGATAATTCCAGTAATCAACGTGATAGGATAAAGCCAGGACTTGTCCTTCCTCAATGAGTTTGCTGAGCGTTTTGTCTGCAGGTGGACAAGAAGAACATCCTTGGGAGGTGAACAATTCAACGACTCCGATTGGGTTTTGAAGTTCATCAGAAGCCTGAGACCCCGACGTCAAGGACAATGTCGTTGTCAGGGCAATGCCAATCGCACCCAATGTAAAAAAGAGCTGTTTTTTCATATTATTACCAATGTTCCTGCTAGATATATGCACATTGCCTGCATAGTTTACGCCAGTCCCCAACCGTTCTGTTTTATAGTCAAATCCCGATCACGCGTAAAATCACGTTGTAGTGAGTATTTTTGTGATAAACGGTAAATATGCTAATATCTTTGGAAATTATCGTTCAAATCTTGATTATATCGACTTTAAAGACTAAAAACGAGATTACAAAGTTTGATGCTGGTCGCGTTAGTAACATAATGATTTATGATGCAACATTGAGTTTCATAATAAATATCGACTTGAAGCGATAAACGATGTGAGACTATAGCTTGTAGGCGATTGAGAGTTTGCACCAAGTTGGAACGGTCAATAATCGAATAACAATTATAAAGAAGAAAAATAATGACGACTGAGACAAATATGAAGAACAAGAAACCAAACCCAATTGATGTTTATGTAGGTGGTCGAATTAAACTCCGCCGGAACATGTTGGGTTTGAGCCAAGAGAAACTAGGTGATGCACTTGGCGTAACGTTTCAGCAAGTTCAAAAATATGAAAAAGGCACGAACCGCGTGGGTGCTAGCCGCCTTCAGGCCGTTTCAAAGATTTTACAGACGCCCGTAGAGTTCTTTTTCGACGGTGCTCCTGAGGTTAGTGGTAGCAGCAAGGGTGCTGAAATTCTTAATATGGATAATTCATCCACCAAGCATTTGGAATTTATCGCGACAACAGAAGGTATCAAGTTAAACCGTTCGTTCGCGCGCATTAAAAATCCGAAAGTTCGTGCCAAAGCACTTGAACTGATCAAGGCCATGGCCGACGCTGACGACAACAGCTAAGACTGATGTTCGCTGGGAGTTTCAACAATTCCCAGCTTTTTCAACTCATTAATTTTCATGTTCTCTTTGTGCTCATACAAAGCCATATTGAGATAGTGGACCAGCATATCTGATCTGGTACTTCTTGCCACTTCTATGGACTTACTAATTAGTTGTTCTAAACTTTTATCGTTATTTTGCATGTCATTTAGTTCTTTTGTCTTAACTTGGCATCAGTTTTGGTGAGCCTTACTGGGCGTGGCTCACCTTCAACATTTGCGCAAAACAGCTTCAATTCTGTGCGACCAGTGTAGTCTAATTTATCAGGCAGCTTCAAGTACATAGTCGGCAATTGAACGTTTTGGCAGAGAAACTTGATAGATGGGCGCATTTATTTCAAGTTTTTCACGCATTTTTGCCAATACCGGTTTTGACACTTCAAACGTACTACAACATACGGGATATTTTCCGTAATCCGCAGATCTTCCCAATTCATTGACCTCAATTCCCGCGCGACGATACACACGTTTCATTTGCGGTTCATAGTTTGAGACCATCGTATGGATGCCATGTTTAATTGCAACCTCACATAGTGCCAGCAATAACATGCTGAACGCGTATCCCGATTCAATTTCAGGATGATCTTGTGACAATAGCTCTTGATCGATGCACATGCGCGTACCTTCCCAAATCCCTGGTGCCTCAAAGCTTACCACGTCCGGAAATGTTTTTCGAAACACATCATAAAGAAGTGTCGGGCCGGTTGTCGGCATGAGACGAACAACGCCATAAAGTTTGGTCTTTCTATCGTCGCACCACATGAGATAAACAGGATTGAGTTCATCATAGGCGTCTTTCTCAATATCGCCTTGGACGGGTACATCCCAATTGAGCTGATCTGCAAAAACTCTTTTGCGTAATTTAAACATCTGCATAAGAAGCGTTGGATATTTATGATATTCGTGAGCTTGGACTGTAAGAAACATGTATTACTCCCTCTTGGTTTTTTGTTGGGGAGATAATGAATTATGCTAGGCGCAATGAAAATTCGCACGGATGTTCTAGCACATATGTACGAGGCAAATTGCGATGATTTACGGATTAATCAATCTAAGTTTGCTTGCTTTCGCAACAGCTTGGGTCATAGAAGAGCAGTTTAGTTTTAAGCGTGCCGTTCTCATATAGGTTCGAATAGTGTGCTCAGACACATCCAGAATTATCGCGATGTCCTTGTAATCCTTACCTAGCGCTGTCCAGTGAAGTGTTTCAAGTTCCCTCGGGCTTAAAGTTGGGGCTGGGTCGACATCACCATAGAGTTCTTTAATTGCCTTTTTATGCAGAACCTGACCGAGCTCAATCCAATCTTCTTTATATTGATCGACAATTTCGTCCCAAGAGTTTTCACCAGCTAACGCGTTGAGCGAAAATAATGCTCTTCGGCCAACTTTATCGGCGATGGGTATGGAATAACCACCTGCACCTAGGCCATGTGATTGAAAGTCAATCAATAATTCGATCGCTTCTTCATCTGGTTCAATCTCTGACCACGCATAGGGCAGCGCCCTGAGCATTCCTTCTTTTAATATCGGGTCAATTTTTACATAGTCTTTTAAAAGATACCTTGCCACCCCTTCGGAAGGGTAGGTTGTTCGCACAAATGGAGAATCAACATTCTGCTGTGATGCCATTGTCTGCGCTAAATGATATGTGCAATGTCCAATGGGATATAGCTCGCAAATTAAATTCAGCGCATGCTCTACGTCTTTAGCATCAACAATTGCGTCAAACGCATGCTTTCGCTGTGTGTCCTGATCGTTTGCACCGCTATTCATGTACAGTCCCTGTAACCTTACATAGTGTTCATAGCAAAATACAATAGTTACGTGCAAGCTTTCTAGTACATATGTACGTGGTGACGAACCAACGACAATTCATTAAAGTTTGATCGTACTCAGAATTGAAAACAGGTCGGGATTTCATGAGCGCAACAAATGCAGAAGCTGAAGATATCGTTAAATCAATTCACAATAGCTATGGAGACCTTGCTGCATCCGAAGTATTGACGAGAGCTCTGGTTGCCGAGCGCAGCC
Organism: Rhizobiaceae bacterium; assembly: GCA_017644105.1. Taxonomy (GTDB): domain Bacteria; phylum Pseudomonadota; class Alphaproteobacteria; order Rhizobiales; family Rhizobiaceae; genus Lentilitoribacter. The sequence continues at coordinate 125,400 of JAEPMD010000004.1, read as the reverse complement.
AGGATCGCGATAAAGCATTATACTGGGTACAGATCTATCTGGTACTCACCACCTTTGAAGCAAGTACACCGGCGATGTGATTAACATAACAATTTGCGGCTAACTGCGTCGTTAAGGCATAGAAAACCGGAGCTGAGCCCCGGTTTTAAAGACCTTGTTGGCGGATTATGCCGCCAGATCACGCAATACAGTATGTAAGATACCGCCATTGTTGATGTAATCCACCTCATCCAATGTGTCGACACGACAAATGATAGGAACATTCTTCACCGTGCCATCTGCATAGGTGATCACAGCTGTTTTCTTCGCGCGCGGCTGAATGTCTGTCAGGCCTTCGATTGTCACAGTCTCATCACCCTGCAGATTTAAGCTTTCCCAGGATGTGCCTTCCTCGAGGCAGAATGGAATAACGCCCATACCCACCAGATTTGATCGGTGAATGCGCTCAAAGCTTTGCGTGATAACGGCGCGAACACCCAAAAGGTTTGTGCCCTTTGCCGCCCAGTCACGAGATGAACCATTGCCATATTCAACGCCGCCAAAGATGACCAATGGGCGACCTTCAGCTTTATAGCGCATGGCGGCCTCAAAGATTGAAACCTCTTCCGCGGATGGGTAGTGGATTGTATATCCGCCTTCGCGCCCATTTGGTCCAAGCATATGATTGCGCAAACGAATATTGGCAAATGTGCCGCGCATCATGACCTCGTGATTACCACGACGCGTGCCATATTGGTTGAAGTCCGCAACACCGACATTATTATCCATGAGATACTCGCCCGCAGGTGATTGCGCTTTGATAGAACCGGCAGGGGAAATGTGGTCAGTTGTAATTTTGTCTCCCAAGAGACCCAAAACACGTGCGTCGTGAATATCAGTGGTCCCAGCTGCTTCCTTGCCCATGCCCACAAAATAAGGTGGGTTTTGCACATAGGTTGAATTATTATCCCATGCATAAGTATTGCCAGCTGGCACTTTCACAGACTTCCAGTTTTCGTCACCATTGAAGACATCCGCATATTTGGCAGCATAAAGCTCGCGGGTGACATATTTCATAATATACTCCTGGATTTCAGCGTTTGACGGCCAGATATCTTTCAAGAATACATCTTTGCCATCTTTATCCTGACCAAGTGGTTCAATGGTGAGATCCTTTTGAACTGAGCCCGCCAAAGCATAGGCCACAACGAGCGGCGGTGAGGCGAGATAGTTTGCCTGCACATCTGGTGATATGCGACCCTCAAAATTTCGGTTACCGGAGAGCACACCAGCTGCGATCAAACCTTTATCATTGATGGTTTTTGAGATCGGTGGGTTAAGAGGGCCAGAATTACCGATACATGTTGTGCAGCCAAATCCCACAAGGTTAAAGCCAATCTGATCCAAATAATCCTGCAAGCCGGATGCCTCCAGATATTCAGCGACCACTTGTGATCCTGGTGCCAAAGATGTTTTGACCCAAGGTTTGGAATCCAGACCTTTTTCAACGGCATTTCGCGCCATAAGGCCTGCCGCAATGAGAACGGATGGGTTTGATGTATTGGTACAGGATGTAATCGCTGCAATGGCCACATCGCCATGACCCAGATCATAATCTTCGCCTTCAACATCATAACGGTCGTTCAATTGATTTGGCTTTTTATATTCGTCTGCTAAAGCTGTTGCGAAGCCAGATGATATATTTTCGAGCGCGATACGTCCCTCTGGGCGTTTTGGCCCAGCCATGGATGGTACAACATCACTCAGGTCGAGCTCTAGCGTATCGGTAAAGATAATGTCTGAGCCATCGCCTTCGCGCCACATGCCTTGTGCCTTGTAATAGGCTTCTACAAGTGCGATGCGATCTTCATCACGGCCAGACATTGTTAAATATCGAATTGTTTCATTATCGGTTGGGAAAAAGCCGCAAGTCGCACCATATTCAGGGCTCATATTTCCAATGGTGGCGCGGTCCGCCAAGGTCATGGAATCGAGCCCATCGCCGAAAAATTCAACAAATTTACTTATCACGCCTTTCTGGCGGAGCATTTGAACCACGGTGAGAACGATGTCTGTTGCGGTGACGCCTTCCTTAACGCTGCCTGTGAGTTTGAAGCCAATAACTTCAGGTAACAACATGGAAACCGGTTGTCCTAGCATGGCAGCTTCTGCTTCAATGCCACCAACGCCCCAGCCAAGCACACCTAAACCATTGATCATGGTGGTATGACTATCGGTACCGACACATGTGTCTGGATAGGCGACGGTCTCGCCATCTTCTTCTTTGGTCCACACGGTTTGGCCAAGATATTCCAAATTAACCTGGTGGCAGATGCCAGTGCCAGGAGGCACAACGCGGAAGTTTTGGAAGGCTTGCTGACCCCATTTGAGGAAGCGGTAACGTTCACCATTGCGTTGGTATTCAAGTTCCACATTCTGGTCAAAGGCGGTTGGAGTTCCAAACTTGTCCACAATGACAGAGTGATCAATCACAAGATCAACGGGTACAAGTGGGTTAATCTTTTCGGGGTCGCCACCCAAATTAACCATCGCATCACGCATAGCCGCCAAATCCACAACCGCTGGCACGCCAGTGAAATCCTGCATGAGTACACGAGCCGGGCGGTAGGCAATCTCATTGCCGTCTTTGCCCTTACTATCGAGCCATGCGGCAACGTTTTCGATATCTTGCTTGGTCACCGAACGCCCATCTTCATTACGAAGAAGATTTTCAAGTAAAACTTTCATGGAAAAGGGAAGATTTGAAATACCTTTGAGCCCGTTTTCTTCCGCAACTTTCAAATCAAAATAGGTATATTCTTTGCCAGCGGCGGTGAGTGTCGAGCGACAATTGAAGCTATCAAGGGATTTTGCCATTAAAGTCCACTTTCATTTTTCTTGCCGAATTCTGGAAGTGCGCGTTAATGCTTTGAAAAAAAGCATTCAACAAATGCGGTTACGACCCTTCCGCTATCCGCATAAGGTCTTTATAACCTTGTTCGGCATTGACTAGAATTAACGTCGGTCGCTTACGTTATTGAGCGATTTATAAAAAATTTTAATCAATTCGCCTAGAGGTTGGATAGCGATTTTATCGAATTTTCTGAGACTTCACGCAAAATTTAGTGCCAAGAAGGTTTACGATGCGCATATTTGCTCAAAATTTAAGCGTTAAGCGAGGTGAGCAGCTTATATTCTCGGATGTTTCGTTTGAGCTTGCGCCAACGGAATCGTTGACGGTTTCGGGACCAAATGGTGTCGGAAAATCTACGCTTTTGCGCGCTCTAGCAGGTTTATTGCCCATCGAAAGCGGCACGTTTGAGATTAAAACAAATGATCCTGAACCAAGGCCAAACTGTGAATATTGCCACTATATCGGTCATAAAAATGCGATGAAGGCCGAGCTGACGGTTTTGGAGAATTTATCTTTCTGGCAAAGTAACATGGCGCAAGAAGGCACAGGTTCACACACGAGCTTATCACCAGAAGAGGCGGCAGAATTGCTTGGTTTGTCGCATACGCTGGATCTGCCTTTCGGATTTTTGTCGCAAGGACAACGCCGCCGAATTGCTTTGGCAAAACTGTTCGTCTCTTACCGACCGGTTTGGCTCTTAGATGAACCCACAGCTGCACTTGATAAAGCCTCAAGCGATCGCTTTGCCCAGATGACCAATTCATATCTCGAAAAGGGCGGGATTGTTATCGCAGCGACGCATGTTCCGCTTGGGTTTAAAGAGGTCAAACAGTTGGAAATGACACCACCACCCATTCAAGAGGATTATTTTTAATGTCCTTGTTTTGGCGTGACATCAAACTCGCAATGCGCAGTGGCGGCGGCGCCTTATTGGGAGTTTTGTTCTTTTTGGCTGTAATAGCCGTTGTGCCCTTTGCAGTTGGGCCGGATCTTAATTTTTTGCAGCGCATAGGTCCTGCAATGTTATGGATCGGGGCATTGCTCTCAACGCTTTTGGGCCTTGATCGATTATTTCAGGCTGAACGCGATGATGGATCACTTGATATTATGCTCATGCAGGAAACACCGTTTATAGTTACGGTGTTTATTAAATGCGTGGCACATTGGGTGGCCACAGGTCTGCCCTTGGTTCTGGCAACACCTTTGCTTGGGCTTTTGATGAATATGGATTTGCTCTCAATTGGTGCTGTGAGCGCAACTTTGCTTGTCGGGTCTCCCGCAATCACCTTTATTGGTGCTGTTGGTGCAGCAGTGGCTGTCACACTACCGCGCGGTGGATTGCTTGTATCGATCCTCATTTTGCCGCTTGCGATCCCGGTTTTGATCTTTGGCGTCAGTGCAGCTTATGCAGCAGTTGAAGAACCTGCCCCATTTTTGCCGCCGTTTTTGATTTTATGTGCAATTACTCTGTTTTTTGCGGTGATCGGCCCATTGGCTGCGGCTGCGGCGATACGCGCCTCAACTGACTGATTGCACAACGCTTCGTAAGGGTTTAAAAAAACACTATGAACCAGCTTGATCTTTCCATCCAGCGCCCGAGCGATTTGGCCAATCCGACAAAGTTTTTGCATTTGTCTGGCAAGCTCCTGCCGTGGATGTGGGGAATTACGCTGATCTTATTTGCAGTTGGTCTTTATATGTCCTTCACTGCACCAGAGGATTACCAGCAAGGTATCACCGTTCAGATCATGTTTATTCACGTGCCCGCCGCGTGGCTTTGCATGATGTGTTACACGGTTATGACAATATCATCCATTGGCACGCTGGTATGGCGACATCCTTTGGCGGATGTGGCATCACGCGCAGCGGCACCGTTGGGTGCAGCTTTTACAATTATTGCCCTTGCGACAGGCTCTTTATGGGGTCGGCCCATGTGGGGTGCTTGGTGGGTCTGGGACGCCAGGCTAACGTCGGTATTTGTGCTGTTACTGATGTATCTGGGTCTGATGGCGCTCACCCGCGCAATGGATGATCCGGCAAAATCCGCAAGAACTGTCGCGATCATTACCATTGTCGGCTGGTTAAATATCCCGATTATCAAATTCTCCGTTGATTGGTGGAACACGCTTCATCAGCCAGCAAGTGTTGTTCGTCTTGATGGGCCAACCATTCATGCTAGCTTGTTATATCCGCTTTTGGTGATGGCGATAGCCTTTACCATGCTGTTTTTTACCCTGCATTTTATGGCGATGCGCAATGAGATCTGGCGCCGTCGCGTGCGCTCGCTCCGACGCTTAGCCGCGCGTTCTGCGTCTTAGGAGAGTAAGATATGTCACATGAAATGTTTGTCTTCTTGTCCTATGCGGCAGCCGTTCTTGTGCTGGGTGTTGTGATTGCCTGGATTCTTTTGGATGGTAAAGCACGCAAGGCTGAATTGGCGCGATTAGAAGCTGCAGGTGTGAAACGACGCTCTGAGCAAAATTCTTAAAGGTAATTCCCTTTGTCTGACGATATTGATCAAAAGCCGCAACGCAGTTTCTTTCAAAAACTGATCGTGTTTTCTCCACTGATTATCTTCGGTGCGCTTGCGATATTTTTCTATCTGCAGCTGACATCAGGTCGTAACGCACAAGTCCTGCCATCGGTGTTAATTGGGGAAAAAGCACCGTCGATTGATCTACCCGCCCTCGAGCGATTTGATCTGCCGGCGCTCAATGATGAGGCAATTACAGGAAAGCTCACCTTGCTCAATGTCTGGGCGTCATGGTGTGTGCCTTGCCGTCAAGAACATCCGTTTCTCGTCGATCTTGCCAAAGATCAGCGCCTAAACATTGTCGGGTTAAATTATAAAGACAAACCCTTTAATGCAGCACAGTTTTTAACCGGTCTCGGTAATCCCTACACTGCCGTTGGTGTTGATTCCACCGGAGAGGCAACGATTGATTGGGGCGTTTATGGTGTGCCTGAAACTTTCGTCATCGCACCAGATGGCACGATTATCTATAAGCATATCGGCCCGATTACGGATGCCGCGCTTGCCGATAAAATCATGCCGGTCTTAGAAGCTGAGCTTGCTAAGCAATAAGCTGGAAAATTACGCCTGAAATAATGGCTCCACTCACACCAAATATGAGATAAGCGGAAAAGACTTTTGGTTTTACTAATGACCAAACGGCTGCCATTGCAGGAACCGAACTGACAGCTCCTGCCACCATAAATGCCATGGCTGCTCCTGCGCTCATGCCTTGATCCATTAATCCCGATAAAAGCGGCGGTGCGATATAGGAATTGAGATAAGCGGGCATTCCGACTATCGCAGCTGTTGCGATTGGTACGATGCCTTCGCCGCCAACAACACCTGCAATGAGTGACGCGGGCACATAAGTGACTAGAATAGCTTCGAGCATATAGGCAAGAGCCAACCATTTGACCAAAAATAACGCGTTATCGATGAACTCAATTTTGAATGTATTGCGGCGGTTTTCTTCCTGCCAAAATTTCCATTGCGGTTTGCCATCAAAAGGATTGGGGCCACAACCACACCCTTTTTGCTGATATTGGCGCAAGGGTTGGGAAAATTGACCCGTGCCAATGAGAAGCTTCATGGCAAAGCCACCGAACAAACCAAGTGCGACTGCGGAGACCGCTTTACCAATGGCAAAGGGCCAGCCCAAGGCGGCTGCAGTAATGAGGAGGGTTGGCGGGTCGATTAATGGGGATGATAGCCAGAATGCCATGACGGCAGATAAAGGTGCGCCTACGGCCAAAAGACCAGCGATAAAGGGGATCACTTCGCAAGAGCAAAAGGGTGCCAAGCCACCAAATAGCGCTGCGAGTAAAATCATGTAATTTTTGCGCCCTTGAAATGCGCGGGCAATGGACGCTTCAGCGCCTGCTGCCTTTAAGGATGCGATGAGAATAACCGCAAAGAGCACGTAGGGAAGCGTATTTAAGAACGCAATGACGGCAAATTCGACGATTGGAACCAGATTTGTGACATCCAAAATCGCAACTAAGATTGGGATGGCGATTGTGATTGTCCACGGTGATTTCAAACGCTTAAGTGTGCTGGTGAACGGGACAGACTGTTTTGCGGCAATGTCACTCATCTTCGTTTTCCTCAATACAGCATTCGCTTAGAATAAATTCTGCGAGCGCGGTTAGATGATCAAAATTGGCGGTATTGGTGATAATGCGACCATTTTTGGTTTGGGTAATCAAACCTGCAGCGGTCAAAAATTTCAGATGATGATTAAGCGTTGACGCTGGTATCTTCGTCCGCTCACCAATCGCACCGACAGGCAAACCTTTATTGCCGGCACGCACGAGTACTTTTAATACATCTAAACGGGATTCAGACCCCATGGCCGAAAAGGATTCAGCGGCAACAAAATTTTCCATGATCAATCCATTATTTCTATATTTCTAGAATTATAGAAATAAATAATGAAAGGCAAGAAAATTTTGCGGCCTATTTGTCAATTGCAGTTTCAAGGCAACAAAATTCGTGCTCAGCCTATCGTAATACCGCATTTCTGCTATGGATGATCTTATGGAAAGCCTCATTTTTATCCGAGAAAATTTTAGATGGTTGATCGCTGGCTTTTTGCTGGCATTTTTAAGCTCGTTTGGTCAGACCTATTTTGTCTCCATCTATGCAGGTGAGCTGCAAAGTGAGTTCTCGCTTACTCATGGTGAATGGGGCGGCATTTATATGATCGGAACTTTGATCTCAGCCTTCACCATGTTTTTTGTTGGCGGGCTGACGGATATCTTCAGAGCGCGCACGCTAAGCGTCATCGTGATGATGTGTCTAGTGCTTGCATGTTTGTTTATGTCCGTTATTTCCTCTGCGTTTTTGTTAATCTTTGCAGTTTTTGCATTGCGCTTGTTTGGTCAGGGAATGTCCTCGCATATTTCCATGGTCGCGATGGCGCGCTGGTTTGTCGCCACGCGTGGACGCGCCTTGGCGTTTGCAGCGCTTGGATTTGCTTTTGGGCAGGCCATATTGCCCTTATCCTTTGTTGCACTTTCCACCATGATCGGATGGCGACAATCCTGGGTGATTGCGGCAGTGATTGTGCTTTGCGCTGCACCGTTATTTTATATCCTTTTGTTGAGAGAACGCACACCGCAAGCAGTTGCCAAAGAAAACAATTCAACGGGGATGCAAGATCGGCACTGTACACGTAATGAAGTTTTAAAGCACTGGCTGTTTTGGCTCATAATGCCAGCCTATGTCGGGCCCGCGATTTTTGGAACGTCCTTCTTTTTCCACCAAGTGCATTTTGCTGAATTTAAAGGCTGGACACATTTGCAACTTGTGTCGCTATTTCCATTGCTGACGGGATTATCAGTTCTTGTCACGATGACGTCTGGCTGGGTAATTGATCGGTTCAAGTCAGGTCTCTTGATGCAGTTTTATGTCTTTCCCTATGCCGTGAGCTTCATTTTGTTTTGGTATGTTGACAGCTTATTTGGGGCTGCGATCGCAATCTCCATTATGGCGATCACGGCGGGACTTCAATCAACCTTATCAGCTGCTTTTTGGGCGGAATATTTTGGCACGCAATATCTAGGTTCGATCAAAGCGATGGCAGCTGTTGCCATGGTGTTGGGGTCAGCCATTGGCCCGGGCCTCACCGGGTGGCTGATTGATATTGGTGTTTCGTTTGAAGACCAGATGCTTTGGATTGCGATCTACATGTTGATGGCAACATTGCTCAACACCATTGCTATTCGCAAAAGCCGAAAGATAATTGGGGTGTGATAACCTGAAACTAGGCTTTCACGTCGTCTGTATCATTATCCAATGAATGCTGCATAACAACGCGCATCTGGAAAACCATAAAGATCATACTAATTGGCATGACGCCCCAGACTTTAAACGCGACCCAGAAATCCGTCGAAAAATTACGCCAGACAATTTCGTTAATCGCTGCCAGGAAGAAAAAGAAAATACCCCAACGAATGGTGAGCTTCTTCCAACCTTCATCATCTAAGTTAAACGCTGCATCGAAAGCATAACGCAAGAAGGATTTGCCAAAGAGGTGGCCGATTAAAAGCGTTGAACCAAAGAGCGTATTCACAATGGTAGGCTTCATTTTGATGAAGGTCTCATCTTGTAGCCAGAGTGTGAGTGCGCCGAAAATAAGAACAATCACGCCGGTTATAAGCGGCATGATCGGAATGGTGCGTGTGAGCACCCATGATACGGCGAGAGAAATGCTGGTCGCGGCCATAAAAAGGGCTGTCGCAATGAAAATCGGACCGCCGAGCTCAGCGAGAGCCGGAAACCTTTCTGCGAGCCATTCACCGCGTGAATTGGCGAAAAAGAACACGACAAGTGGACCAAGCTCCAGCGACATTTTTAGCACTGGGTTGATAGGTGGTTTCTCACTGATTTGTGTGTCACTCATAAAGTGTTCCAATATTTGTTCAAATAACTCTTCTGCAGATATGATGAAAAGGCGGTGATTACAAGTCATGCCTTTATCAACTCTACGTGCGAGGACCGGATTCAGATTTTTTCAAATAAATAATCTGATCACATGATCCATATACGGATTGTGACCGTATATGAGATTAACAAATAAAGTCCCCCCTCTTCTTTATTTGTAGCTCCATTGTCACCCTGCAAAAAGACACGAGGAGCGCTTCGCATGTTTTTCGACCATTCATGCGGATAAAATCCGGTCTCCCACCGGTACCTAAAAACCGTCACTTCTTGAAGTGGCGGTTTTTCTTTTCCCTAGTCGATTATTGTTCGTCGGCACCGCTATTAGCCAATGCTTGCGCAAATTCATGCGCTTCAAATGGTTCAAGATCATCCACACCTTCTCCCACACCGACAAAATAAACCGGTAGCTTATGTTTGGCAGAGATGGACACCAAAATACCACCGCGTGCAGTGCCATCAAGTTTGGTCATCACAAGACCATTGACGCCTGCGACATTGCGGAAAATTTCAACCTGGTTCAACGCGTTTTGACCCGTTGTGGCATCCAATGTTTGCAAGACAGTATGCGGGGCTTCTGGATCATGCTTACCAAGAACGCGCACGATTTTTTCAAGTTCGTCCATTAATTCAGCTTTGTTCTGCAATCGCCCGGCCGTGTCGATGATCAACACATCAGAGCCCGCGGCTTTGGCTTGTTCAAAGGCGTCAAATGCCAAGCCTGCCGCATCCGCACCCAGTTTGGATGACACGACTGGGGAGTTTGTGCGCTCACCCCAAATATGAAGCTGTTCAATCGCCGCGGCGCGGAATGTATCACCGGCTGCGAGCATGACGTTTAACCCACCATCAGTAAGCTTCGCAGCCAATTTGCCAATCGTCGTGGTCTTGCCGGTGCCATTCACGCCAACCACTAAAATCACATGCGGCTTGTGCGATAGATCAAGCTCAAGTGGTATGGCCACCGGTGACAAAACCTTCTCAATTTCAGAAGCCATAATCGAGGTCACATCTTCTGTGCTGACATCCTTGCCATAGCGGGTGGAGGCTAACGTGTCAGTGATGCGAATAGCTGTCTCAAGTCCAAGGTCAGATTGAATCAGCACATCTTCCAAATCCTGCAAGGTGTCCTCATCCAGCCTCCGCTTGGTGAAAATTCCTGTGATCTGCTCAGAGAGCTGATTGGACGTGCGCGACAAACCTTTGCGCAAACGTTTGAACCAGCTGAGTTTTGGCTCCTCTGGTGACACGGGCGTGTCAGGTTCTTGGGGTGTCTCGACTTCAGACACAGTGTCAGACACAGCAACTTTCTTGCTGGGTTCAGGATCAGTTTTTTCGGATGGATCATCCGTTTTTTCTTGATCCTCGACAGGCGCTGACGCAATTTTCTCT
>JAEPMD010000004.1:0-114561 GCA_017644105.1 Rhizobiaceae bacterium | reverse complement strand
TCTGGCTCTGGCTCTGGCTCTGGCTCTGGCTCTGGCTCTGGCTCTGGCTCTGGCTCTGGCTCTGGCTCTGGCTCTGGCTCTGGGGCAATTTCCGCGATTTTTTCAGGTTCAGGGGCGACGGGCTCAGAAGTTATTTCTTCGGTGATGTCTTCAGAAGGTTGCGGCGCTTCTTCTACTGATGGCGTTTCTTCCGGCTGATCTATGACTTGTTCACCGATAGGCGCTTCAGCTTCGGCTTCAGCGCTGTCTGTAACATTGTCATCCGGTTCACTCAGTGGCTCAGTGACATCAGTTTCAGGCGTCGTTTCCGGTTTGGTCTCGTCATCTGAGCTTAGGCCAATGGTAATGACTTCGTGGGTCTGGATGGCCTCAGGCACCACATTTTTCTTTTCAACGTCGTCTTTTTTCTCCTCGACTTTTTTATTGCCGAAAGAAAACACTTTTTTGATAAAGCCCATCGCCATAAAAGACTACGCCTCGCTGAACACTTGTTTGAGATCTGCTTGCTTTGCAACAGCAGATAATTGTTTGCCATTGTGGCCATTAATGGTGGCGGTGACAATTGCACCGGTTGGCAGCGCGTCCAACACTCCACCGTTTTCATCGAAAATTTCAACCATGGTGAAGTTTTCGGTTCGGCCCATGCCCGATTTTTCAATTAAGACCTTTGATTTTTGGCCGGAATTGGCCATTTTTTCTAAATGCTTTTGATAAGCCGTTTCACCCTTTGCCCGCAATTTGGCTGCACGTTGCTTGATGATGCTTCGATCGAGCTGAGGCATTTTGGCAGCAGGTGTGCCTTCGCGCGGACTAAATGGGAACACATGTAAAAGCGATATTTCGCACGCATCGACCAATGTGAGGCTTTCTTCAAACATCTCATCAGTTTCGGTTGGAAAGCCTGCAATAATGTCGGCACCTAAACTCATATCCGGGCGTAATTCTCGTACTTTGGTGCAAAACTCAATCGCATCCTGGCGTAAATGTCGACGCTTCATGCGTTTTAAGATCATATCCGCGCCATGTTGCAGCGATAGATGCAGATGCGGCATAAACTTCTCTTCGTCTGCAATCAGATCAAAGAGATCTTGATCAGCTTCGATACTATCGATTGATGATAATCGTAAGCGATTGAGATCTGGTACTTGTTTGATAATGGTTTTGGCAAGACGGCCAAGCGATGGCGTTCCGGGAAGATCTGCACCGTAACTTGTTGCATCAACACCTGTCAGAACGATCTCGCGATAACCATTGGCGCAAAGATTTTTAACCTGATCGACAACGGCGCCCATCGGCACAGATCTTGAATTGCCGCGACCATAGGGAATGATGCAAAATGTGCAGCGATGATCGCAACCATTTTGAACCTGCACAAAAGCGCGTGTGTGACCCTCAATCGCATCCACCATTTGCGGTGCGTTTTCTTCCACCTCAAAGATGTCGTTGACGCGCACCTTTTCGAAATTATTGACGCCAAACTCTGGCAGCGCGCGATAGGATTGGCTTTTAAGCTTGTCGTCATTGCCAATGATGAGATCAATCTCGTCCATATTGGCAAAGGTTTCAGGTTCGGTTTGCGCAGCACAACCTGATACGATGATACGGGCGTCTGGATTCTCGCGTCGCGCTTTACGGATTGCCTGTTTTGCCTGACGCACAGCTTCGCCGGTCACCGCGCAGGTATTGACCAAAATCGCGTTTTTCAGACCGGCTTTATCGGCTTCGCGTTTCATCACTTGTGTTTCATAGGTGTTGAGGCGACAGCCAAATGTGAGCGTTTTTACGTTTCTATCATCAGACATAGAGCCTATATGGCTCATGTGAGTCGAAATTGCCAGTCGTGAATTACCCCTGCAGCCATCAATCTCCTATGTGGTCGGGATCAACCTGCTTGATTTTGCGATCTTAGTCGGTTTACCTTCTAGCCAAGCGATGATCTGGGGAGAGAAAAATTGTCAAAAATCAAATTGTTATTGGCGGGGTTGATTTTAACACTTTTGGCAAGTGTTCATGCTTATGCCTCTCCCGAACCTACTTATACCTGTCGCATTCCTCCAGGAACTTTCCTACAGCGCGATGGCTATTCGCTGGGTGAAAACCTTTATGTGTTTGACAATTTTGTTGCGATGGAAGCCTACCAGGATCCGTCCGAGCAAATCCCTTATGTGGGTGATGAAGGCGATGTGACAACTTACAGCAATGGGAAGCTATCGATCTATGTCTCTGCTTACGGCGCTGAAATTGAATTTAAAGGCAGTGGCTTAGTAATAAGTTGCGAATTTGCCGCGCAATCAAATGATCAACAAGCTGCTATCATTAATAGTGAGAGTTATGGTCTCTCCGATGGGTTTGCATATGAAACGATTATTCGCGAGCAACCATCACCCAATGGCCGGAGATTACAAAAGCTGGGGCAGTATGAAGAGATTTATATCGTTGAAAATATGGGCAACAATTACCAAGGCTTTGACTGGTTTAAGGTCAAATATAACAGAGGCCGAAATGGTTTCGTTTCCGAAGCCTTTGCCTGGGGCGGTACGATTTGCGCAGCCGGTGGGCCCATTCCAGGCATTATGCAGCAGTGTCCTTAAGGTGAGGCGCGTAACTTACTCCTGATCCCGAACCCAGTCACCGGTTTCAGGGTTCAGCATGCCGGACCATTCCCATTCAGCCGGGCCTGTCATGATGACATGATTATTGTCTTTCCATTTAATGGAAAGTTCAGCGCCGCTTGGCACTTTCAGTGAGACATTGCGGCCTGTGCGTTCTGTCCGCGCGGCGCTCACGGCAACAGCACATGCGCCCGACCCACATGCCAATGTGAGGCCTGCACCGCGTTCCCATGTGCGCATCTCCATTTGGTTCTCACCCGTTAATTGCGCAATCGAGATATTGGCGCGCTCGGGGAAGATCGGATGATTTTCAAGCAGCGGTCCGAATTTTCCAAGATCATAGGACCAGACATCTTCATCGACCCAGAAGATCGCATGGGGGTTGCCCATAGACATCACAGAAGGCGAATGAAGGATCGGATCGTCAATGGGTCCGATTTGCAATTCGATTTTGCGTGTGTCGGCAAATTCTTCTTCGAGCGGAACTTTGTCCCAGGCAAATTCAGGTTCACCCATATCAACTGAGATCAAACCTGTTGCATGTTCCTTGGCAGTCAAAATGCCGGCAAGTGTTTGGAAGGTGAACGCATCTTTGCCAGTTTCAGCGGATAATGCTTGAACGACACAACGCGTGCCATTGCCACACGCTTGGGCTTCAGATCCATCAGAATTTAAGATCATGACATAGGCGTCGGTACCTGCGACGCGCGGGTCATGAATGGCCATGATTTGATCGAATTTGGTCGCTTCGTTCTGGGCTAAATTAACCGCAGCCTGCGGCGTGAAAGGCGTGGGTCTTCCGCGCATGTCTACCACTAAAATCTCATTGCCAGCGCCATTCATTTTGGCGAAAGGAACGTGTTCAGTCATATCATTTATCCATTCAAGGCCCCAATATAGTGTCGGGTGTTTGAATTTCCTAGCTCAAATAAAAAGACCATGCGCAAGACCGAAAAGCCCAGCGCATGGTCTCATAAAATTGGAATATCGAATCTAGCGATATTTATTCTTTGGTTCAAAACCTGTTGGTTCTGCAGAACGCATGTTGCGAACCCAAACTTCACGATTTGGATGCATGCCACCGCCGCGAACTGCAGGAACCGCAGATGTACGCATACGATGAAGTAGACGTGTATCGGCAATGCCGCAATTTGGATGCGCGCCGCCATTGTCGTCAACTTCTTTCTGCCATTTTGCTTTGCGGTCAGCCAGGATTTTATCATCCTTCAGCGGAATACAATCGAGCACATTGTCATTAAGATCGATGACGATTTCATCACCATCTTCCACCAAGCCAATCGCGCCGGCAATGGCAGCTTCCGGGCCAACGTGACCAATCACAAGACCAACAGAACCACCAGAGAAGCGGCCATCTGTCATGAGTGCGACAACGATACCGCGCTCGCGACAAAGCGTTGTGATACGTGATGTGGAATCAAGCATCTCAGGCATGCCCGGCGCACCGCTTGGACCTTCATAGCGAACGATGACAATGTCATTATTTTCAAAACGCTCAGGGCGCTGCTCCAACTCATCAAGAAGTGCCTGCTCGCCAGCAAAGGTTTTGGCTTTGCCTTTAAAGACATTGTTTTCAAGACCACCTTCAACGCCAGCCAATTTAAGCACGGCGCCGAAATCAGGTGATAGGTTGCCACCCAAGAGACGCAAACCACCTGTTGGTTTATAAGGTTTTTCAGCTGGGTAGATGACTTTGCCATCAGCTTTTGGTGTGTTGAGGCTTTCAACCTGCTCAGCCAATGTTTCTCCGGTACATGTCATTGTGTCGCCATTGAGAAGACCTGCATCCAATAGTTCACGCACGATCACTTGAACACCACCGACGGCATCGATATCGACCATGGAATAGCGGCCATAAGGGCGCGCGTCTGTAAGCACTGGAACTTCGTGTTTTGACAGATGATTAAACTCATCTGGTGTCATGACATCACGCCAGAAATGTTCAAAGCCAGCAGCGCGGGCAATTTCTGGAATGTGCAAGATCACATTGGTTGAACCACCAACGGCCATCGCAACAATCAATGCATTGCGCAAGGAATCGCGAGTGACGATGTCGCGTGGCAAGATTTGTTTATCAATCAGATTTTTCAAATGCTGAACAAGTTCAGCTGGGAATTGCTCATAACGACGACGATCATCAGATGCTGGGGCAACCATATGTAATGGTTGCATGCCCGCAACACCGATAAATGTTTGCATTGTGTTATAGGTAAACATGCCGCCACAGCTGCCAATACCAGGACATGCCGCGCATGAGACTTTAAATTTGTAATCAGCATCATCGTGACCCGCCACTTGATAGGCAGATACGATATCAATCGGTTCATTCGTGTCAGGATGCGTACCTGGATGGATCGAACCATCAGACATAATGATAGCTGGCTGATTATGTTCCAAAATGCCAGACAATGTGCCGACAGGTGGTTTGTCACAGGCCACAACAGCGATTGTGCCGCCCAAACCTGTTGCACTTAAATGCTCACACACACTGTCATTGGTGACTTCACGGCCTATGAGTGAATAGCGCATTTCGCGTGTGCCATTGCGAATACCGTCAGATGTCGCAATCGTGTATTCAGGCTGCACCAGACGGAGCGCCATTTTGCCTTCTTCATCACCAATATTGTCCAAGAGGTTTTGGTGAATGGCTTCTACCTTGTCCTGCACACCCATATAGCACTGGCTATCGCCTTTCGTGCCGATCACACCCACCGAGGGCTTGTGGATCAGGTTAATATCTGTACCTAGTTCACGCGCTATGCCGATGGCTTGCGCATTACGACCAGGATGTGCATCAAGTGTGACAGGTTTAGAATTAGACAAGACGATACTCTTTCTAGGTTTACAGGCTAGTTTTACGGGGATCATTGATCCACGCTTTTGTTTTGTTCGACATGTTGTGTATCCTTTTTGGACACAACTGCAATATTTTTTCGTCAAAAAAGCCAAAAATGTCGCACTTTTTGACGTAGATATTGCAAGTTTATCGATGCTGGGGTCGCAAATGGATCAAAACACCCAAGTCTTTAGTCCTAAGATTTTGGGATATCCCAAACTTCACCAGGGCGCATTGGCCGGAAACGATTAGGCTCAATCGAACTTTGTTCTAGGGCTCTGGTTAAATGCTCAACCGGCTCATGAATGGCTTCATTGGTGAGTTTGAACGTGCCGAAGTGATGGCCAGCTGCATATTTTGAATTACTAAGCTTAAAACCTTCAACCGCTTCTGAGGGGTTTTGATGTTGGTGCTGCATGAACCAGCGTGGTTCATAGGCGCCAATCGGCAAGATACTTGCTCGGAATTCGCCGTGTTTCTCACTTGCTGCGCGATAATTAATCCCATCATGAAATCCGGTATCGCCGATATGATAAAGTTTGCCCGCAAGGCCTTCGATCACAAAGGCGGCCCATAACGCCATTCGGCGATCATTCATACCACGTGCTGACCAGTGATGGCAGGGTTCGAAATGGAACTTAACGCTAGCAAATTCTGCGATATCACCCCAATCACCGGTTTGGATCTTCATATTAGGGATGGCTTTATGAACGATTTTATCATTGCCGAGCGGGGTGATGACCAAGGGATCAAATTTTTGATGAAGCTGTTTGAGTGTTGCCAAATCTAGATGATCATAATGATTATGTGTGAGCAGGATCACATCAATCTTGGGTAGATCATCCATGGCTACGCCCGGAACATTGCGTCTTTTGGGGCCAATAAACGAGAAAGGACTGGTTCGAAATGACCAGACCGGATCGGTTAAAATATTGAGCCCACCGGTTTGAATGAGAAATGTCGCGTGACCAATCATGGTCAGCCGCATGGCATCTTGCGCCAGCGCTACATCGGGTTTTGCAGGGTCAAACGGGCTTTTTTGCTCATCCGGCCAGGTTTTGTCGGTTTTGTCGGCAAAACGCCATTTCAACAGATCTTTGAAACTGCCGGGAGGGGTGCCATTTGGATTGAAAAAATAGGTGCCGTCAAAGTGATCAGATACCGGACCTTGGTAATATGGATTTTTGCTCATGCTCCTAGATAGGGTTGCGAATTTATGATTTCAATTTCATGCTTCTGATAATAAGTCTCACGTGATTGCTGAAACCCGCTATAAACTTGACATATCCACGCAATTGCTGTTTAAGCCGCATCATATATCCGAAAGCTGCGAGTTTTAACTCTAAGCCACCGACCGGGACCCGAAAAGGTATAAAGAGATCCCCAAGGTTCACATCCGACAGCGCGTTGCGCCCTCGGGTGCGTTTTGGCTTTGGTCATTGGTTTGATCAATTTCAAAGGTGAAAGTTGAAATTTGTGCCGCGGATGACGATTTTCTTAGTAAGATCACATTGGATTTTACGGAAAAAAGGACGATAAAGCAGATGTTTGATAATCTTCAGGACCGCTTGGGTTCCATTTTAAACGGCCTAACAGGCAGAGGTGCACTATCTGATAAAGATGTGTCCATGGCTCTGCGTGAGGTGCGCCGTGCATTGTTGGAAGCTGATGTGGCCTTGGAAGTTGTTCGCGATTTCACTGAAAAGGTTCGCGAAAAATCTGTTGGCGCTGAGATTTTAAAATCCATCAAGCCAGGGCAGATGGTTGTTAAAATCGTGCATGACGAACTTGTTGATATGCTCGGCACGGAAGGTGTGTCGATTGATCTAAATGCACCGGCACCTGTTGTGATTATGATGGTCGGTCTGCAAGGTTCTGGTAAGACCACAACATCCGGTAAGATTGCTGCGCGTTTAGCTTCTCGTGACCGTAAAAAAGTCCTTATGGCTTCGCTTGATACGCGCCGTCCGGCAGCGCAAGAGCAATTGCGCCAATTGGGTGAGCAAACTGATACCGACACTTTGCCAATTATCGAAGGTCAATCGCCGACAGATATCGCAGCACGCGCTGTGCAAGCCGCAAAGCTTGGTGGTCATGATGTGGTGATTTTGGATACGGCGGGCCGCACAAGCATTGATGAGCCATTGATGCAGGAAATGGCGGATATCAAAACCAAAGCCAATCCGCATGAAATTCTTCTTGTTGCCGATTCCCTTACGGGACAGGATGCGGTGAACCTCGCACGCAATTTTGATGATCGCGTTGGCATTACCGGTCTTGTTTTAACGCGTATGGATGGTGATGGCCGTGGCGGTGCAGCGCTTTCAATGCGTGCCGTGACTGGTAAGCCGATCAAATTGATTGGTGTTGGCGAAAAGATGGATGCGCTTGAAGAGTTCCATCCAAAGCGTATTGCCGACCGTATTTTGGGCATGGGCGATATCGTCTCGCTCGTTGAAAAAGCTGCTGAAACCATTGACGCTGAAAAAGCTGCGAATATGGCAAAACGCATGAAGGCCGGAAAGTTCGATATGAACGATCTTGCCGAGCAGCTCACTCAAATGAAGTCCATGGGCGGCATGGGCGGCATTATGGGCATGATGCCTGGTATGGGTAAAATGAAAAATCAAATGGCTGCCGCCGGTTTGGATGACAAGATTTTTGATCGTCAACTTGCCATCATTTCATCCATGACCAAGAAAGAGCGCACCAATCCGGAGCTCTTGAAAAATTCTCGCAAGAAACGCATTGCAGCAGGTTCCGGCACAACGGCTGCCGACATCAACAAGCTTTTGAAAATGCATCGCCAAATGGGTGACATGATGAAAGCTATGGGCGGCAAAAAAGGCGGCGGTATGATGAAGCAGGCGCTCGGCGCCCTCGGCGGCAAAATGGGCATGCCGGGAATGGGTGGCGGTATGCCTGGGGGGATGGGCGGCATGCCTGATCTGTCCAATATGGATCCCAAACAGCTCGAAGAGCTGCAAAAACAAGCCAAAGCTGCAGGTCTTGGTGGTCCTGGCGGTGGATTGCCTGGTTTGGGCGGTGGTGGCCTTCCGGGTCTGCCTGGTTTGCCAAAGGGTAAGAAGTAAATATGAGCCTTTCCATCAACATACCAAGTATTGAGACGGATAGACTCGTCTTGCGCGGCTTTGAAGAGCGCGACTTTGGTTTTATCGCTGAGATTTTTGGTGATGAAGACACTGCCCGTTTTATTGGTGGGCAGATGCCTGCCTATCAGGCTTGGCGGATTTTAGCAGGCATATTAGGTCATTGGGTTTTGCGCGGATTTGGTCTTTTTTGCGTTGAGGAGAAATCTTCGGGTCAAACAATTGGTTTCTGTGGTCCTTGGCGCCCAGAAGGCTGGCCAGATAATGAAATTGGCTATGGTTTTTTGAAATCTGCGCAAGGCAAAGGTTATGCGATTGAGGCAGCTACAGCCGCGCTTAAATTTGCCTATGAGCGTTTGGGCTGGACAATAGCGATTAGCTTGATTGATGAGAAAAACCCTGCATCGCAAAATCTTGCCAAAAAGTTGGGCGCAACAAATGAGAAACAAAACGCGGTGATCAATGATAAGCCGTGCGATATCTGGCGCCACTTGCCAAAAGAAGAATTTTTAGAGAGGTACGCATGAGCGAACAATCTCCAATAGACCAACTTTTAGAATTGCGCGCATCTATCGATAATTTTGATGCAGCCCTAGTGCACATTTTGGCGGAGCGTTTTCGCGTGACCAAAGAAGTGGGCAAGCTCAAAGCAAATCACGAATTCCCGCCTTCGGATCCGAAGCGTGAAGGTGAACAGATCGATCGGTTAAGACGTTTGGCAGAACGTTCGAACCTTGACCCCGATTTCGCTGAGAAATTTCTTGAATTCATCATCAAGGAAGTCATTCAGCACCATAAACAGGCGCGAGGATAATCTTCGCGACAACAAATCCGATGCAAAAGATTGATGCATCAAACGTCATTAGAGAAGGAAAATAAAATGGCAACTAAAATTCGTTTGGCCCGCGGTGGCTCCAAAAAACGTCCTTACTACCACATCGTCGTCGCTGACGTGCGTTCACCACGTGATGGCCGTTTCATCGAGCAAATCGGTCACTGGAACCCAATGTTGGGCAAAGACAATGAAAACCGTGTTGGTTTGAATGAAGAGCGCGTAAAATTCTGGCTTGAAAGCGGTGCGAAACCAACAGATCGTGTTCACCGTTTCCTTGACGAAGCTGGTCTTCTAAAGCGCGAGCCACGCAACAACCCGAATAAAGCTAAATTGGGTAAAAAAGCGCAAGAGCGTGTTGATGAAGCTGCTGCAAAAGCTGAAGAAGCTGCTGCAGAGGCTGCTGCTGCCGCTGAAGAAGAAGCAGCAGAAGCTGCAACTGAGGAAGCTGCTGCAGAATAAGCAATTACATTTTGTAATTCTTCAAAAGGCGGCGCAGATGTGCCGCCTTTTTTGTTTTAGTAATGTATATTTTAACGGGCGAATTGAAACAGGCGAGTTCAAGTCATGACTTTAAAGAAATGGGACACCATCTCATCTGAATATGCTTTAAAAGATAGATGGATAAAGGTTCGCGCCGATCATTGTGTTGATCAATTTGGGCAAGATATCTCGCCTTATTACGTGCTGGATTATCCTGATTGGGTCAATATGGTGGTGTTAACGCCAGAAAATGAGCTCGTCATGATCAAGCAATATCGTCATGGCGCAGGTGTTATCGACTGGGAAATTCCAGCCGGGAATGTTGAGCCTGGGGAGACAGATTTTGAACGCACGGCGCGACGCGAGCTCTTAGAAGAAACAGGTTTTTCGGCGGATAATTTCGAGTTCATAACGTCCTTGTCGCCCAATCCGGCAAATCACAGCAATAGTGTTCATGTATTTTTGGTGCATGATGCTGTTAAAATTCAGGAACCAGAATTTGATGAAACCGAACTCATCATTACCGAGTTGATGCCAATTTCAGATGTGTTGGAAATGATAACTTCGAACAAGTTCAAGCATTCTATTGAGATATCTTGTTTGTTGATCGCATTAAACCATGCGAATTTAATTTCCCTTGAGCCAAAAGCGCTGTAAGAGACACCTGAAGTTATTTGGGTAATGTAATATGAAACTTGAAAATCCAATTTTGCTGGGAACGATAGGACGGGCACAAGGTGTGCGCGGTGAAGTGCGAGTGAAATCTCACACGGATGATCCCGTTGCTTTGGGTGGTTATGGCGTTTTGTATTCCAAAGACGGCAAAAGGTTTGAGGTACTGGACATCAGACCGCACAAAAATATAGTTGTTGTACGCTTTTTGGGCGTTAATGATCGCAATGCGGCAGAGGCGTTAAACGGCACGGATTTATTTGTAGAACGTGCAAACCTTTCTGACGCGGATCTTGATGAAGATGAATATTTTTATGCTGATCTTGAAGGCTTAGAAGCCGTTGACGAATTTGGTGCAAGCTGGGGCTTTATCAAAGCGATCTTTGACTTTGGCAGTGGTGATTTGATTGAATTGCAGGCCAAGGGTGAGAAATCGGTGATCATTCCATTTACCCAAACAGCTGTGGTGGATGTGAATATTAAAGCTGGTAAGATCATTGTTGACCCAGAAGCAGCTGGATTGATCGATGATGGTTCATCAGCTGATGATGAATGGCCCGAAGAGGGCGATGATCCAAAACCGGAAAGCTAATCATGAGCTTTAAAGCGTCCATATTAACGCTGTACCCGGACATGTTTCCCGGGCATTTGGGGCATTCTATGTCCGGACGGGCGATTAAACGCGGTGATGTTAAGATCAATACAATCAACATAAGAGATTTTGCCGAAGGCAAGCATCGCAATGTCGATGATACCCCGTCTGGCGGTGGTGCTGGCATGGTGTTGCGCGCAGATGTATTAGCGCGCGGAATTGATAGCCTGCCCGAAGATGGGCGCCCGCGATTGCTCATGTCTCCGCGCGGCAAACCGCTTAAACAATCCCGTGTGCGCGAGCTAGCTGCTGGTCAAGGTGTTGTGATTGTTTGTGGGCGCTTTGAAGGCGTTGACCAACGGGTCATCGAAGCGCGAAACTTGGAAGAAGTCTCCATCGGGGACTATATTTTATCCGGTGGGGAACCCGCGGCATTTATTCTGTTGGATGCGATCATTCGCCTTTTGCCTGGGGTGATGGGTAATGATGAATCTGGCACTTATGAGAGCTTTGAAGACAATCTGCTGGAACATCCGCATTATACGCGGCCACAAGTGTTTGAAGACCGTGAAATCCCTGAGGTTTTGCTATCTGGCAATCACAAGAAAATAGATGAATGGCGCAGGGCGCAATCGGAAGCGTTGACCGCCGAACGTCGTCCTGATCTCATTACGGCTAGAAACACGCAAAAACCTAGAAAATAGGGGTGACAAAGCCGCCAAGATGCTGTATTGACCCGCCAACTCGAAATATAAGCGAGCGCGGTCGATAAAATATGGATGATCGCAACCATTAAAGATAATGCTTGGTGAACACGCTGCTGTCTTCGGACATAGTCCTAAAGCAAGATGACTTTAGGATGAGTGAAAGCGCTCTGACCGCTAAAAGAATGAAAGGTTAAAGCTTATGGATATTATCCAGCAGCTCGATGCTGAGCAAAAAGCAAAAATTGAAGCTAAACGCACTCTTCCAGAATTTTCACCAGGTGACACTGTTCGCGTAATGGTTCGCGTGACAGAGGGCAACCGCACACGTCTTCAGGCTTATGAAGGTGTTTGTATCGCTCGCTCAGGTGGCGGTTTGAACGAGAACTTCACAGTTCGTAAGATTTCTTACGGTGAAGGCGTTGAGCGTGTATTCCCAATTTATTCTCCACTTGTTGAAGAAGTAATCGTTGTTCGTCGCGGTAAAGTTCGTCGCGCGAAACTATACTATCTTCGTGGTCGTCGCGGTAAATCTGCACGTATCGTGGAAAATACAGGTACACGTACTCGCAAGCTTAATGATGCCGAACGCGCAGCAATCGCCGAAGAAAAAGCACGTATTGAGGCAGAAAAAGTGGCAGCAGCACAAGCTCTTGCAGCGGAAAAAGCCGCTGAAGAAGCTGCAGCAAAAGCAGCCGAAGAAGCAGCAGCAGCTGAAGCACCTGCTCAAGAATAGACTTTTTCAAAAATTCAATGATTTGAAAGCGCTGGCTATATGCCGGCGCTTTTTTATTTGATAAAAGGTCTCATGACCAATTCCCCCAATCTTGTTTTTGATCACATTGCAATTGTCGCCCGCAATCTTGACGAGGGTGTCGACTATGTGCGCCAACAACTAGGCATTGAGATGCCGCAAGGGGGTGCGCATCCTATTATGGGAACGCATAATCGTTTGCTGTCTTTGGGGGAGACTGAATTTTTGGAAGTAATTGCAATCGACCCGGATGCGACATCACCCAAAAGGCCACGTTGGTTTGGTCTAGATCGATTTGATGGAACGCCGAGAATTGGGGCCTGGTTGTTAGGCACTTCTAATATTAGCGGTAGTTTCGATAAAGCGCATGGTCAGATTATCGATATGACGCGCGGTGATCTTAAATGGCAAATTACGGTTCGAGACGACGGGTTATTGTCTTATGGTGGGGCCTTTCCGCAAATCATTGAATGGCCGCAAATTGCGCATCCAGCTGGCAATATGGGAAAACGAGGCTGTCGCTTGAAATCTTTTGAAATTTCGCATCCTGATGCATTGCTAATCCAAGAGTATCTTGCAGGTTCGTTGCAGGATGATCGCATTTCCATCTCAGAAGGTTCTCATGCATTTAAAGCAGTGGTCGAAACATCTGACGGATTACGAACCCTAACTTAACGTTGAAGTACTGCTTTATGATATTGATGTCATTACATCAATATTACATAATCTGACGACACAATCACACCAAAGTAAGAGATCCTTATGACCATTAAACGTCTTGATCACGTCAATATTCAAACCACACAGTTAGACGCACTTATCGCATGGTATAGTGACATTTTGGGATTAAAATCCGGATGGCGGCCAAACTTTCCATTTGGCGGGGCTTGGATGTATGCAGGCGATTATCCGGTTGTGCATCTGGTTGAAGTCGGGCGCGATGATGCAGTGGGTTCGGAGGCGTATCTGAAACTCGAACATTTTGCCTTTTCCGCAACTGATGAAGATGCGTTTAAAGCGCTTTTGGAAGAACGCGGTATAGACTACCGTTGTGGCGAACCACCAAATGCCGGCATCCGCCAATATAATGTGTTTGATCCCGATGGTAATCACATTCACATCGATTTTGAGATTTAGATAATGGCGAAAACAGATCTACCTATTTTGGAGCAGCGCCGGATTGAGGCTAATATCATCAAGCCAATTTATGATGAAATGGCCGCCCGACTAGGCAAGGCGGAAGCTAATTCTATTTTGCAAGCTGCAATCACTAAAGACTCCATCGAGCAAGCTGCCGCCTATGCTGAGAGCGAAGAGGGTGACGCGACACTTCATAGTTTTCATGCATTATTGCCGCAATGGAAAGCGGGTGGCGCATTGGAAGTTGAGATGCTCAAAGAAGATGAGCATGAAGTTCATTATAATGTCACACGCTGTAAATATGCTGAGATGTATCGCGAGATGGATTTGGCTGACATTGGTCATATCCTGTCCTGCGGCCGGGACGGTACCTTTTGCACGGGCTATAATCCCAAGATCAAGCTGGATCGAACACAGACCATAATGGAAGGCAAAAGCCATTGTGATTTTCGCTATCGTTGGGAAGATGATAGCGCGGGCTAGCTAAGATCTTTTACTGAATTTACGTCATGGTTTTGATCATTCCAACGGATCAACCCAGAAATACAATGTCGTCTATTTACAAATTGTATGCAAATGTATACAATATAAATATCTTTGATGACCATCAAGTTAAAACCCATGAATGATAAAATTTCTAACTCGGACCGCGCCTATCAGAAGCTCTACGAGGCAATCCGATCTGGGCAATTGGCGCCCGGTACACGCATTCGAGAAATCGAGATTGCCGAGCTGGTTGGCCTTAGCCGCACACCGGTGCGTGATGCGATAAAGCGGCTGGAAAATGACGGGCTGATTGAGCACCAACCGCGCATTGGTGCTGTCGTAAAATCATTATCGCATCAGGAAGTGGTCGAGCTTTATGAAATGCGGGCTGTTTTGGAACGAACAGCTGCATCTATGGCGGCTAAACATGCGTCAAAAGCTGAAATTGAAGAGATGAAAGAGCTCAATTCAGCCATGTTGAAAGCCTCTGGCAACCCACGTGAAGTTGCGCGGCTCAATGAGCTCTTCCATCGATGCATATTTAATGCTGCGCGCAATCGCTTTTTGCTCGCTTCGTTTCAGTCTTTGTCCAATGCTCTGCTTGTTCTTGGCCCAACGACACTTGAAGGTATTCCGCGGATCAAATCGGTCTGCGAAAAACATGATTTGATCATTGATGCAATGGAGGCGCGGGATGAAAAGCGGGCTGCGGAAGCCGCGGGTTCTCATATTGAATCATCGCTGATCTTCCGTTTAAAGGCCTTGCGCGAATGAGACGATATTTAACTTTATCCATCGCGATCCTTATTTCTGTATGCGGTGCGGTCAGCTTCTCTTATTTAGGCATACCGCTGCCCTTTTTGCTGGGTCCCATTTTCTTTTGTTTGATCGCAGCGATTGCGCGCGTTCCCATGTCGGGCATCAAGCCTGTGTCAGATTCCATGCGCACCATACTGGGCGTCGCAATTGGCGCATCCATCACGCCGGAATTATTCACCCGGGTTGATACCATGATTGGCAGCGTCGCCTTTGTGCCTTTGATGTTAATTGTCATTGGTGTGGTGGGCGTTCCCTATTTTCGCTTTGCAGGTTTTGATAAGCCAACGAGTTTTTACGCAGCCATGCCCGGTGGTTTGCAGGATATGCTCGCCTTTGGTGAAGAGGCGGGCGGCGATGTGCGTGCATTGTCATTGATCCATGCGACACGTGTTTTGGTAATTGTCGCTGTGCTGCCGTTCTTCTTGCAGTTTTACCGAGATGTTGATCTGACGATCTCGCCTGGAATTTCAGCACAACAAACCCCCATATCGCAAATGGCCATCATGCTGTTCTGTGCGGCCTTTGGTTGGTGGGGTGCAAGAAAGATCAAGCTCTTTGGTGCCAGTATTTTGGGTCCGCTCATTGTGGCGATGACATTGTCCTTGTCAGGTGTTCTTCAAGTCAGACCACCAACTGAAGCCATTCTATTAGCGCAGTTCTTTATTGGGCTTGGTATTGGGGTTAAATATGTTGGGATCACCATGAAAGAGATCCGGCACGATATTACCGCAGCGATTGGATTTTGCGTTGTGCTGGCAATTATCAGCGGCATATTTATCGAAGTGATTTTGCTGCTGGGATTGGGTACAGATATCGATACGCTGTTATCTTTTGCCCCAGGTGGCCAGGCGGAGATGGCAGTGATTGCCATTGTGGCTGGCGCGGATGTTGCCCATGTTGTGGCCCATCATCTCGTGCGGATTGTCATGGTCATCCTCGGTGCGCCTATTGTTGCACGCTTCACAAAATAGCTGAGATCGAGATCAGGCGACGGCAAGTTGCGAATATTGCACACCGTCTTTGTTCATTTTCACAAACTGGCCTTCGTCAAGTGTTGTCCAATTGTCCATCGTGCCATCAAGCGGTTCTGATGCTAATGCGTGGCCGCCCGAGGTTAGATCACCAGAGGCATAAAGCGTTGGGCTTTTCCGGTCACTTGAACAGCGAAATCCATAAACGTTTTCACCGTCAGAAAATACGCTAGCGATGCGGTTTGGGTCACGAATTTTCTTCCCCAAACCCTGCTGCGCTTCGCGGATTTTGGCAATGGTTTTTTCGATTGCTTTTTGCGGATCGGTTTGTAACCCGAATTGTAAGGCGAGCAGGAAGAATAGTTCGGAATCTGTCGTGCCTTTTCGATGATTATATAATTCATCGGACAAATTAGTCTCTAATCCACGTCGAATACTCCCAAATTCGGCAATTTGTCCGTTATGGGCAAAAGACCAGTTTTTGAAAGTGAAAGGATGACAGTTTGAACGTGTTGTTTCGCCCACCGTTGATGCACGCACATGTGCGAGAAACAGCCGAGATTTGATCATCCGGCAAAGGCTGGTCAAGTTGCCATCTGACCATGCGGGAAGAACGTCGCGATATAGTCCAGGATGTATTTCGTCCGAATACCAGGCAATCCCAAATCCATCGCCGTTAACGGCCAGCTTTGCTTCATTGGCCTGCTGGCTTTGTTGAAGGAGTGAATGGCTGGGAAGAACGATGATCCGTTCAAGCGGAATATCCGGTCCCAAATAGGCGGTCAATCGACACATTAAATCGCATGTCCTTTTATATGAAGAGATACGGTAATTATGCCATATAAATCTGGGTAGTACCTCCCAAATTTTCCGTGAAATAGGAAAACTGTGAGATGTTTACCCAGATTTTTCGTTTTCGTGGGATATTTATATGGTCAGGACTTTGTGTGAGAACCAGTAATCCCAATTTCGGTTTTGTGTTTGAGATAAAATTCCGATCGATAAAATTCCTCGACAATTAAATGCGGCATGTCAAAAGATGTCCGTTCCGTTTCGTTTTTCGGCGTTAATCTCTCCACATTGTCGATCGCTTTGGTAATCATTCCGCCCGCGATCGTATTGTTGGTGTCAGGATCAATGAGAATGAATGATCCCGTTGTCTTGTTGTCGAGATAGGTATCAAAGGCAATCCGAGTGGAGAAATCCAGTTGCACATTTGCCAGATCATTCAATGCGATCTTATCAGATGTTTCCCAAGTCGCTGTGTCGAGATTAAGTATTTCTTCGGCGGAAACGGTGACATATTGCTTGCGTGTGCTGGTTTTCAGCCAATATTGTTTGTCCGGCTGAACGCCATGATCTGTAAGTGCGATGAGCTGCGCTTTATAGGAATATTCAAGATTGGGTTTATCATCGTTTGATACAATCATATCCCCGCGAGAAATATCTATCTGACGGTCAAGCACCAACGTCACTGCATCTCCCTGAACGCCCGCATTTCTCACCAGGTCAAATGTCACAATTTTACTGACATTTGCCTGTTCACCAGAGGGAAGCACGGTGATCGGATCACCGGGCTTAATTGATCCCGCAGCAATGGTACCCTGATAACCACGGAAACTTTCATCCGGTCTTGAAATACGTTGCACTGGAAAGCGAAACCCCATCGAGCGCGGGTTTGATTTTGGTGCGAGTTCGAGCGTTTCCAATAGTGTTTTTCCGTCATACCAAGGCATGTTTTTTGTTGCCGGGAATGCAACATTTTCACCATTGATCGCAGAGGTTGGAATGGCGGTAATCGATGTGAAATCAAAAGATTTTGCGAGCGCTGTAAATTCAGCGCTGATTTCATCAAACCGAGCCTTGTCATAATCAATCAAATCAATCTTATTGATGATGAGAACAACCTGCTTAATGCCCATTAGTGAGACGACATTTGCGTGGCGG
The DNA here is from genome assembly GCA_017644105.1 of Rhizobiaceae bacterium. Taxonomy (GTDB): domain Bacteria; phylum Pseudomonadota; class Alphaproteobacteria; order Rhizobiales; family Rhizobiaceae; genus Lentilitoribacter. The sequence continues at coordinate 96,585 of JAEPMD010000004.1, read as the reverse complement.
CGTGTTTGCTCCAAAATGCCTGAACGTGCATCAATAAGCAAAACTGCCAGATCAGCCGTTGATGCACCCGTCACCATGTTTTTGGTATATTGAGCATGGCCAGGCGTGTCAGCCACAATGAAGGATCTTTTCGGTGTTGAAAAATACCGGTAGGCCACATCAATGGTAATGCCTTGCTCTTGTTCGGCTTGCAGACCATCGAGCAGATTGGCAAATTCAAGTGAGCCGTCCGCATAACCCATCTGGCCCGGCTGTTTCTCAATCGCGCCGATTTGATCGTCAAACACGGCCTTTGTGTCCCACAATAAGCGACCAATCAACGTTGACTTGCCGTCATCCACGCTACCGCATGTGATAAAGCGCAGCGGAATTGAATTTTTCGCAGCGGGTGCCTTGGTGCTTTCTGTGCTTGTTTGTCGTTCGGTTTCTGAAATTTTCTCAAGGGCGCTCATCAGAAATATCCTTCTCTCTTCTTCAGTTCCATAGAACCGGCCTTATCTTTGTCGATTGCACGACCTTGGCGTTCAGATGTTGTGGCGGTTTGGATTTCGGCAATAACTTGATCGATATCAGATGCTGTTGAGCGCACACCACCTGTCAGTGGGAAACACCCTAATGTGCGAAAGCGGATATAATCTTTTTGAACGATTTCGCCAGGGGCGAGTTCCAAGCGCTCATCTTCAGCGAGGATAATCATGCCATCACGCTCCACAAAGGGACGCTCCTCTGCATAATAAAGCGGAACAATTGGAATATCTTCTGCTTTGATATATTGCCAGATATCAAGCTCTGTCCAATTGGATAATGGGAAGGCTCTGACGCTTTCGCCTTTGAAAATGTCACCGTTATAAATTGACCAAAGTTCAGCGCGTTGGTTGCGCGGGTCCCAACTGTGATCTGATTTGCGGAAGGAGTAAATCCGCTCCTTAGCGCGCGAGGCTTCTTCATCCCGTCTTGCTCCGCCAAAGGCTGCATCATAGCCACCATTATCTAAAGCTGTGCGCAGGGCTTCGGTTTTCATAATGTCGGTGTAACGCGGGTGGTTAAACGGTGTTATGTTTTCCTCAGGGCCGCGAGGATTTGTGTAAGAGATGAGATCAAGACCGTATTCGGAAGTGATCTGATCGCGGAAAGCGATCATTTCGGTAAATTTCCATCCGGTATTTACATGTAATAGCGGGAAGGGCACGGGACCTGGGTGAAATGCTTTGCGTGCGAGATGTAACAAGACGGATGAATCTTTACCCACAGAATAGAGCATGACCGGGTTTTGAAACTCGGCTGCGACTTCGCGGAAAATATAGATGGCTTCGTTCTCGAGCGCTTTTAAATGCGGATCGAGTGGCGGTTTTGTAATTGTATCAGTCATATCTTATTCGTTTGTTTGAAGTGTTTTTCTTTGATGGAGACCGCATTCGCGTGAATTATCGTTCTCCCACCACCAACGGCCAGCGCGTTCGTCTTCACCGGGTTTAATGGCGCGCGTACATGGTTCACAGCCAATGGAAGGAAAGCCTTTATCGTGAAGCGGATTGATGGGCACATCATGTTTGGCAATCAGTTCATCCATCAAGTGTGATGTAAGATCAGCAAGTGGATTGAATTTGAGAACTTGATATTTGTCCGAGTATTCACAAAATGGAACATGCGCCCGATTGTTGGATTGTTCCCGGCGTAAACCGGTGATCCATGCATCCGCTGGATTAAGTATTTCCTCAAGCGGTACTAGCTTTCGAACGCGGCAGCATTCATGGCGTGCTTCCAGACTTTCATAGAATCCGTTTGTACCAAAACTATCTTCGTAAGTTCTGATATTTTCATTGTTAGGGAGATATTCGTTGATCTTGGTTTGATATCTTTGTCGCGTCGTGTCTAAAAGTTCGATGGTTTGCGGAAATAATCGTCTCGTATTGATCGCAGCAACAGAAATATTATGCGATCCGGCATCAATGAGATGCGTGATCAACTGGTCCTCTTTGCCTAAACTGGTTGTAAATGTTGCGTTTTGGGTAGAATTATCAATAAATTCAATGCGTTGCGATAGATCTAATGCGGCGAGTTGCTGATCAAATTCAAGGGCGACCTGTTTGGAAGACATGATTTTGGCTCTATTATTGAAGAATAATTGGCTCCATCATAAGTCTCATTTTTTAACTTTAAAGGTATTTTTTGCCAAATTTGATGCTTTTAGAGGCATCTTATGATCGTTATAACCTTCGAACGGATATTCAGTTTGCGAAATTTAAAACTAAACACTCAATTGCCTCTTGGGACAAAGATTGCTATGAGCACGTCATGAACTTATTAACGCAAAATCGGCAGGGAAAGATCATCCTAATTGATGATCATAAACGCTTGCCATCACGTTTTTTGCTCGCTGTCACCAGCGCTGGGCGAGGAAATGGTTAGGTCTTTAAAAGACTTCTGAACCGTTTTTACTCGCATTTCATATTTCAAGGACACTAAAATGACTGATACTCCACGCACTATGTATGACAAAATCTGGGACGACCATGTGGTTGAAACTCAGGATGATGGCACTTGCCTATTATATATTGACCGCCACCTTGTTCACGAAGTGACAAGCCCTCAGGCTTTTGAAGGTTTGCGTATGACTGGCCGCAAAGTACGTGCGCCTGAAAAAACGCTCGCTGTGGTGGATCACAATGTGCCAACAACAGCTGACCGCTATGAAGGTATCAAAAACGAAGAGAGCCGCATTCAGGTGGAAGCTCTGGCCAATAACTCATCTGAGTTTGGTGTTGAGTATTTCAATGAAAGCGATGTCCGTCAGGGTATCGTACACGTTGTTGGTCCTGAACAAGGTTTTACGCTTCCTGGTACGACAATTGTCTGTGGCGATAGTCATACATCAACACATGGTGCCTTTGGTGCGTTGGCACATGGTATCGGAACATCTGAAGTTGAGCACGTACTTGCAACGCAAACTCTTATTCAGAAAAAAGCTAAAAACATGCTTGTTCGTGTCGATGGTCAATTGCCTGAAGGTGTAACTGCAAAAGACATCATTCTAGCGATCATTGGTGAGATCGGCACAGCTGGTGGGACCGGCTATGTGATCGAATTTGCTGGTGAGGCGATCCGTTCACTCTCTATGGAAGGTCGTATGACCATCTGTAACATGACAATTGAAGGCGGTGCGCGCGCTGGTTTGATTGCTCCTGATGAGACAACATATGAATATTTCAAAGACAAGCCACGTGCACCAAAAGGTGAAGACTGGGATACAGCTTTAGAATATTGGAAGAAGCTCGCGTCTGACGAAGGTGCACATTACGATAAGACAATTGTTTTGGATGCTGCGAATTTGCCGCCAATCGTATCGTGGGGTTCATCACCTGAAGATGTGATTTCTGTTGAAGGTGTGGTGCCAAATCCGGACGAGATTGAAGACGAGAATAAACGTTCATCTAAATGGCGTGCCCTTCAATATATGGGGCTTGAGCCAGGCACGAAGATCACTGATATCTCAATTGATCGCGTCTTCATCGGTTCCTGCACCAATGGCCGTATCGAAGATTTCCGCGCAGCGGCCGCGGTTGTTGAAGGCAAAAAGGTTGCCGACGGTGTGAACGCCATGATCGTTCCAGGTTCTGGTTTGGTCAAAGCTATGGCTGAAAAAGAAGGTTTGGATAAGATCTTTAAAGAAGCTGGTTTTGAATGGCGTGAGCCAGGTTGTTCTATGTGTTTGGCGATGAATGATGATCGCTTGAAACCGGAAGAGCGCTGCGCATCAACATCAAACCGTAACTTTGAAGGTCGTCAGGGCTTTAAAGGTAGAACACATCTTGTGTCCCCTGCCATGGCAGCTGCTGCTGCGATCAGCGGTCATTTTGTGGATGTGCGCGAGCTTTAAACCGCTCGTAGTTTCTGCATAATTATTGAAACCGGATTGGTGTAGACCTGTCCGGTTTTTTTGTGCTTCGGATTTGGACGTTATCTGTGAGAGTTTTGGAAGTTTTAGTCCAGATCAGGGACTTCACCAAGCCGCACGAAAAACTCTGGTTCGCTATATTCACCTGCTTCATCGTCGACAGTTAGCCGATAAGCGTCAACGCCGACATGTTCAGTGCTAAACTGGTGGATACGTTTGGCCTTGCGAATAGCATCTGCTTCTGAGGGTACTTCTTTGGTATCGGTGATCACAAGCTTTGCCGGAGCTCTGCCTTTAGCGGCTTGCCAACCATAGGTTTGTATGATGTAGCGGGTTTCTTCGGCCAAGTGTCAGCTCCTTAACGCGTCTGAATTTTATGATGTTCGCGTCTCGTTTTGATATGGCACTGGAGCTTTATAAACACAAGTGTTCCTAAATGTCTTAGACGGGATATTTAGGCTTTATCTATTTATATCTAGTATGTTCGTTTCACCTGTAAAACCGTTGTGCCGAAGACAATGACAGCGATTGCAACAGATAGCCATGCCAGCATGGAATTGCTGTCCCAATTATTTGCAGCAACGGTAATCACACCCCACGCAATCGCAGCGCCATACGTCCAGTGTCTGAGTTTGTATATATTGATAACGGCAAACGGTGTTGCCAATATCAATGCAATGATTGCGGCTGGCATTTCACCCATAAAACCATAACCGGCGAGGATTAAACCGATGGACACAAATGATGCTGCTGTTAGCCAACCTGCATAAAGTGCGACAGGCCAGAATGCAGCCCATTTTGGTGTGGCGCTTCGGGTTTGATAAAGTGACATTAAAGCTGTGATGAGCATGACCCATATCAAGATTGTTGCCCAGATGGGGGAAACGAAGGCAACGGGTAGCCAAATCGCCCCAACGGCAAGCGAGATGAGCAAGTTCAAGCGACCGTTATCCCAGCTCTGATCTGTCTTGCGTTTTATCAATCCATAAGCGCCGTGAAAGATGAGCGCCAAATAGATTATGCCCCAAATCGCAAATGCCCAACCCGCAGGTTGTACGGCAGGGTTATCTTGTGGAACTGGATAAAGCTCTGGGTCAAAGCCTCCAAATTCTGGCAATAGAAACGGCGAAATTGCAAATGCGATTGCAGCGATTAGGATTAAGATTGGTTTCATGGCTTCGTCTTTTTTAAATAGCGATATGTCTTTATACGATCAGCCGTTGCGAAAAGATGTATTTGCTTTCTGATCTTGGCTCAATGTTCTGATTAATTGATAGTTGCCATAGGGTTCCGGTTCATCTATTCCCCGAATATGCCACGCCCTGTGGTGGTTTTTTGATCGAGGATAAATCATGCGCGCAACTGAACAACTCCGTTTAAAATTTCAATCTCAATGGGATATTGCAACTGACCATGCCTTTTGCAAAGAGCTCGCTGATGGCACATTGCCGATTGAAAAAATGAAATGGTACTTGGCGCAGGATTATCAATTTATCGATCGTTTTGTGAGATTATTAGCAACGGCGATTGCACATGCACCAAGCCTGGCTGACAGCGTGCCCGCAGCACAGTTTTTGGCGGTGATCACCGGTCCGGAAAATACCTATTTTCTTCGTTCCTTCGATGCGCTTGAGATGAGTGATGACGAGCGAAACCTTGCGGCAGCGTCAGAAACCACCGCATTTCAGAACCTAATGTATGAAGCGCAAACATCTGGCCGATATGAGCAGATGCTCGCGGTGCTTGTTGTTGCTGAATGGACATATTTGTCCTGGGCAGAACGCTATGAAAATTATGATGAGAGCCTGCCATTTTGGTTCTCAGAATGGATTGATCTTCATTGCGGTGAAGGCTTTGAAGGCGTTGTAAATTATCTGCGCGATCAGCTTGATAAAGCGTGGGTTGATCTTGATGACGCACAACGCGAGAAAGCTGAAGAGATGTTTGGCAAAGCGGTTGATTGCGAAGTTGATTTCTTTAATGCCAGCTATCAGTCGCGCAGCTAATTTTCGATCAATGCTGAGGTTAAGGCACCCATGATTGCGGCAATTTGCAGAATTGCTTATTGGGTCGAAGGGATGCTAATAGGCGAAGAATTCGTTTGAACATGAGCTTGATATGACCCAAAAAACTCCAGAACAATGTCATTCTATGGCGGAACTGCGCGTGGAAATTGATCAGCTCGATCGTCAGCTCATCGAGTTAATCGCCAAACGAACTCAATATATCGATCGCGCTGCGGTGCTTAAACAAAGCGAGAAATTGCCAGCGCGAATTACCTCGCGCGTTGAAGAAGTTGTCGATAATGTGAAGCGATTGGCGAGCCAAAATAATCTTGACCCTCAGATCGCTGAAACCGTTTGGCGGGACCTGATTGAATGGTCGATTGCCAAAGAAGAACAGGTTTTGGGTAAATAGTTTCGATCATTTCTCAAGTCATCTTTTCGCAGCTGATCACGAAATCCTGATGTAATCGTGATTGGCGTCTATAAAGGCTTGCCGTTACGCTTTCCGCAAATTGATAAGTTTGCGAAAAGGCTTTCTCATGGCAATTGGCTCAAAACCTCACCTTTATATTTTCTATTCAATGCTCGCTTTATGTGCGATGCTTATAAATTCTGCGCAGGCCGAAGAACGAAAAGCACTGCCCGATTATGTGATCGAAAAATTTGGGGAGCCGCCAGCCATTCCGGAAGGGCCACTTTCTGACGAGGTAGCTGAGGCTGTGAAAGTTGCCTTCATTGATGCTATGGCACAGTCGAGCTGGGGTCCTGATCAGTCCGTTGCGCCTGTAACAATATCTCAATCTAAAGATCCACGCCTAGTTTGGATTTTGAGCGATTTGATGCGCTTTTCATCTGGGCAGCGGTTGAATATTGAACTTTCTGCTGCATCTACAAACTTGTTGGGTAAGGAAGTACCTTTGCAGAACCAATGGGGCATCGCGACTGACCTGCTTATTGCCTGGGATATTCCTGAACCACCTAACTATCTTGACGTAAAACGCGCGATCTTCACAACGATTGTGCCGGGTTGGGAACGAATTTTCGTCGAAGGTGATATCGATTGGCGTCACGTCTCTTGGGGCGGGGTGCTTATTGATAACCGTCCTTACGACACCACAGATGAACCATGCAATTGTATTCCGGCTGCTGATAACCCTCAAGTTTCCAGCGCAGAAGATGCAACATGGCTCAAAGATGATGACGTGGTCTTTGGGATTGAAGTCAATGGCGAATATCGCGCTTACCCGCGCCGAATTATGGAAGTGCGCGAAATGGTCAATGACACGCTCGGCGGACGTCATCTCGGAATTCCCTATTGCACATTGTGTGGGGCAGCACAGGCTTATTTTACCGATCAATTGCCGGATGGCATTGAGCGCCCGGTCTTGCGCACATCTGGTCTTTTAATCCGGTCAAACAAGGTGATGTATGACCTTACAACATATTCGGTATTGGACACGTTTAAAGGCAATGCTGTGACGGGGCCTTTATATGAAAAAGGCATTACATTGAAACAGGCAAGTGTTGTGACATCCACATGGGGTGCTTGGAAAAAAGCACATCCTCAAACGACAGTCCTGCTTGAGAGTTATGCGCTTGGCAGAGATCCTGATTTCAGAAATGGACGTGATGCCAATGGGCCGATCTTCCCGGTCGGTGATGTCGATCCACGTTTGCCGGTACATGAGGATGTTATTGGCGTCATCACAGAATCTGGCCAGCCAATTGCCTTCCAGCGCTCAAACGCGGTTGCTGCACTGACTAATGGTCAGGAGATCACATTTGGCGATGTGAAATTGGTGCTATCGGGCAGTGGCGTAAAGGCCGTTGGTAAAGATGGCGAAGATATTGGTAGTCATCAGGCATTTTGGTTTGCTTGGTCGCAGTTCCATCCCGAAACTGAATTATGGGTGGGGTTATAAACCCCACTTACTTTAACCAGTTAGCTCATTTGCTAATCCTTTTTCGGTGACCAGCCGGGACCTGCAAAGAGGCGCATGAAAACTTCACGACCAGATTTGGCTGATTTGAGATCCCTGTAGAGCTGCGGGATTTCGGAAAACCAGACATGAATGGGATTTGGTGAATTAAAATCGGTGGTCAAACCATAGCGCGGTGTTTCTTCTTCCACTTGGAACGAGCCAAACATGCGATCCCAGATGATCAGAATGCCACCATAGTTTTTATCAAGATATTTAGCATCCGATCCGTGATGCACGCGGTGGTGAGATGGTGTGTTGAGCACCTGCTCCAATGGCCCTAATTTGCCGATGGTTTCGGTGTGGATCCATGTTTGATAAGCGAGGACTGTGAGCGAGCCGAAGAAGATCATCTCTGGAGGGAAGCCCATAAACACCATCGGAATATGAGCGATGAGCGCCCAAACGCTTTCAAGCGGGCCAAAGCGGATGCCAGTAATGATGTTAAAATCCCGGGACGAATGATGAACGGCATGCTGGGTCCACAAGATCCTTACCTGATGCGCAATGCGGTGCTCCCAATAATAGGTGATGTCAGCAATAATGACGACCAGCACCAGCGTCCACCAATTCATCGGGATTGACCACGGCGCAAGACCTTCCGCCAAGATGTAAAATAACCCATAGGCGCTGGTCATGATAAAGATTTCCACAAGCAAATATGGAATTTGCGTGGATGCACTGGCGAGCATTTCTAAAAATGTACGGCCCTTTAAATTGCCTTTAAAGAAGGCTTCTGCGATTTCAATGATAAGGATGATGGCACCAATGATGAAGAATGCATCATCGATTTGCGTGCCTAGATTTTCCAAAAGTTCTAAATTCATTGTCTACTTACTCATTGGTGTTGAGAGGCCAGATGTCAGCGTGTGCCACGCGAGATCTGCAGCTTGTTTGTGAGTGGCATCGCCATTTTTAACCATCATCCATGCGGAATAGGTGAGGGCTTCAAAACTTTCAGCGATCCATTTGGATGGGATGTTTTCAGAAAATGTGCCTTCGCGCTTTGCCTGTTCAATATCAGTAATCAGTTCTTGCTGTTCTTTTTGATAGGCCTCAGCGATTTTTGGATGTTTATCCAAAGGCTCATTGGCTAAGAACAATTGCCGATTGGAAAGAGGTACAATGGCTTCAAGCGCCAATCGCAAACCTTCCGTATAGCTTTGTGCATCTTTGACAGCATCATCCACAGCCTGGTTTAATTCTTCCATGGCAGCCCATGCGAGCGCCTCAATCAGCTCATCGCGCGAAGCGTAATAACGGTGCAAGGTTGCGCGACCGACGCCGGCACGTTTGGCAACTTTGTCTATTGATGCACCTGAGTTTTTGCTGAAGACGTCAAATCCTGCTTGCAGGATAGCGTCTTTGGTATCTAACTTAATTTTCTTCATGAGACAAATATGTCTCATTTGAGATGAAAGTCAATCAATTATTCTTACACACCGATCCGGCGGTAGCAAGACTATGATTTATTTGAGAAATTTTTATTCAAAAACCGTCTTACCCGCGCTGGTCTTTGGGAGACGCCATAACAAAATGGGATGTTATGCGTGCGACTTGCGGCACCGTACCTAAAATTTCAGTATGAAAATATTTGTAAGCTGCAAGATCACGCACTTCGATGCGCAGCATATATTCAAACTCGCCAGATATACTGTGACATTCTTTGACTTGCGGCGCAGCTTGCATGGCGCGTTCAAATTCTTGCTGATCCTTTTTAAGGTGACGCGCCAATCCTACGGTTACGATGACGACAAATCCTGTGCCTAATCTTTCAGGATCAATGATGGCGCGATAACCCTTAATTGTTCCATTATTCTCAAGTTCTTGCACGCGCCTTAGACATGCGGATGTCGACAGGCCAACTTTTTCCGCCAGGTCAACATTGGAGATACGCCCATCACGTGCAAGTTCACGCAATATAATTTCGTCAAATCGATCTAAATCTTTCATAAGTTGCTATATTAGACAATATTTTCGGATGTTTGCAATTATATTGTTGGCCACCTGCAATAAATTATATCTTATGAGTATTGATCTTCTTATCGGATTAATTGGTTTTGCGTTGGTGTCATCTTTGTCACCCGGCCCAAATAATCTAATGTTGCTGAGTTCAGGCATGAATTTCGGCTGGCGAAAATCTGTGCCCCATATTTTAGGGATTGCGATTGGGTTCCCGGTTATGATTTTCGGCGTGGGTATGGGTATTACGCAAATTTTTGAGGCCTATCCAACTAGTCTTATGGTTATGAAGGTTCTAAGTGCGGCTTATTTGCTTTACCTCGCTTACAAAATTGCTTCAACACAGCCGGTTACGCTTGATTCCGATCAAAAAAACACCCGGCCTTTGACCTTCATCCAAGCGGCAGCTTTTCAATGGGTCAACCCTAAAGCTTGGACGATGGCTCTGACCGCGATTTCTGCCTATACAGTCGCGAATAACATGTTTTTAAGTGTTCTTATCGTGATACTTGTTTTTCTCTCAGCGGGTATGCTGTCTACGAATATGTGGACGATCATTGGATTGAAACTGCGAATATTTTTTACAGACCCAACGCATATCGCGCATTCAACATTGGGTGCGCGTTGATATTGGTCGCAACTTTGTATCCCGTTTTATCGGATACATTTGTATAACGCGATCAGCTTCCAATGCAGACACCAAAAATGCGCTGGAAATAGAAATTTAAGTGATGGTGCTATTTATGGATGTGGTTTAGGTTTAACCAGATTTTGGTGGAGGTCAGAAGCTTAATTCATGGATACAATCGCACCTTTTATTGCTTATTCGGCAGCACTCGCAGTGGCGGCCGCCATTCCAGGTCCAGGTATTGCAGCGCTTGTCGGCAGAGCGCTAGGTCGACGAACATCTGCGTCCATACCTTTCATGTTCGGTCTGATTGTTGGTGACATCTTCTTCTTAACGCTTGCTGTTTTAGGTCTATCTGTGGTCGCGAAAGCATTTTCAGGGATTTTTATCGCTATCAAAATATTGGGTGGGCTCTATCTCGTTTATATCGCTTATGGTCTTTGGACGATGAAAAGCCAAGCAATTGGTGTTGATCAAGACAACTCTAGCGCGCGCAAACCGCGTGTGGCCAGTGGCTTTCTCTATGGATTGTTTGTTACGCTTGACAATCCAAAAACCATAATTTTCTATATGGCTTTGCTTCCGAATGTTTTGGACCTAAGCATGGTTGGATTTGTTGATTGGGTAATTTTGAGTGTTTTAACCATGGTCGTTTTGCTGCTAACTCTGTTTCCTTACGCTTTTGTCGCCTCAAAAGCGGCCAGTTTATTGTCGTCGACTAAGGCATTGTTGCGGCTAAATCGCGGAGCAGCTACGATCATCAGCGGCGCGGGTTTTGTGATCTTAATCGATGCAATTGATTCAGCTTATCAAGAGGTTACGGAGCGCTATTTCTCTCCAAAGATGCAAAAATAAAAATCTATTTTTCTTATTCGAAGTGAACCTAAACCGATTTTATTTGGTTAGGTATCTTTGCCAAAGCGATTCGAACTGCTAAAAAACCCGCAATGATGCAATTTTGTTTCAAATCAGCGGGAGTAGAGCGGTCACTTATTTGCGTGAATGACTGCAATATCGATATATTGTCTCCTGCAAAAGCACACATCAAAGGGGGGCTTATTTAATGAGCAGTGCACCTCAAAACAGGCCTTTGTCGCCACATCTTACCGTTTATAAGCCTATTCCAACCATGGTCATGTCAATCGCACACCGCATTACAGGTGCTGCGCTTTATGTTGGTACGATTTTGGTCGCATGGTGGCTGATTGCTGCCGCGTCTGGTGAAGCCTATTTCGACCTGGTTAATGGCATTTTTGGATCCTTTATCGGGCGCTTGATCCTATTTGGATATACATGGGCGCTTGTTCATCACATGCTTGGTGGTATTCGTCACTTCATTTGGGATACGGGTAAAGGTTTTGACAAAGACGTTTCAACGAAAATGGCTTGGGCAACGCTTGCCGGTTCTATCATTTTAACGATCCTCATCTGGATCATCGGCTATGCAACGCGGATGTAAGGAGTAAATCATGGATTATCGTACACCTTTAAGCAAAGTTCGTGGTCTTGGTTCAGCCAAGGAAGGCACCGAGCATTTTTGGCGTCAGCGTTTAACAGCACTTGCCAATGTGCCTTTGTTGATCTTCTTCATCGGCTTCATCATCCTTTATAATGGCGCATCCTACGCTGAAGTTACCGCTGCACTCGGTAACCCACTTGTCGCCGTTTTATTTGGATTGGTGATCATTTCAGGCGTGGTTCACATGAAGCTTGGCATGCAAGTTATTATTGAGGACTATATCCACACAGAAAGCACGAAGATCGCGCTTTTACTTTTCAATACTTTCTTCGCAATTTTGATCGGTGCTTTGTCACTCTTTGCGATCTTAAAACTCGGTTTTGGGGGTTAATTCATGGCAGCTTCAGAAAATGCGCAAGATAAGCGCGCCTATGAATATGTCGATCATGCTTATGATGTGATTGTTGTTGGTGCCGGCGGTGCTGGACTTCGCGCCACACTCGGCATGGCAGAACAGGGTTTTAAAACCGCCTGTATCACGAAGGTTTTCCCAACACGTTCGCATACTGTGGCCGCCCAAGGTGGTATTGCCGCTTCGCTTGTCAACATGACACCAGACTGCTGGCAGTGGCATATGTATGACACGGTAAAAGGTTCTGATTGGCTTGGCGATGTTGATGCCATGCAATATTTGACAATGGAAGCGCCAAAGGCTGTTTATGAGCTTGAACATTATGGCGTGCCATTTTCGCGAAATGAAGAAGGTAAGATTTACCAGCGACCATTTGGCGGACATATGCAAAACTATGGTGAAGGTCCGCCCGTACAGCGCACATGTGCTGCCGCTGACCGAACCGGTCACGCGATCTTGCACACGCTTTATGGTCAATCTTTAAAAAACAATGCTGAATTCTTTATTGAATATTTCGCGCTTGATTTGATCATGGAAGAAGACGGTCGCTGCACAGGTGTGGTGGCTTGGAACTTAGATGATGGTAAAATTCACCGCTTCTCAGCCAAAATGGTTGTGTTGGCAACAGGTGGTTATGGCCGGGCTTACTTCTCAGCGACATCTGCGCATACTTGTACTGGTGATGGTGGCGGCATGGTTGCTCGTGCTGGCCTTCCTTTACAGGATATGGAGTTTGTTCAATTCCACCCAACAGGCATTTATGGGTCAGGTACTTTGATCACAGAAGGTGCGCGTGGTGAGGGCGGATATCTCGTTAACTCCGAGGGCGAGCGCTTCATGGAGCGTTATGCGCCATCCGCGAAAGATCTTGCATCTCGTGATGTTGTCTCTCGTTGTATGACAATGGAAATTCGTGAAGGTCGCGGTGTTGGTAAGAACAAAGATCATATCTTCTTGCATCTTGATCATTTGGATCCAGCGGTTTTGGCAGAACGTCTACCAGGCATTTCAGAATCAGCGAAGATTTTTGCAGGTGTTGATGTGACGCAAGCGCCAATTCCGGTGCTGCCAACAGTGCACTATAATATGGGCGGCATTCCAACCAACTATTGGGGTGAAGTTGTTAATCCGGCACTTGGGTCTCCAGATGCTATTTCTCCTGGCCTCATGGCTGTGGGTGAAGCTGGATGTGCGTCTGTTCACGGTGCGAACCGTCTGGGTTCAAACTCTTTAATTGACTTGGTGGTCTTTGGTCGCGCGGCAGCTATTCGTGCCGCTGAAGTGATCAATAAAGATGAGCCTATTCCTGATTTGAATACGCAGGCTTGCGACAAAATCATGGATCGCTTTGATGGTCTTCGTCATGCAAAAGGCGGCACACCAACGGCTGCGCTGCGCGATAAGATGCAGGCTGCGATGCAGGAAGATGCAGCGGTGTTTAGAACGCAAGAATCACTTGAATCTGGCTGTAAGCGTTTGACCGAGATTTGGGGCGAGATGAGTGATCTGAAAGTTACAGATACATCTATGATCTGGAACTCGGACCTTGTTGAAACACTTGAACTCACCAACCTCATGCCAAATGCAATTACAACGGTTTATGGTGCTGAAGCCCGTAAAGAAAGCCGCGGTGCGCATGCGCGTGAAGATTATACCGAAGGTGCATTTGCTGGGCGTGATGATGAAAACTGGCGTAAGCACACATTGTCATGGGTCAACGAAAAAGGCGATGTGACGCTGGATTATCGTCCGGTTCACACTGAGCTGATTGCCGAAGGCATTGATATTGCAAAAATCGCACCAAAAGCGCGGGTTTACTAAAACGGGTCGTTGGAAAATAACGACGTTAGGGAATTTGAGATATGGCTGAATTAACACTTCCAAAAAACTCAACGGTACAAACAGGTAAATCCTGGCCAAAGCCGGAAGGCGCCACAAATGTTCGCGAATATAAGGTCTATCGATGGTCACCTGATGATAGCGATAATCCTAGTGTTGATACATTTTATGTTGATTTAGATGATTGTGGTCCAATGGTTTTGGATGGCCTGCTCTATATCAAAAACAAGATCGATCCAACTTTGACATTCCGTCGTTCGTGCCGCGAAGGTATTTGCGGATCGTGTGCGATGAATATCGATGGCACAAATTCATTGGCTTGTACTAAGGGAATGGACGAGATCAATGGCACGGTAAAGATCTATCCTTTGCCACACTTGCCGGTGGTGAAAGATCTTGTGCCTGATTTGAATAATTTTTATGCTCAGCATCGCTCAATTGAACCATGGCTACAGACGGTTTCTCCGCAGCCAGCGAATGAGTGGAAGCAAAGCCATGATGATCGCGCGAAATTGGATGGACTTTATGAGTGCATCTTGTGTGCATGTTGTTCCACATCTTGCCCGAGCTATTGGTGGAATGGCGATCGTTATTTAGGACCTGCAGTTCTATTGCAAGCTTATCGCTGGCTGATTGATAGCCGTGATGAAGCAACAGGTGAGCGTTTGGACAATTTGGAAGATCCTTTCCGTTTATATCGTTGTCATACGATCATGAACTGTGCGCAGACATGTCCAAAAGGTCTAAATCCTGCAAAAGCCATTGCTGAAATCAAGAAAATGATGGTTGAGCGCCGCGTATAGCCGCTGAAAGATTATTGTCTGAATTGAGATAAACTGTGGTTTTGCCGTAGTTTAGTCGAATTTTTGTTTATTTTTAACCATATTGCGGTTTTATGACGTCTACGATAATAGACGTCATAGAGTTTCGCGTTTTAAAAAGCGGCAATATACGGGAGTATTCACCATGCGATTGACATATTTGGTCACTGCGGCAGCAGTTCTAGCTGTGCTATCTGGTTGTCAACGCACAACTTTTGGCGGTTTTCCCGGTCAAAACAACAATAATAATCAATTGATCCAGCCAGCTCCGATTTCACCAGCTCCAGTTGGTGGTGTCGAATCAAGTCAATTGCCGGATGCAACCAATAATCAGTTCCCGGATGCACCAAATGCCTCGAGCGCGGACGCTACGCAATTGGCAGCAAGCGCTCAGGATCTAACGAAAGAAGAATTGATCGGTCGTTGGACGCTTGCAGCTGATAGTCAGACTTGTGATATTTTCCTTTCACTGACCAAATGGACAGGTGGTTACAGAGCTGCTTCTCGTGGTTGTTCAGGACAGTCCGCAGTGATTTCTGCATGGGATGTCCAAGGCAAACAGGTCGTTTTGTCCGATAGCACGGGTACAAATGTTGCGCGCTTGTATAAGACAGCATCTGAACGTTATAGCGGATCACTCACAACTGGCGGCACTGTCGGAATGAGCCGTTAATAGGTTAGTTAGGCTAGGGTAGGGCGCACATGCCTCAGTCGGAAATGCTCACGGTCTCAGCTTCTTATGAGCTGCTGGTCAATTCCGGGGAAGTCCAGCCGGATCCCGCGCAAAAAGCCATTACGAAATCACTGGATCAAGTTCTCGATTATATCCGTAATCGAAGGGTCTCGTCGAAATCCAGCGCACTTGGTTGGCTATTTGCCAAACGGCAGAAAAAAGAAATCCAAAAAGGTCTTTATATTCACGGTTCAGTTGGCCGTGGAAAAACCATGCTTATGGATATGTTTTTTGAGCTGGTTCCGGCGAAACGAAAGAAACGCATCCACTTTAATGATTTTATGGCGGATGTTCATAATCGCATTCACGCGCATCGTCAGAAGTTTCAAAATGGTGAAAGCCGTGAAAAAGACCCCATCCCACCTGTTGCTTCACAATTGTTTGCTGAAGCCTGGATCTTATGTTTTGACGAGTTTTCTGTCACTGACATTACCGACGCGATGATCCTTTCGCGCCTTTTCGAACAGTTGTTTTCAAAAGGCTGCATTTTAATTGCGACGTCTAATGTAGAGCCCGTTAATCTGTATAAAGACGGATTAAGTCGTGAATTGTTTTTGCCATTTATCGATCTGCTTGACGAATATGTCGATGTCTTAAGCTTGGATTCTCCAACTGATTATCGCATGGAGAAAACCAATCAATTGCCGATTTATCTCACACCACTCAATGATGATACGCGTGCGAAAATGGATGAAGCCTGGTCGCTGGTAACTGCCGGAAAGATTGTCTCTGACCGTTTCGAGATTGAGAATAAGGGTCACAAGATTAAGGTACCTGCCTCAGTTACGGGAAGCGCAAGATTCACATTTGACGATCTATGTGCCAAGCCGCTTGGCGCATCAGATTATATCGCTGTAGCGGAAGAGTTCCATACGATTGTGCTGGATGATGTGCCGCAATTGGGCAATCAAAAGCGCAATGAGAGCAAAAGATTTATCACCTTAATCGATGTTCTTTACGATAAGAAAATTCGCTTATTCATCTCAGCCGTGAAACCTGCTGATGACCTTTATGAAGGGGAGCGGGGCACGGAAGCATTTGAATTTGCGCGTACCGCTTCCCGTTTGTTTGAGATGCAAAGTGCAGAATATCTGGAATCGTTGGAAATCAGCTGATTTTCCTAGTTTTCCAAAACTCATTTAAATCGATTTATTTGACGTTTACGTAAGAATAACACAATGTAAGTTATTGATAAAATTACGTTAAAAAATTGACTTGCATTTATTCCAGTAGGATTCTAAGCCTTTTCACTAACTCTTCCAGGCTTTTGGATGCATGTGAGTTTCCCATCGCTGCAACTGAACGCGTTAAAAACCAAGTGGGGCGACAAAAAATCATGACATTTTCTCATCGCCACAGTTCTAATGGCCTTTTTCAGGCACAATAAATCGGAGACGAAGCTCAATGGCACGTAAAAAAATCGCACTCATCGGTTCAGGTATGATCGGTGGTACACTGGCACATCTGGCATCTATGAAAGAACTTGGAGATGTTGTTCTTTTTGATATCGCAGATGGCATCCCTCAGGGTAAAGCGCTCGATATTGCTGAATCATCACCAGTCGATGGTTTTGATAGCGCGCTGTCAGGTGCCAATGATTATGAAGCGATTGCGGATGCAGATGTTTGTATCGTAACAGCTGGTGTGGCACGTAAGCCTGGTATGAGCCGTGATGACCTTTTGGGTATCAACCTAAAAGTCATGGAACAAGTTGGTGCAGGTATTGCTAAATATGCACCAAATGCATTTGTGATCTGTATCACAAACCCACTCGATGCCATGGTATGGGCGTTGCAAAAATTCTCTGGTCTTCCAAAGAACAAAGTTGTTGGCATGGCTGGTGTGCTTGATAGCGCACGTTTCCAATATTTCCTTGCAGACGAATTTAACGTGTCAGTGAAAGATGTCACAGCATTCGTGCTTGGTGGCCACGGCGACACAATGGTGCCGCTCGCGCGTTATTCAACAATTGGCGGTATTCCACTGCCTGATCTTGTCGATATGGGCTGGACAACAAAAGAGCGTCTTGAAGAAATCATTCAGCGCACACGCGATGGCGGTGCCGAAATCGTTGGTCTACTAAAAACTGGTTCAGCTTATTACGCGCCGGCAGCATCTGGCATCAAAATGGCAGAAGCTTACTTGAAAGACCAAAAACGTATCATTCCATGTGCCGCTCACCTTTCAGGTCAGTATGGCGTTAAAGATTTGTATGTTGGCGTTCCAACCGTCATCGGCGCTGAAGGCGTTGAGCGTGTGGTTGAGATTGACTTGAACAAAAGCGAGCAAGCGGCATTTGATGCATCTGTATCAGCGGTTGTGGGTCTTTGCGAAACATGTGCGGAAATCGCACCAAACCTTAAATAATCTTCCAGAAACGGGAACGAATTTATGAATATTCATGAATATCAAGCCAAGGCTTTGTTAAAGTCGTTTGGCGCACCGGTTGCACAAGGTGTGCCAATTTTATCAGCGGATGACGTTGATGCGGCGATCGAAGCTTTGCCAGGTCCACTTTATGTGGTCAAAAGCCAAATCCATGCGGGTGGACGCGGCAAAGGCAAGTTTAAAGAACTTGGCGCAGATGCGGCCGGCGGTGTGCGTTTGGCGTTTAACCCAGATGAGGTTCGCTCACATGTGGCTGAAATGCTGGGCAATACGCTTGTCACCAAGCAAACAGGCCCAGCGGGTAAGCAAGTAAACCGTCTTTATCTAGAAGATGGTGCTGATATTGCGCGCGAACTTTATTGCTCGCTACTTGTCGACCGTACAGTTGGTCGCGTTGCCTTTGTTGTTTCAACAGAAGGCGGCATGGATATTGAAGCTGTTGCAGAGGAAACACCTGAGAAGATCATCACAGTTGCGATTGATCCAGATACAGGTGTGACCGCTGCGGATGTTGCAAAAATCAACAATGCGCTTGAGCTTGATGGTGCTGCCGCAGAAGACGGCGCTGGTTTGTTCCCGATTTTATATAACGCCTTTGTTGAAAAAGACATGGCGCTCTTAGAGATCAATCCGTTGATCGTCATGAAAGATGGTCACCTGCGCGTTCTTGATGCGAAGGTATCTTTCGATGGTAACGCAGTGTTCCGTCATGAAGATGTGCAGGAATTGCGCGATCTGACTGAGGAAGACGAAAAAGAGATCGAGGCATCTAAATACGATCTGGCTTATGTCGCTCTTGATGGTGATATTGGCTGTATGGTCAATGGTGCCGGTCTTGCCATGGCAACAATGGATATCATCAAATTGTACGGCGCCGAGCCTGCCAACTTCCTTGATGTTGGTGGTGGTGCGACAACTGAAAAAGTAACAGCAGCCTTTAAGATCATCACATCTGATCCAAATGTGAAAGGTATCTTGGTCAATATCTTCGGTGGCATCATGAAATGTGATGTGATTGCGGAAGGTGTTGTGACAGCTGTGAAAGATGTTGGTTTGAAGGTGCCATTGGTTGTGCGTCTTGAAGGCACCAATGTTGAAGCTGGTAAGAAGATTATCAACGATTCCGATGTTGATGTGATTGCAGCGGATGATCTTGATGATGCCGCTCAGAAAATTGTTAAAGCGGTGAAGGGATAAACGATGTCTATTTTAATTAACAAAGACACAAAAGTTCTCGTTCAGGGCTTAACTGGTAAAACCGGAACATTCCACACCGAACAAGCGCTTGCCTATCACGGCACCAAAATGGTTGGTGGTATCCACCCGAAAAAAGGTGGTCAAACTTGGGAAGGAAAAGGCGGCGAAACGCTTCCAATCTTTGCAAGTGTTGCTGAAGGTAAAGCAGCAACGGGTGCCAATGCTTCTGTGGTTTACGTTCCACCAGCAGGCGCAGGTGCTGCGATTATCGAAGCTATTGACGCTGATATCCCGCTGATCATTTGTATCACCGAAGGCATTCCGGTGTCTGACATGGTTAAAGTGAAAGCGCGTTTGGATAAATCAAATTCACGTTTGATTGGGCCAAACTGCCCAGGTGTTATGACACCAGATGAATGTAAGATCGGAATTATGCCGGGCAATATCTTCAAAAAGGGTTCTGTCGGTATCTTATCGCGTTCAGGCACGCTGACTTATGAAGCTGTGTTCCAAACAACCAATGAAGGTCTTGGTCAAAGCTCTGCTGTTGGTATTGGTGGTGATCCAGTTAAGGGTACAGAATTTATCGATATGCTTGATTTGTATCTCGATGATCCTGAAACCGAGAGCATTATTATGATCGGTGAGATCGGTGGTTCTGCGGAAGAAGAAGCATCTGAATGGCTCATCGAACAAGCTAAATTGGGTCGCAAAAAACCAATGGTTGGCTTTATCGCAGGGCGTACTGCACCTCCAGGACGCACAATGGGCCACGCTGGTGCGGTGATTTCAGGTGGTAAAGGTGGCGCTGAAGATAAGATTGCAGCCATGGAAGCTGCAGGTATCACAGTTTCTCCATCACCAGCACAATTGGGCAAAACACTTGTGAAAGTGTTGAACGGTTAGAACAATGAAGCTGGTAGCAGACAATGTTACCAGCTTCGCACAAAGCTTGAGGCGCTATAAGCGTTCTGAAGTGAAACCAAATGGCTGAGTTTGAGCCTCAGCGATAGATAGGGGACGGGGATATCCCGTTATGAAACATGGCACGCCAAGAAGCCAATGAGTTTTTCCAACAAACATCTTTCTTAGATGGGACGAATGCCGCCTATATCGAAGATATGTATGCGCGCTATCTCGACAGTCCGAATTCGGTGCCTGTTGAGTGGCAGTCATTCTTTGCCGAATTGGGTGATGATCCTGATAGTATTCGCAAGTCTGCCGCTGGCGCATCATGGAAAAAAGATCATTGGCCACAACAGCCAAATGGCGAATTGGTTTCCGCTCTTGATGGCGATTGGGGCACTGTTGAAAAGCATGTCGAAGAAAAACTAAAAGCCAAAGCACAAAGCGCCGGTGCTGCGCCAGATCAAGCTGAGATTGAGCGTGCTGCGCGCGATAGTGTTCGCGCTATCATGATGATTCGCGCCTATCGTATGCGTGGTCATTTGCATGCTGATCTTGATCCACTTGGCATTGCAAAGAAGAAAGAGGATTATAACGAGCTTTCCCCTGAAGCTTATGGCTTTACGCCGGAAGATAATGATCGCAAAATTTTCATCGATCACGTGCTTGGACTTGAATATGCAACAATTCCGCAAATGATCGACATTCTTCAGCGCACCTATTGTTCGACAATGGGCGTTGAATTTATGCATATCTCAAACCCTGAAGAAAAATCTTGGCTTCAGCAGCGTATTGAGGGTCCGGATAAGGGCGTTGAATTTACCGAAAATGGTAAGAAAGCGATTTTGCAGAAGCTGATCGAAGCGGAAGGCTTCGAGAAGTTCATTGACGTTAAATATAAAGGCACCAAGCGTTTTGGTCTTGATGGTGGTGAATCTCTCATCCCGGCGCTTGAGCAGATCATCAAACGCGGTGGTAACCTCGGCCTTAAAGAAATCGTCTTTGGTATGGCGCACCGTGGTCGCTTGAACGTGCTTAGCCAAGTGATGGCCAAGCCTCATCGCGCGATTTTCCATGAGTTTAAAGGTGGTTCATTTGCCCCGGATGAAGTGGAAGGTTCAGGCGATGTGAAATATCACTTAGGTGCGTCTTCTGATCGTGAATTTGATGGCAATAAAGTGCATTTGTCACTCACGGCAAACCCATCTCACCTTGAGATTGTTAATCCTGTTGTCATGGGTAAAGCTCGCGCGAAACAAGATATTATTGGTAAGCCGGAAGGTGACATTGTTCCGCTGACTGAGCGTGTGAAAGTGATGCCGCTCTTGCTGCACGGTGATGCTGCATTTGCAGGCCAAGGTGTGATTGCGGAAATCTTAGGTCTGTCTGGCCTACGTGGACACCGTGTTGCGGGTACTGTTCACTTTATCATCAATAACCAAATTGGCTTTACGACAAACCCGGCATTTTCTCGTTCTTCGCCTTATCCATCTGATGTGGCGAAAATGATTGAAGCTCCGATCTTTCACGTCAATGGTGATGATCCGGAAGCTGTGGTTTATGCCGCGAAAGTTGCTACGGAATATCGCATGAAATTCCACAAACCTGTGGTGATCGACATGTTCTGTTATCGCAGATTTGGCCACAATGAAGGCGATGAGCCTGCGTTTACACAGCCAAAAATGTACAAAAACATTCGTGCGCACAAAACGACCGTTGAAATTTACGGTGCGCGTTTGGTGAAGGAAGGTGTGATTTCACAAGCCGAATTTGATGGCATGAAAGCGGATTGGCGTGCCAAACTCGAAGTCGAGTTTGAAGCGGGCCAAGCCTATAAGCCAAACAAAGCCGACTGGCTCGACGGCCAATGGTCTGGTTTGTCGACGGCGAATAATGCGGATGAGCAGCGTCGCGGTAAAACAGCAGTGCCTGCGAAAACACTGCGTGAAATTGGCCAGAAGATTTCAACAATTCCCGATGGCTTTAAAGCGCATAAAACCATTGAGCGCTTTATGAAGAACCGCGCCAAGATGATCGAAACCGGTGAAGGGATCGATTGGGCGATGGGTGAAGCGCTAGCCTTTGGTTCTATGTGTCAAGACGGTGCGCGTGTGCGTCTGTCCGGTCAGGATTGTGAGCGTGGGACGTTCTCGCAACGCCACTCAGTGCTTTATGATCAAGAGACAGAAAACCGCTATATTCCATTGAGCCATTTGTCACCGTCTCAAGGCGAATATGAAGTGATCAATTCCATGCTGTCGGAAGAGGCGGTGCTTGGTTTTGAATATGGATATTCGCTCGCGCAGCCTAATGCTCTCACTTTGTGGGAAGCGCAGTTTGGTGATTTTGCCAATGGTGCGCAGGTACTGTTTGATCAGTTCATCTCATCAGGTGAGCGCAAATGGCTGCGTATGTCTGGTCTCGTTTGCTTGCTGCCACATGGTTATGAAGGTCAGGGGCCTGAGCATTCATCTGCGCGTCTTGAGCGTTTCTTACAGCTTTGTGCGGAAGATAATATGCAAGTTGCAAATTGTACAACGCCGGCCAACTATTTCCATATTTTGCGTCGTCAGCTCAACCGCGATTTCCGTAAACCACTCATCTTGATGACACCAAAATCATTGCTCCGTCACAAACGTGCGGTTTCTAACTTCTCTGAGCTAACAGGTGAATCCACTTTCCACCGTCTCTTGTGGGATGATGCGGAAGTGAAAAAGGATGAACCAATCCAGCTGCAGAAAGACAGCAAGATCCGTCGCGTGGTGGTGTGTTCTGGTAAGGTTTATTACGATCTTTATGAAGAGCGCGAAAAGCGTGGCCTGGACGATATTTACCTGTTGCGTCTCGAGCAACTTTATCCATTCCCAGCCAAAGCATTAATCAACGAGCTATCACGTTTTGCCAATGCAGAAATGGTGTGGTGTCAGGAAGAGCCTAAAAATATGGGCGCCTGGTCATTCATCGATCCATATTTGGAATGGGTGCTTGCGCATATCAATGCAAAATATCAGCGCGTTCGTTACACAGGGCGTGCAGCGGCCGCTTCAACAGCGACCGGTTTGATGTCTCAGCATCTCGCGCAACTTGAAGCCTTCCTAGAAGATGCACTTGGTAATTAGATAAATCGAACCTATTTGAATTTTAACGTTTAAAACAACAACGAGAGAAAACACTATGGCTACTGAAATCCGCGTCCCAACATTGGGTGAAAGTGTGAGCGAAGCCACGATTGGCACCTGGTACAAAAAAGCTGGTGATGCGGTGACCGCTGATGAGCCGATTGTGGAACTTGAAACTGATAAGGTGACTTTGGAAGTACCTGCA
The DNA here is from genome assembly GCA_017644105.1 of Rhizobiaceae bacterium. GTDB lineage: Bacteria > Pseudomonadota > Alphaproteobacteria > Rhizobiales > Rhizobiaceae > Lentilitoribacter. Next base: position 73,036 of record JAEPMD010000004.1, on the reverse strand, counting down.
CCTGCATCGGGCGTCTTGTCTGAGATCGTTGCTCAAGAAGGTGATACTGTGGAAGTGGATGCGCTTTTGGGTCAGATCGCTGAAGGAGAGGGCGCAGCGCCTGCGCCTGCGGCAGAAGCACCGAAAGAGGAAGCACCTGCCGCTGCCCCAGCGCCTGCGGCATCTGGATCAGATATGCCGGCGGCACCAGCTGCTGCAAAGATGATGGCGGAAAACAATATCTCGTCTGATCAGGTTGAAGGTTCAGGAAAACGTGGCCAGGTTCTTAAAGGTGATGTGATCAGCGCACTTGAAAAAGGTGTGTCTACCCCGGCCGCTCCTGCTGCTGCGCCACGTGCAGCTTCATCTGAAGCTGATGCGCCGCGCGAAGAACGCGTGAAGATGACACGTCTTCGTCAAACCATTGCCAAGCGTTTGAAGGATGCGCAAAACACAGCGGCAATGCTGACCACTTATAACGAAGTGGACATGACAGCTGTGATGGAACTGCGCAAGAAATACAAAGAGCTATTTGAAAAAAAACACGGCGTGAAACTTGGTTTCATGGGCTTCTTCACAAAAGCTGTTTGTCATGCGCTGAAAGAAATCCCTGCCGTGAATGCTGAGATTGATGGCACAGATATTGTTTATAAAAACTTCTGCCATATTGGTGTGGCCGTAGGTACGCAAAAGGGTCTTGTTGTGCCTGTGGTTCGTGATGCAGATGAAATGTCAATTGCCGGTATCGAGCAGGAAATTGGCCGTTTGGGTCGCGCAGCACGTGATGGCGAACTAGGCATGGCCGATATGCAAGGCGGTACATTTACCATTTCAAATGGTGGTGTTTATGGATCGCTGATGTCTTCACCGATTTTGAATGCGCCGCAATCTGGTATTTTGGGCATGCACAAAATCCAAGAGCGTCCTATGACAATTGGCGGTCAGGTTGTCATTCGTCCGATGATGTATTTGGCGCTGTCATACGATCACCGAATTGTTGACGGTAAAGAAGCTGTAACATTCTTGGTCCGCGTGAAAGAAAGCCTTGAGGATCCAGAACGTTTGGTTCTTGATCTCTAAGTGATTGAGTAAAATTATGGTTCCGCACAAGAAGCAAAAACTCCTTTCATCTTTCGCGATGATGTTGCTTCTTGTGGGGCCTGCTCAAGCGGCATTGTCGGAGTGCCAACAAAGCAAAGCGCGTTATATCGATCCAGAATCTGATCTGGTGTTCGCGTTTGAAGCTGGTTCAGAAAGCTCGACGTTTTTACAAAGTTTTTCCATAGGTTCTGAAAAGTCAGAGACGAAAATCGAAGGCTTTATAACACTTGAAGGTGAACCGCTTCGTCCAATCGCTTACGCCGTTCATCAATGCCCAGATGGGGATATAACCGGTGATGAATTAGCTGAATGCACCATTTGGCAAGGCGTGGTTTACGGTTTGTATTCAGATGGTGCTGTCGGCCTGTTGCCGGATGAAAGTGATCCTGCGGTCAAGCAATTGTTACTGCCAGACTTTGCGCGATCTGTTATGTCTAAGCCCTTATGGAGTGAGTTAAATATTGATCGCGAACCTTTTGAGGTGTTTGATCTTCTAGATTGTGGAGCAGGGTAATGGCTTGGCAAGAACTAATGAGCGCCAATATCAAACGGCTTGAAAAGCTTAAGGCTGAAATGCCTGAGGCTTATGGCGCGTTTGAAGCGATGGGTAAAGCTGCGAAAAAGCCCGGCGCCATGGATGAGAAAACCAAAGAATATATTGCTTTGGCGATGTCCATTGCGACCCAATGCGAAAGCTGTATTGCGTTTCACACGCGTTCGCTCATTCGCCTTGGTGCGACGCGCGACGAATTTTGCGAAGGCCTTGCGATGATCGGCTATATGGCCTCAGGCCCTGGGCTAACTTATGGTGCGAAAGCGCTTGAAGCCTATGATGAATTTACCGAAGGCAAATAGGATCTAATGATGGGATTTGAATTTCCTTGGCTCGAATTTACCGCACTCTTTATTGCCTTCGGCATTAATGCCGTGGTGCCGGGGCCAGATTTTGCCATGGTCTTGCGTCAATCCATCGTGCATGGTCGTAAAACAGCCATCCTGACAAGCCTTGGGATTGCGTCAGCGATTTTGGTGCATGGCACTTATACCTTGCTAGGTATTGGTTTGATTGTCAGCCAGTCATTGTTGTTGTTTTCTCTTTTGAAAATAGCCGGCGCTTTATATCTGTTATATCTCGGTATTTCGACGTTCCGATCCGCACCACCGGAAAAACCAAATTTTGACGATGTGAAACAAAGCAATCAACCAAGCGCAATTGGTGCATTCACAATTGGGTTTTTAACAAATCTGTTGAATCCAAAAGCTGTGTTGTTTTTTCTTGCGTTGTTTTCCACCATCGTTAGCGCGACGACAGTCGTTGAGGTGAAGGCGATATATGTTGCGACAATGAGCTTGCAATTATTTGCATGGTATTTGCTCGTGTCGATATTCTTTACAACACCTAGTGTGCGTGGCGCGTTTTACAAAATCGGCAAGTGGTTCAACCGCATTACAGGCGCTGCGCTGGTGATGTTGGCGGTTCGTGTCGCAACATCGCGTCAATAATGATGTGGCTGATGGAAGTTAGGGGTGAATGATATGAGTGAGAAAATTGCAATCGTTACAGGCGGTAGCCGCGGAATCGGTGCTGAAGCGGCAAAGCTTGCTGGTGCACAGGGCTATACTGTGATTGTCAATTTCGTTTCTAATCAATCTGCCGCGGACAAAGTTGTTGGCGAGATCACGGGTGCGGGTGGTAAAGCATATGCTCTTCAAGGCGACATGCAGCATGAAGATGATGTGTTGGCGCTGTTTGAATTTGCTAAATTTAAAGGCACGATCAAAGCATTGGTCAATAATGCTGGTGTTGTTGATCATGCTGCGCGTCTTGATGAAATGTCACTTGATCGCCTCAACCGGATATTTGCGATCAATCTCACCGGTGCATTTTTATGTGCGCGGGAAGCTGTGAAGGCTATGTCGACCAAACATGGTGGTTCGGGCGGTTCGATCGTTAATCTAAGTTCTGCGGCGGCTAAACTCGGTGCTGGTACGCAATATATTGATTATGCCTCGGCAAAAGGCGCGATTGATACGATGACTGTTGGCCTTGCCCGTGAAGTTGCGGAAGAAGGCATTCGTGTGAATGCAGTACGCCCTGGCGTGATTGACACAGATATTCACGCTTCCGGCGGTCAGCCTGATCGTGCGCAAGAGCTTGCTTCGATTATTCCAATGAAGCGTCCTGGAGACGCCATTGAAGTCGCCAAAGCCATTATCTGGCTCATGTCAGATGATGCATCTTATTCAACAGGAACGATTATCGACGTCTCAGGTGGTCGCTCTATTGTTCCTTAAACCCAATTATTTAGCTTAAGACTAAGGAAAAACTCATGTCTTCATATGATCTCATCGTAATCGGCACCGGACCTGGTGGCTATGTTTGCGCCATTAAGGCTGCACAATTGGGTTTAAAAACCGCGGTTGTTGAAAAACGCGCAACGCTTGGCGGTACTTGCCTCAATATTGGCTGTATTCCATCTAAAGCGCTCCTTCATGCGTCTGAAGTTTTTGATCATGCTGGCCATCAATTTGGTGAGCTTGGTGTTGATATCCAAAAGCCGAAATTGAACTTGCCAAATATGATGAAGCACAAGGATGCGGTGATTAAATCCAATGTGGATGGTGTCGCATTTTTGATGAAGAAAAATAAGATTGATACCTATACAGGAACCGGATCAATCGCTGGCGCTGGCAAAGTCACTGTGACTGCGGAAGATGGATCCACTCAAGATTTGGAAACAAAGAATATTGTGATCGCGACAGGTTCTGATGTGGCAGGTATTCCTGGTGTTGAAGTCGACATTGATGAGAAGGTCATTGTCTCATCAACCGGTGCGCTTGAACTTGAGCAAGTGCCTAGCAAAATGGTTGTTGTTGGCGGCGGTGTCATTGGGCTTGAGCTTGGTTCGGTCTGGGCGCGTCTTGGCGCTGATGTCACAGTGGTTGAATATCTTGATACTGTGCTTGGTGGCATGGATAAAGAAGTCTCCAAACAGTTTAAGAAGATCATGGAAAAGCAGGGCATTAAGTTTGAGCTTAGCGCCAAAGTGACGGAAGTTAAAAAAGCCGACAGCGGAGCAACAGTTACTTTTGAACCTGTCAAAGGTGGGGAGGCGAAAAGCATTGGTGCGGATGTCGTACTCGTGGCAACGGGCCGCAAGCCATACACCGATAATCTTGGTCTTAAAGAAGCCGGTGTTGCCATGGATGATCGTGGCCGCGTTGAGATCGATGATCATTTCCAAACATCGGTCAAAGGTATTTATGCAATTGGTGATGTGGTGCGTGGTGCAATGCTTGCGCATAAGGCTGAAGACGAAGGTGTTGCTGTGGCGGAGATCCTCTCTGGCCAAGCTGGTCACGTGAATTACGATGTTATTCCGGGCGTTGTTTACACCCAGCCCGAAGTTGCCTCTGTCGGTAAAACTGAAGAAGAGCTTAAGGCTGCTGGGATTGCATATCGTTCCGGTAAGTTCCCGTTCTCAGCCAATGGCCGTGCGCGTGCAATGCTCGCGTCAGACGGATTTGTGAAAGTCCTGGCTGATAAAGCAACCGATCGTGTGCTTGGTGTTCATATTATTGGTTTTGGTGCCGGTGATATGATCCATGAAGCGGCTGTATTGATGGAATTTGGTGGATCTTCGGAAGATTTGGGCCGCACTTGTCATGCGCATCCAACCATGTCAGAAGCCGTCAAAGAAGCAGCGATGGCGACTTATGCAAAACCAATTCACATGTAGGTCGGTCTTATGAAACTAAACATTTATCTTTCAGGTGAAATTCATACATCCTGGCGCGAAGAAATCATGGATGGCTGCAAAGCGAAAAATCTTGATGTGAGCTTTTCTGCACCCGTGACGGATCACGATGCGTCGGATGATTGTGGTGTGGCGATTTTAGGTGCTGAAGATCAAAAATTTTGGCATGACCATAAGGGTGCTAAAATGAATGCGATCCGCACGCGCAAAGGTATCGAAGATGCTGATGTCGTTGTCGTGCGCTTTGGCGAGAAATATAAGCAATGGAACGCAGCATTTGATGCAGGCTATGCGTCTGCTTTGGGCAAATCCATCATCGTTATCCATTCTGCTGAACACCAGCATGCACTTAAGGAAGTTGACGCGGCAGCATTAGCCGTTTGCGAGAAGGCTGGTGAAGTCGTTGATATTTTGCAATATGTTTTAACCAGCAAGCTGCCTAGTTAATTTAAAGAAAGATGACGCGGGTGAATTATTGCACCCGCGTGATCTCATAACCTTCTTTTCGAAGCAACTCAATCACGCCTTCTTCTCCTGGAAGATGAAGGGCGCCAATCGCAATAAACGCATTGCCTTTATCCAAGATATGTTCAGAACGGTCCGCCATGAGATAGTTTCGTGCAAGAATGATCTTGGCTTCAAACTCACCAAAGTCTCCATCTGGATCTTCTTCTTGCCCCAAGTCTTTGGCAACTGCTGTAAGCGCTGGTGTAATCAGTCCAATCTCTTCCTGAAGATATAATTGTGTCATGGTTTCATGCACATCATCAAGCAGATCACCTAGTCGCAGACTTTCAATCAGACCTTTGACTTGAAATTCAATTGGCAGTGATCCAATCGCTGACATTTGCTCAAAGATGGTTTCTAGTCCTTCGAGATTTTTGCCTTGAGATTTCGCACGCTCAACAATGTCAAAATCCAATATTTGCTGACCATTTGCGCGGCGTTGCTGTTCACATTGCGGAATGCTGACAAGGCTCATCACCATCCAGGGTTTTTGACGCGCAACCAAGCTTGCTGGAATGCCGCGTTCTTTAAGCTCCGCTTCAACAAAAGCTTTGTCCTCAGCTGACATTGTGCTTGTTAGCCTTTGGCCATCTGTGAACATTGTCAGTTCTGGATTTTTAAACAAAGCTGCCTGTGCTTTGCTTGGATCAAGAAGATCCAATGTTTCAATGACAACTGTGTCCGATTGATCAATAGCTTGCTTGACCTGATCAGGAAGGTTTAGAACGCGTGGGTCAGTCACATGCATTGTGCCATAAAGCCATGACGGCTTTAATCCATCCTTAGATATCTTCCAAAACAAGCCTTGACCATTGGGTGTTGATGAGGCTTCCTTTTTCACTTGCTCAAGTGTCGCAGTAGGCAATTGATCGATCAAATTGTTGCCGATGCAGGATTTATCCAGCTTGTCGGCCAATTCATTCGATTGCACATTGCTGACGGCAAACATTGTGAAAATCACAAAGCTAATCAGGGCGAGGACATGCACCCCAATCGCAACCGTATGATCAATATGTTCATCAAAAAATTTGCGCCATGTCATTGTTTTGGTCAACGTTAACGTCCCTATCTAATAATCATGGTTAGATATTAGCTGAGCATGCCATAGAATTGGTAAACAGGTGCGTGGGAACCTGTCTTATGGTTTGCAACTTATTAATGGTTGCGTCGGGTTGTTCTGAAATGGCAAATTCTTAAGCACGAGGATGTGCTTTGTTGTAGACATCGAGCAATCTTGCCGTGTCAACTCCGGTATAAATCTGTGTCGTAGAAAGGCTTGCGTGACCTAATAATTCTTGGATCGTCCGCAGATCGCCACCGCCAGCTAAAAGATGGGTTGCGAATGAATGTCTGAGCGCATGTGGTGTTGCCGTATCAGGTAAATTGAGCGCCGAACGCAGTTTTTTCATATCGCGTTGGATAATCGCTGCATGGAGTTTACCGCCACGGGCACCACGAAAGAGCAATTCCGACTTATCAATCTGAAATGGACAAAGATCAATATATGTTTCAATCGCATCAACTGCGACAGGCAATATCGGAACAATTCGAGATTTGCCACCTTTGCCTTGAATGCGAAGTGCATCGGTTTTTCTGTTGATTTCGCCGCGCGTTAGATTGAGCGCTTCAGAAATCCGTAAACCGCATCCATAGAGCAATATCATAACAGCTGTATTGCGTGCAGCGAGCCATGGCTCGTCGATCATTTGTAAATCTTGATTGGTGACACGCATGGCATCTTTTGCGGTTAAAGGTTTAGGTAAAGACTTTGGCTGTTTGGGCGATCTGACGGCTCTTGCGCCTGTTGCATTGGCCAAGCCTTGTTTTTCCAAATATCTTAAAAATGAACGTACACCTGCTAAACCGCGTCCCAAAGTGCGCGCACCTGCGCCATCACGGCGGCGCGAAGCTAGAAAACTTCTTAAGTCAGCAGGACGAATATCGGCTAAATCTTTGATTTGTGGCGGTTTTGCCAAATAATCGGTCATAAAAATGAGAAATTGTCGCAAATCTCGCTCATAGGCTTCAACCGTCTTATCAGATAGGCGGCGCTCGGTTTCCAGGCTTATCAGCCACTTGGACTGTTGCTTGATTACATCTTTATGGGCAAATGTGAGTAATTCGGCCATGAAATCCACTATATTTTGGGTTCAACTCTTTCAAATATTACAGCAGATATGTTATTGCGCCGTTAAATACGGGTAAAAAGACGAAATTTTGGTTTACGTCATAGTAACTACACAATTGGCTGCAATATAGCGGTGGCTGCAATATAGCGGCTGTAGACACCATTTTGTTCGGGGTGTGTCGCAACAAGTAGATTACAAATTATATGGTGCAACATGTTTAAGCGCAATGAAATGACTGCTTTTGGTGGTTTGACCGAAGCTCTGCAACTATTGACCTATGGCCGACCTGGCCACATTGTCGATGAACTTATTGCTGAACGCGGAACAGGAATAATGAGCCATCCGCTCTGGCCGGTCATTCGGCCGATTGCGCATACCGTTTTGCATTATCGCGAAGCTATTCAATTTGCCGATGCGACGAGCCAATTGTCTGGCCATGATTCATTTGAATATATCAGCCAGATCTTGAAGCTTCAGATCAATGTTGACGGATTTGAGCGGATCCCGCGTCAAGGGGCATTTTTGCTAGTGAGCAATCATCCAACAGGCATTGCCGATGGGATTGCTATGTATGACATGCTCAAAGGCGTCCGCCCTGACATGATGTTTTTTGCCAATCGTGATGCCGTTCGCGTAAATCCACGTCTCAACGAGATCATTATTCCGGTGGAATGGCGTGAGGAGCATAAATCGCGGTTGAAAGCCCGGGAAACTCTTCAACTGACATCAAAAACATTCAAAGAAGATAAGGCTGGGATTTTGTTCCCCTCTGGCCGCATTGCCTATTGGGATAATGACAAAGGAAAATTGGCCGAGCGCGAATGGAAACCATCTGTATATTCCATGGCGCGGAAATATAATCTTCCGATTTTGCCGGTGAATATGAGCTCTCGTAATTCAGGTTTGTTCTATTTCTTGTCGAAATATTCAGCGGAATTGCGTGATATCACCGTGTTCCACGAGCTGCTCAATAAAAAGAATAAGATCTTCAATTTCAAGATTGGTAACATTATCATGCCTGATCAGTTAGGTAGTGATATGAACGCTGCCACCAGAGCACTTGAAGAGCATACTGTTCACGGACTTATTGAAGACATGGATCGCAAATTTGATCTGCGTTATGAGCACGATCTCAGTGCGAAATATGCATCTGCATTTTAAATCTATTTTATAGACAACAAAAAACCGGCGCTTGGTATGAGCGCCGGTTTTTTATTTCTGATAGGATCAGATTAGCCGATTGACTGACCTGTTTTCGCCCAGTCTGCCATAAATGCATCCAAGCCTTTATCCGTCAAAGGATGTTTGACCAAAGCTTTCAGAGTTGCAGGTGGCGCAGTAACCACATCCGCACCAATCAGCGCTGCATCTTTCACATGGTTCACTGTGCGCACAGATGCGGCCAGGATTTCTGTTTGGAAATCATAATTGTCATAGATCTGACGGATCTCAGCAATAAGCTCCATACCCTCCAGGCTAATATCATCCATACGACCAATAAATGGTGAGATGAATGTTGCGCCAGCTTTTGCTGCGAGCAATGCTTGGTTAGCAGAAAAACACAATGTGACATTGGTTTGGTGCCCGTCGCCAGTCAGCGCTTTACACGCTTTCAAGCCGTCGAGTGTAAGTGGCAATTTGATGCAGATATTGTCCGCAATCTTAGCAAGCACTTCAGCTTCTTTAAGCATTTCACTATATTCCATTGCCGTGACTTCAGCAGACACTGGCCCTTCTACAATGGAACATATTTCTTTGGTTACTTCGATGATGTCACGACCTGATTTCATGATCAGCGATGGGTTCGTTGTCACACCATCCAATAGACCCAGATCATTAATTTCTCTGATATCGTCTACATTGGCTGTATCGACAAAAAATTTCATAATTGAACTCCGAATTTTTCAAGCTGATGGTAAAAACCATCATTTTTAGTGGGCGCAGCTTTTCTTTAGACTAATCTGAGGGCAAGGTCACGTCTTAATGATGAATGATTCGCAAAACCTATTATTTGAGGAAGATAAACCGCGTTCGGTGCCAGTTTTGGTGCCGATGCCGGTCGATCGTCCCTTTACCTATGCAGTGCCAGATGGCGTGGATGTTGAGCCGGGCTCGATTGTTCAGGTGCCACTTGGCCCGCGTAAAGTTGTGGGTGTTGTTTGGGATGGCGAGACGGATCACGTTGATCCCAAGAAGCTTAAAACCATTAGCGAAGTATTTGAATGCCCTCCGCTCACACATTCCATGCGAAAATTCATTGATTGGATTGCCAATTATACCATTTCACCACCGGGATTGGTCGCTCGAATGGCACTACGTGCACCAGCTGCGTTTGAACCGGAGCCTTTAATCCCCGCATTGCGGAATACGGGTCAAATGCCAGAGCGGTTAACCGATGCACGGCGCCGCGTTTTAGAACATAGTTCTGATGGGATGGCATGGAGTAAATCTGGCCTTGCACATGTGGCAGGCGTAACGCCAAGTGTGATTGATGGTCTGACCAAGCAGGGCGTGTTTGAAACCATCATGCTGCCCGCGCCGCCTGTGGTGGCTGAGCCTGATCCAGCCTATGGTCGCGCTGAATTAAGCGATGAGCAGATCGCTGGCGCGGATGATCTGATCGAGATTATATCCGATGAAGGCTTTCACTCCATCTTGCTCGATGGTGTTACGGGTTCGGGCAAGACGGAAGTTTATTTCGAAGCGATTGCTGAAGTTCTTAAACGCGGCCAGCAAGTTTTGATATTGTTGCCGGAGATTGCGCTGACGGCGTCATTTTTGAAGCGTTTTGAAGATCGTTTTGGGGCTCCACCTGCAGAATGGCATTCTGATGTTGCACCAAAGAACCGCGAGCGTGTTTGGAGACAGGTGATTGATGGTCAATTACGCGTGGTTGCGGGTGCGCGAAGTGCTCTGTTTTTACCCTTTGAAAATCTTGGTCTGATCATTGTGGATGAGGAACATGACCCAGCCTATAAGCAGCAGGATCGTGTGTTTTATCACGCACGCGATATGGCAGTTGTCAGGGCACAGCTCAACGATATTCCTGTGATTTTAGCTTCCGCTACGCCTTCGCTAGAAACGCATGTAAATGCTGAGCAGGGTCGCTACGAGCGGATTATTTTATCTAAACGATTTTCCGACGCCGCATTGCCAGATTTATCGCTGGTAGATTTGCGTAAAACTCCCCCCAAACGCGGTGGCTTCATTTCGCCTGTATTAATTGATGCGGTTCGCAAAACTTTGGAACGCGAAGAACAGGCCTTAATGTTCTTAAATCGCCGTGGATATGCGCCTCTAACATTGTGTCGTGTTTGCGGGCATCGATTCCAATGCCCAAATTGTTCAACCTGGTTGGTTGAACATCGTTTCCGCGGTCAGTTGCAATGTCACCATTGTGGTTATCATGAGCCGGTGCACGAATCTTGTCCAGAATGCGGAACGCTGGATCATCTCGTGGCCTGTGGCCCAGGCGTTGAGCGTATTGCCGAAGAAATGGATCAACACTTCCCCGACGCGCGGGTGATCGTTTTATCCTCTGATATGATGGGCGGCTCGAAGCGATTGCGACTTGAACTGGATGCGATTGCCAAGGGTGAGGCCGATATTATTATTGGCACACAATTGGTCGCTAAAGGGCACAATTTCCCGCTCATGACGCTTGTGGGGATTGTCGACGCGGATCTTGGATTATCCAATGGCGATCCGCGCGCAGCAGAACGTACTTATCAATTGTTGTCACAGGTGACAGGCCGGGCCGGGCGGACGGGTCGGAAAAGTTCCGGGCTCATTCAAACTTACCAGCCTGAACATCCGGTGATGCAGGCGCTGGTTTCAGGTGATGGCGACTTGTTTTATGAGCGGGAGACAATCGAGCGTGAGCGCAGCAATTTGCCGCCATTTGGCCGCTTGGCATCGATCATTATTTCCGCCGCCACGCGTCCTGAAGCTGAAACACATGGTAAAGCTTTGCGCAATTCAGCACCATCAGGTTCTCCGTTTAATTTGCTGGGTCCGGCGGATGCACCTTTAGCTCTAGTTAGGGGGCGTTATAGAATGCGTTTACTCATCCATGGGCCGAAGGGCGCGGATATTCAGAAATTTATTCGTCAGATGTTTGAGAATGGACCCAAAGAACGAGGATCGCTCAGGGTGCAGATTGATATTGATCCGCAGAGTTTTCTTTAGCTGCTAATGATTTTTTTCAGATGGGGCGCGATAGCCTCATAAAAATCTACATCAGATAAGGTTACGTCTTCGATTAATTGTCGTAAGCCCTCTTCGCCGATCTCTGCGATCAGATGTTTGACCAACGCGAAACTGCTGTCATATGCGTCTGGCCAATTATCTCGCGTGACACGGTCTGACCAATCGCCATAGGTTTTAAATTCCAAGGCCCAGATCATGTTTTCCTGATCTGCATTGCCTTTAAATCTGTCGTCCTTGGACAAATGCACAGCAAGCCCTTCGTTAAACCAAGCTGGGATGGCGCCGCCCAATGTTGCAAAGACCCCCAATCTTTCTTGTCGTTTGAAGACTTCGGTATGGGTGAGTTCGTGCGTGATAATCGTTTCGTTCAATCCCTCTGGCGAAACGCGAATTAGGCGCGAGCCATAAGCGACCCCGCGAATAATAGAATCGGTGAAAATAGAATTACATTCATCTGTCGCACACAAGATCATGCGTGGTGAAGAAAGGTTTCGCCCAAAAAAACGTTGCGTTGTGTTACGAGATCGTTCGACCATGGCAGATATTTCATGCACGCGATTGGCGTCGTCAGTAAAAACATTCGGCGCAATTTCGGTAAGACCATAGCAAGCCGGGCAAAGAGCTTTATGAGGCCCTGGTACAGCCAATGCATATGCTGTGCCTGAGACAAAGATAATTGCAAATGTACTAAGAAGGATCTTCCAGAATCTGTTCGTAATTAGTTTGACGCCGATTGCCGAATTTTTGAATGTTTTGCTTCTGCGATGATCATAATTGAACATGACGACAATAAGGCGAGGCCACAAACCGATCATAGACACACAGCGTATGAAAATATAAGTTGTGATCCGATTCAAATAGAAGGCTCGTTATGATCGATTTTTACTTTCCCACCTCAACAGGCGAGTGGTTTGCTTTTGCATCCGCGATCGTAACAATTGGATTTGGTGTGCTTTTGCTGGTGATGCCGCGGCTGTCGCTGAAAATATTGCGCCTGAAAACCTTTGATGATGTGCCATCGGCCGTATCAGAATCACGTGCGACGATGGCCGGCTTCTATTTGGGTGTTGGGTTTTGCTGCATTTTGCTTGCGCAGCCGCTTTTATACCTTGCTTTAGGTGTTAGTTGGATAATTACAGCCTGCGGTAGGATCGTTTCCATGATGCTGGATGGGGGAAATACCAAGTACAATTGGATATCCTGGCCTATCGAAGCTTTATTGGGCATTTTGCCGACATTATATGTTTTTGGTCTGATTTAGAAACGCATATAAATATCAATGGGTTATATTGAATATTCCGCTAAGGTGCGGCGTTTCATCTCACCTAGAGTGAATTTTGGTGCCTTACGTGTGTTGCCTGTCAGAAAATCCTATGCTAGGTACCCGCAAAATATGGAAAATGTGTGGGGAGAATTCTCGCGTTTTTCATTAAAATCGTAAATAATTAAGCCGATATCCCTTGGAGTTCTTCCAAATTTGATATTGCTTGACCAGAACAGAGAAAATTGCCCGTGGCTGACAGTTCCAATCTCATTTCCGGTGTTGCAGAACGATATGCGTCGTCGCTGTTTGAACTTGCTCTTGAAGCAAAATCTATAGACAAAGTTGGTAAAGAGCTCGCAAGCTTCGAAGCCATGATCGACAAAAGCGACGATCTAAAAAGACTTATTGAAAGCCCAGTGTTTTCAGCTGAAGATCAGTTTAACGCTGTTTCAGCATTGGCCAAAAAGGCTAAAATCTCCGGTTTGACCGGTAACTTCCTAAATGTTGTTGCGCAAAATAGACGTTTGTTCGTGCTCCCTGCCATCGCGCAAGGGTTCCGCGAGCTTGTCGCGCGTCATCGTGGGGAAGTGACTGCGGATGTGATTTCAGCGCATGAGCTGAATGCAACGCAGACAAAAGAATTGCAGGCTGCGCTGAAAAGCGTGACTGGCAAAACCGTAGCGGTCAAACTTACCGTTGATCCGTCGCTTCTCGGCGGTCTTATTGTTAAAATTGGTTCGCGTCAGATTGATACATCTTTGCGTACTAAACTTTCCACCCTTAAGCTCTCATTGAAAGAGGTTGGCTGATGGACATCCGTGCCGCGGAAATTTCCGCAATTCTAAAAGATCAAATTAAAAATTTCGGCAAAGAGGCAGAAGTCTCTGAGGTCGGTCAAGTATTGTCAGTGGGTGATGGTATCGCTCGCGTTTACGGACTTGATAACGTTCAGGCTGGTGAGATGGTCGAATTCCCTGGTGGTATTCGCGGCATGGCACTTAACCTTGAAGCTGACAATGTCGGTGTTGTTATCTTTGGTTCTGACCGTGACATTAAAGAAGGCGACGTTGTAAAGCGTACTGGTTCTATTGTGGACGTTCCAGTTGGTCCTGAAATGCTTGGTCGTGTGGTTGACGCTTTGGGTAACCCAATTGACGGCAAAGGCCCAATTAAAGCTAAAAAGCGTGCTCGTGTGGATGTGAAGGCTCCAGGCATTATGCCTCGTAAGTCTGTGCATGAGCCAATGGCAACTGGCCTTAAATCAATTGATGCTTTGATCCCAGTTGGACGTGGTCAGCGTGAGCTTGTGATTGGTGACCGTCAAACAGGTAAAACAGCTATCCTTCTTGATACATTCTTGAACCAGAAGCCAGCACATGATGCAGACAACGAAGCTGACAAGCTTTACTGCGTATATGTTGCGGTTGGTCAGAAGCGTTCAACTGTTGCTCAGTTCGTGAAAGTTCTTGAAGATCGCGGCGCGCTTGAATATTCAATCGTGATCGCAGCGACAGCGTCTGATCCTGCTCCAATGCAGTTCTTGGCGCCATTCTCTGCTTGTACAATGGGCGAATATTTCCGTGACAATGGTCAGCACGCTTTGATCGGTTACGATGATTTGTCAAAACAAGCTGTTGCTTATCGTCAAATGTCACTTCTACTTCGTCGTCCTCCGGGCCGTGAAGCTTATCCTGGTGACGTTTTCTATCTTCACTCACGTCTTCTTGAGCGTTCAGCGAAATTGAACGAAGACAATGGTTCTGGTTCTCTCACAGCTTTGCCTGTGATTGAAACTCAAGCGAATGACGTGTCTGCTTATATTCCAACAAACGTGATTTCGATTACAGATGGTCAGATCTTCCTAGAAACAGAATTGTTCTACCAAGGTATTCGCCCAGCTGTGAACGTTGGTCTTTCCGTGTCACGTGTGGGTTCATCTGCTCAGATTAAAGCGATGAAACAGGTTGCTGGTTCGATTAAAGGTGAATTGGCTCAGTACCGCGAAATGGCTGCGTTTGCGCAGTTCGGTTCTGACTTGGATGCATCTACTCAGCGTTTGCTGAACCGTGGTGCACGCCTTACTGAACTATTGAAACAGCCTCAGTTCTCTCCGCTTAAAACGGAAGAGCAAGTTGCAGTTATCTTTGCTGGTGTGAATGGTTATCTTGATAACCTGGAAGTCAGCCAGGTTGGTGCGTTTGAACAAGGTCTCTTAAGCCACATGCGTGGTGAGGGCAAAGATGTTCTTGCAGCCATTGCTGAAAAGAAAGCTGTCACCGATGAAATCAAAGAGAAGCTTGTAGCTGCGATTGATTCATTTGCGAAAACTTTTGCCTAATAGGCTAAACTAAGGACGATACGGATGCCTTCTTTAAAGGATCTGAAAAACCGGATTGCCTCAGTGAAGGCGACGCAGAAGATCACCAAAGCCATGCAAATGGTGGCGGCTGCGAAACTGCGTCGTGCACAAGAAGCTGCGGAAGCTGCGCGCCCTTACTCAGAGCGCATGGCATCTGTGATGGCAAATATCTCCGGTGCAGTAAGTGGTGATGATGCGCCACGTTTGATGGCAGGCACAGGCAAGGACGATGTTCATCTGCTTGTTGTTTGTACCGCTGAACGTGGTCTTTGCGGTGGTTTTAACACCCAGATTGCTCGATTTGCGCGT
The DNA here is from genome assembly GCA_017644105.1 of Rhizobiaceae bacterium. GTDB lineage: Bacteria > Pseudomonadota > Alphaproteobacteria > Rhizobiales > Rhizobiaceae > Lentilitoribacter. Next base: position 57,421 of record JAEPMD010000004.1, on the reverse strand, counting down.
CTTCATGCAAAAGAACTACAAAGCCAGGGCAAAGAGGTTAAAATCCTCTGCGTTGGTAAGAAAGGTTATGATCAGCTCAAGCGCGAGTTTGAAAGTGCGATCATTGACCGTGTGGATCTTCGTGAAGTTAAAAACATTGGTTTTGCCAATGCTGAAGACATCGCAAACCGCATTTCAACATTGTTTAACGCTGGCGAATTCGACGTTTGCACATTGTTCTTCTCAGAATTTAAGTCTGTGATTTCACAAGTGCCAACAGCGCAACAACTCATTCCTGCAAAAATTGAAGCATCTGAAGAAGATGCTCAAGGTTCTGATGCAGCTTATGATTATGAGCCTGATGCGAACGAGATTTTGGAAGACATTATCCCGCGCAACATTAAAGTTCAGATCTTGCGTGCATTGCTCGAGAACGTTGCTGGTGAAATGGGCGCTAAGATGAGCGCGATGGACAATGCAACGCGTAATGCGGGTGAAATGATTGACAAATTGACGATGAGCTACAACCGCCAACGTCAAGCACAAATTACTAAAGAACTCATTGAGATTATCTCGGGTGCGGAAGCACTCTAAGTCGATATAAAGAGGTTAATAAACATGGCAAAAGCAGCGACGACAAAAGCGACCGCAGCAAAAAAAGCGCCAGCGAAACGTGCACCAGCTAAAAAAGCTGCAGCGACTAAGACAGCTGCAGCCGGACAAATTGGTACAGTAACGCAGGTTATCGGCGCGGTGGTTGACGTATCATTTGATGGTCCACTTCCAAAAATTCTAAGTGCTCTTGAAACAGACAATGTGGGCAACCGCCTTGTTCTTGAAGTTGCTCAGCACTTGGGTGAAAACACAGTTCGCACGATTGCGATGGACTCAACAGAAGGTCTTGTTCGTGGTCAGCAAGTGACAGATACAGGCGAAGCGATTTCAGTGCCAGTTGGTGATGAAACACTTGGCCGTATTTTGAACGTGATCGGTGAGCCAGTTGATGATGCTGGTCCTGTTAAAACAAAATCAAAGCGTGCTATTCACCAAGACGCTCCAGATTTCTCTGAACAGTCTACTGAAGCTGAAATTCTCGTAACTGGTATTAAAGTTGTTGATTTGCTAGCGCCATATGCACGTGGTGGTAAAATTGGCCTCTTCGGTGGTGCTGGTGTGGGTAAAACAGTTCTTATTCAGGAATTGATCAACAATATCGCGAAAGCACACGGTGGTTACTCAGTGTTTGCGGGTGTGGGTGAGCGTACTCGTGAGGGTAACGATCTTTACCACGAAATGATTGAATCAGGCGTGAACGTTGAAGGCGGTGGCGAAGGTTCGAAATGTTCGCTTGTGTTCGGTCAGATGAACGAACCTCCAGGAGCGCGTGCTCGTGTGGCTCTAACTGGTCTAACAATTGCGGAACACTTCCGTGATGAAGGTCAGGATGTGTTGTTCTTCGTGGATAACATTTTCCGCTTTACACAGGCTGGTTCTGAAATGTCAGCGCTGCTTGGTCGTATCCCATCTGCTGTGGGTTATCAGCCAACATTGTCAACCGACATGGGCGCCATGCAGGAGCGTATTACAACAACAACAAAAGGTTCGATTACATCAGTGCAAGCCGTTTACGTGCCTGCCGATGACTTGACCGATCCGGCGCCTGCGTCAACATTTGCTCACTTGGATGCGCAAACCGTGTTGAACCGTGCGATTTCTGAAAAAGGTATCTACCCTGCTGTGGATCCGCTAGATTCAAACTCTCGTATGCTTGATCCACAAATCGTGGGCGAAGAGCATTATGAAGTTGCTCGTTCTGTTCAAGAAATCCTACAGCGCTACAAGTCTTTGCAAGACATCATCGCCATTTTGGGTATGGATGAATTGTCTGAAGAAGATAAAGTCACAGTGGCACGTGCTCGTAAAGTTGAGCGCTTCTTGTCACAGCCATTCTTCGTGGCTGAAGTGTTTACTGGTTCACCTGGTCAGTTGGTTGATCTTCAAGATACAATCGATTCATTCAAAGGCTTGGTTGCTGGTGAATACGATCACCTTCCAGAAGCTGCTTTCTACATGGTTGGCGGCATCGACATGGCGATCGAAAAAGCTAAGAAATTGGCTGCTGAAGCTGCCTAATAATTTTAAGCTACGCGACGCATCTTGTGTCGCGTAGCCTTTATATTTTGAACATCACTCGTTTCTAATTGGACGTTTTGTCATGGCTGACACATTTACATTTGAACTCGTTTCTCCTGAAAAGCTTTTGCTATCTGCTGAAGTCAACTCAGTTGTGCTTCCTGGTTCTGAAGGTGAAATGACTGTAATGGCAAATCATGCACCAACAATGAGCACTGTTAAGCCTGGTGTGGTTACTGTTGAGGGTGCGGATGGTTCAAGCAAATACGTTGTGTTTGGCGGTTTTGCGGATATCGTGCCAACAGGCTGCACACTGCTAGCAGAATCAGCTGTTGCTGTTGATGCATTGGAAGCAGACGAGCTTGATAACCGTATTAAGGCTGCAAACGAAGCTGCAGACGCTGCAGTGGGCGATGCTGATAAAACGCGCTTAGCTGCATTTGCCGCACAGCTCGAAGACCTTAAAGCTGCGATTTAATCTCTGCGAAATATGTATTAAAAAAGCCTCCGATTTCGGAGGCTTTTTTGTTTTATGCGAAAGCCTTGTGAAGTCGGACAACGGCATCTTCGAGCAGAGATCGTGGCATGCCGATGTTGAAGCGCATGAAATTTTCACCACCCTTACCAAATGTTGTGCCATGACTTGCAGCAATCTCTGCGACGTCCTGAATACGTTCAGCGATATACATGGGACTTAACCCTGTTTCAGTGAAATCCACCCATGAGAGATAGGTGGCTTGCAAGCCCATAGATTGCGCACCTTCGATCTCGTTGATCCCTTCATCAAAAATGCGAGCATTTTCATCGATATAGCGCATTAAGGCTGCCACCCAATAAGCGCCTTCAGGAGAATAGACCGCTTCCGTCATATGTATGCCAAAGGCGTTGGCAGATGTTCCGGTCGCCTTCATGGTCTTGGCAAATGTCGCGCGCAATTCCTCATCTTCTATAATAACATTGCCAGTATGGCACCCAGCGATATTGAAGGTCTTAGTCGGCGCTGTCATCATGATCAAACGATCCTTGATGTCGCGTTTGACCTCAGCCATTGGAATGTGAAGCTGCCCCGGCATGATCAAATCATGATGAATTTCATCTGAGACAATCATCAAATTATGTTTAATAGCAAATTCAGCCAGCTGTTCTAGTTCCTGACGGAGCCATACTGTTCCCCCGGGATTGTGTGGTGAACACAAGATCAACATCGTTTCTTTGCCGGTCATCAGCTCTTCATAAGCGTCGAAATCAAACACATAGCGGCCATGTTCAATGGCTAACGGGCATTCCGTTACAGTTCGGTCTGCAGCTTCAATCACGCGCGCAAAAGCATGATAAACGGGCGTGAAGAGGACAATCGCATCATCCTTTTCGGTAAATGCCTGCACGCACAATGCGGTACCATTGACCAGGCCATTTGTTGAGAAGATCCATTCTGGTTTAACATTCCATTGGTGGCATTCTTTCATCCACCAGATGATCGAGGATTTATAATCCGCATCATCTCCAAAATAGCCGTATATCCCATGGTCATGCATACGTTGGACGGCATCGGTTGCACATTGAGGTGGTCGGAAATCCATATCCGCCACCCACATCGCTAATCCCCGTTCCGGAGAAACTCCGTAATTGGTTTCCATCGAATCCCATTTGTCCGAATGGCTGCCGACACGATTAATTATCTCGTCAAAATCTCCGATTTGACCGCCAAATTCTTTCATCTAATGCTCCGCCCATTTTGAGAATTCGTCTACTACTTCTTCGTACAACTTTCGTTTGAACGGAACAATGAGTTTTGGAAGTTCATCCATGGGTTTCCAATCCCAATCATCAAATTCCGCTTTTTCACCGGTGACTGGAGGGTTCACTTGAATTTCTTGTTCATCCCCAACGAAGCGGTAAACAAACCATTTTTGTTTCTGACCTCGAAATTTGCCCTTGAGTCCAATCCCAATAAGTTCGTCTGGCAAATCATAGGTCAGCCAATCTTTCGTTTCGTCTAAATATTCGACGCTTTGAATGCCCGTTTCCTCATAGAGCTCGCGAAGCGAGGCCGGTTTTGGATCCTCACCCTTGTCGATGCCGCCTTGTGGCATCTGCCATTCATAGGGACTATCTTTATATTCGTCGCGCTCATTGTTGGATACGCGTTTTCCGGCCCAAACGAGCCCTTTATGGTTCAGAACCATAATGCCAACGCATGGTCGGTAGGGCAGGTCTTCAGCTTTTAATTTCTTGGCCATGATGTCTCGTTCTATCGTGTATTCGGTTCTGTTGCGAGGGCCGACAATCCAACTATTTCAATGCCGCGCGCTTTGGCTTCATTACTCCATTCCGCAATGGCGTCAACACTGTCGGTAAACGCTGACGCAGTTCCTACAGCAAAACCATTTCGTTTAGCTATGCGTTCCAGATCATCCAGTTTTTTCAAAACTTGTGCTTTTTGTGGTGTCGCATCCAAGACAAGGTCAGCGGCGACAAAGGGAATGCCGAAAGTTTTTGAGAATGTTTCAGCAAGCGAGCGAGATGATGTACCGTCATCGAAGAACAAAATTCCTCGGCTAGCAATATCATGCATAATGGGTTCGAAGGATTCTGGATCCGATAAAAATCTGCCGCCCATGAAATTACCGACGCCGGTATAATTGGTAATTCGGCCCATGGCTTCATGAAGCAAGTTTAAGTTTGATACAGGATCATTAGCTGTCACTAATGTTCCGCGACCAGGATTATTATTAGGGTAGTCAAACGGTTCAAACGGAACCTGTAAGATGATCTCATGACCGTTGCGACGGGCAGATTGCATCCAACGTTGGAGACTATTGCCATTCCCGGCAAAACCCAATGTAATGTCCTCAGACAACGTATTAATGGCGTAATTCGATCCAGTCTGGCTTAAACCAAGACCGCCGACAATAATGGCTATGCGGGTGCCACGTGCACCAGACCATGGCCGAGCATAGACATCAAACGCGCGTTCGCCATTTTGTCCATAAACAGGCAAGCGACCAAACTCTGTATCCTCTGTAATTTTAGGATCCGGCAGATGCGCTAAATGCGGGTCTTGTCCGCGTTGGTTGGGCGCATCCAACAAAACCGCCCCATCATTATCCCGATCACTCGGTGTCACTTTGGTGATTTTCAGACCGTCGGATGTCGTCACGGTTTCGATATTGCCGCCAGAATTGCCAGCTTGTCGGTCTATGATGCCTGGCTGAATTTGTTCAGTGTTTTCCGGTACTGCTGCAATCTCGTTTGGGGCTTGCTCAGGTTCAGATTTTGTTGGGACTTCCGTGTGTTCAACGTCAATGGCAGCTGTTTCAATTTTGCTTTCGATGGGGTCTTGATGAATAGCTGTAAAACTTGCTCCACCGATAATCGCCACAACAGCAAAACCTGCCAACCATTTGAACAGGTTGGCAGGCTTGTTTTTGTCTGTCGCTTTGCTCTTTGACTTGTTATTTTGGCCAAGAGGGCGGTTAAGGTCCGATTGCATGGGCAACAGGTTTAGTTTGCGTTGCTTGCCTGATCCTTTTGCGGTGGGAATGCATCATCTTGGATTTCCCCACGCAACAGTTTCAATGCATGGCTAAGCTGTACATCATCCTTTGGATCCGGAGGTACATAAGCGATTGAGCCTGAACCTTCTTCGTCTTCTTCCTGGCCTTGAATGTGGCCGCGAAGTTCAGATTCTCCGGATGCACGCACACGACCTTGCAATTCCTCAGGAATTGGCTGATCGACCTTAATGTCAGGTTCAATGCCCTTACCCTGAATAGATGTGCCAGACGGTGTGTAGTAAAGCGCAGTTGTTAAGCGAAGTGCACCAAATTCCTGCAATGGAATGATGGTTTGGACAGAACCTTTACCAAATGAGCGCGTGCCCAATACAGTTGCGCGTTTGTGATCTTGTAATGCGCCGGCAACAATCTCGGAAGCTGATGCAGAGCCGCCATTGACCATTACGATCAGCGGTAGACCGCCGGTTAAATCGCCAGGACGAGCATTAAAGCGACGACCTTCTTCTGGGTCACGACCACGTGTTGATACGATCTCTCCACGATCTAGGAATGCATCAGATACGCTGATCGCCTGATCCAAAAGACCACCTGGATTTAGGCGCAGATCAAGTACAAAGCCTTTGAGCTTGTCTTCACCAATTTCATCGGTGAGCTTATCAATTGCTTTTTCAAGATCAGAATAGGTTTTTTCTGTGAACGAGATAACTCGTAGATAACCGATATCATCTTCAGCACGTGAACGTACTGCGCGAATAGCGATCACATCACGGATAACTTCAATCTCAAAGGGCATGTCCGCACCCTGGCGCAGGATTGTCAAAACAATCGGTGTATTGACAGGACCGCGCATTTTATCAACGGCGTCCGTTAGAGATAGTCCGCGGACAGGTTCACCATCAATTTCAGAAATGAAATCACCTGCAAGAACACCGGCCTTAGCTGCTGGCGTGTCATCAATCGGTGTGATCACCTTCACCAATTCATCTTCCATTGTGACTTCAATACCAAGTCCACCAAATTCACCGCGAGTTTGTGTTCGCATGTCACCGGCAGCATCGGGATCTAAATAGCTCGAATGCGGATCAAGTGATGACAACATGCCACTAATGGCGCTCTGGACCAGTTTCTTCTCATCTGGCGGGGTGACATATTCGGCACGAATACGCTCGAATACCGAACCAAAAATGGAGATTTGTCGATAGGTATCAGACCCAGCTGCGACAGCGGAAAGGCTTTGTGTTTTCACAAAACTGGTCGCTGCGGCACCTAAAAAAATACCCAAGGCGAGAAGTGTTATTTTACGTATCATTACTTGCCCTTCCAGAAGCGATGTTTGCCCACCAGGGGGCAGAATCAATCTGTGTTTGATCTTTTCTAAGTTCAATGTAGAGCGTTGGCTTGCCCGACGCTAGTGCTAATGCGCTATTATTGGTAAAGCTTTCGCTACCCATGGCGGCAATTGGTTCACCCGAAACAACAAATTGCCCTTGATTCACTTTCAGTTGGTTTAGCCCAGCCATAACAATGTGATAGCCTTCACCAGCATTTAAGATGATAATATTTTCATACGAGCGGAACGGGCCAGCATAGGCGATCCATCCGTCAACAGGGGCTAGCACGCGATCATTCTCCCCAGCGGACATTAAAATACCGCGTAAAGTCTGACCGGAATTATCCTCATCACCAAAGCGTTTTTCAACAGCACCCGTAACTGGAAATTCCAATGTTGATTGCAGAGCGGCAAATGAATAGGCGGGTGATAACCGCTCCTGATTGGGCAATTCCCTTGCCTGCGCCAGTTCTTTCGCGCGAGCCAATTGTTCTGCAGCCCTTTTTTGTCGTTCGATTTCTGCTAGCCGAGCTTGTTCTGCTGCTTCACGAATAGATGAAATCTCAGATGTGAGTGCTGCGACCACAGTTTTGAGCTCAGATGATTTGTCTTCAATTTCACTGGCCCTTTGACGCTCTTTCTCCAGTTGAGACAGGCTAGCGATATTCAAAGCTGCTTTTTCTTTAATCAAGGCCGTCAGCTCTTCTTGTTCCTTGAAGCTGGCGTCGAGATCAGCAGCCAATTGTGTGCGTTCGCTTGTTATATCTTTGCGAATATCGCTGAGCTCTTGTAAATCGGCCACAAGTTTTTCGGTTTCAGAGCGAATTTCAGGGACCACAGCTCCCAGCAATATTGCGCTCCTTACAGATGATAATGCATCCTCGGGTGATACCAATAATGCGGGGGGTGGGTTTGATCCTAGTCTTTGCAAAGCAGCTAAAACTTCTGCCAATATGTTGTTGCGTTCTCGCAGTGAAATTTTGACTTCGGCTTCGCGATCTTCAAGATCAGCTAGTTTACTCTCGCCGGTGACAATACGTTCATCCAATATATTCTGACGTTTCTCAGCAGCGTTGAGTTTTTCTTCTAACGCTTCGCGATCTTTCTTGAGTGACTGAATATCATTCTCGAGGCGTTTTAAGGTGGACGTGATTTGTGCGGTTTCGCTTTTTAGCGCGTCCAGTTCCGCTTCTGTTTGGGTGCGATTCTGCTCGAGTACTTTAGTGGGATCATCTGCGTTTAAAATATTTTCATCTTCCGCCACCGATAGGCCTGCCGATCCTATCAGCATGGTCATGCCAATAAGAGCAGTTGTATATCTGTGTGCGTTCAAATTCATTGGGGTGTTGATCAAACCTTATCTAAATAACTTGCAGTAATATACTCAAATTATAGAATTATTGTCATCTCACAAACTTGTGTTTGCAATGGGGCACTTGAGGATAACTTAGAGCCAATTATTTCCTAAATGCGATGATAGGGATGCCCGGACAGTATAGTTACGGCCCTATAAAGTTGCTCAGCCAACATGAATCGCGCCATTTGATGTGGCCAGGTCATTTTTCCAAATGAAAGGGTTTTATAAGCTTTGTTTCGAGACATCTCTGCATGACCATCAGCACCGCCAATGGCAAAGATTACATCGCGATCACCATTGTCCCGCAAATTAGCGAGCATTTTTGTAAATTTCTCAGATGATATGGTTTCGCCGATCTCATCTAAGATTATGAGCTTTGCATTGTCGGGAATGGCTTTCTCAAGCAGCGTAGCTTCGTCAGATTTGCGCGTGCTTGCATTGGATGATCTGCTTTCACTGACTTCTGTCATTTTGCCAAATTCAAGGCCGATTGCAGGACCAGATTTGGCGAATCTGTCCAAATAACGCTTGGTCAATTCACTTTCGGGCCCAGATTTTAATTTACCAACGGCAAAAAGATGAATGCGCATAATCTTTTGTCTTTCAATATATGCAGATTAAGGCGTCAAACGTCTTTTCTGGCCGGCTTGGCCAGTCGTCACTGTCGATCCAATGGAGCTGTTAAAGGCTCCATGATGCCTTTATCAGATGATAAATGTGTCTACACTAATGGTTAGTGCACGACCTTTTCATCTGTTTCTGGTGCCATCCACATTTTTTCAATATTATAAAAATCACGAATTTCCGGACGGAAGACGTGAATGATAATATCGCCACAATCCATCAAAACCCAATCGCCGGCATTTTGCCCCTCGATCCGAGGAGTTGCAAAACCTGCACCTTTGATGTCTTTGATGAGTTGATCGCAAATAGCGGAAACATGGCGGTTTGAACGTCCAGATGTCACAATCATATAATCACCGATTGACGACTTTCCGGATATATCAATTGAAATCGTATTTTCAGCTTTGGCTTCTTCCAAGCAGTTCAATACGGTCTTTAAGGTCTCCTTCACGGCATTTTCGCCAGAGTTCTGACCTGATGACAGGGCTTTATCAGCATCTGTCTTTGTGGTTGCTGTTCTCAGCTTGATCCCTTTCTTCTATAAGAACACGCCTAAATCGGACAATGTGAACCATTGTCACGACAACAGGATAATACGATTGAAAGCTTTTGTGAAGCAAGTCAAATCCCGTTGTTCGGCAAGTTTATTATCTTCAAATGATGTTATTTTGACGCTTTCGCAGCGTTTCGGAGCGCTGTGGATGACAAGGTTGAACGTGGCCCATGTAAAAATGTCCAGGCTGGCGCTTTCAAAAATGGCAGGCGTTTGGCGTCGGTTTCATCCAAACGCGCATGGGCAAAGGTTTTCGCCATACGTGATGATAGATACGCCAATGTTGAACCCGGACGATCAATGACTGCGATGGGAAACTGCTTCGCGATATATTGCCAATTTTGCCAAAGGTGGAAATTAGCAAGATTATCTGCCCCCATGAGCCAAACAAAATTTACACCCTGATTGCGGCGCTTCACAAAATCCAGCGTTTCGGCGGTGAATTGTAAATTATATGCGGCTTCAAACGCGGTGATTTTGATCTTGGGGTCTTCACAAATCTTGCGGCTAAGCTGAACACGTGTTTCCAAATTCGCTAATTCTTTATGGCTCTTAAGTGGATTGCCAGGTGTGACCATCCACCAAACCTGATCAAGCTGCAGGCGGCGAATGGCTGTTTCAGCCACCAATACATGACCATCATGTGGCGGATTAAACGAACCGCCAAAAAGCCCCACGCGCATGCCTTTATGCACATGGGGCATTTTTAGAAAATCTGATGTGTTGGTTCTCGCGCTCAAAATGCTTGATCTATCATTTATGAGGGGCGGATTTGGCCATTACCGCGCACGCGATATTTAAACGATGTCAGCTGTTCAACGCCAACCGGACCACGCGCATGCATTTTCCCTGTGGCAATACCAATTTCAGCACCCATGCCAAATTCTCCACCATCGGCAAATTGTGTGGATGCATTATGCAGCAAGATTGCGGAATCAATTTCATTAAAGAACCGTTCGGCAACGCCTGCATCTTCACAGATTACCGCTTCGGTGTGGTTTGATGAATATTGATTGATATGGGCAATGGCACCTGAAATCCCATCGACTGTTTTGGCGGCGATGACCTTATCAAGATATTCTGTTGACCAATCTTCTATCGTGGCTGGGATCACGGCATCCACTTGTGAAATGATCGCTTCAGATCCACGCACTTCACAGCCCGCATCTCTTAAAGCGTTCACAAGTGTTGGCACAAATGATGGGTCAGCATTTTCATCGATCAGCAGAGTTTCAGCAGCACCGCAGATCCCGGTGCGGCGTAGTTTTGCGTTTAAGACGATCTCTGTTGCCATCTCCAAGCTAGCGGATGCATCTACATAGATGTGACAAAGACCTTCAAGATGCGCGAAAACAGGCACACGTGCTTCAGATTGCACCCGTGCGACCAATCCTTTGCCGCCGCGTGGGATGATCACATCGATAGCACCATTTAAGCCCTTAAGCATTTTACCCACGGCCGCACGGTCAGATGTTGGGACGATCTGAATGGCGTCTTTGGGTAGATTGGCTGCTTCTAAGCCTTTGACCAAGCATTTATGGATGGCGCCTGACGAATGGAAACTATCTGATCCGCCGCGCAATACCACAGCATTGCCAGCTTTGAGACAAAGCGCACCTGCATCAGCCGTTACATTTGGGCGGCTTTCATAAATCACGCCAATTGCGCCAAGCGGCGTGCGCACGCGCTCAATGTTAAGACCATTTGGGCGATCCCAATTTGCAATCACTTCACCAATTGGATCTCTTAACTCCGCAATCGCGCGAATACCATTTGCCATGGCGCGCGCACGATCATCATCAAGCTTAAGCCGGTCCAGCATGGCAGATGACATATTGTTCGCAACACCCTTTTCCATATCAATGGCATTGGCGTTTAAAATGTCAGAGATATTGGCTTCGATGGCTTCTGCCATACCAATCAATGCTGCATGTTTACGCTCAGCGCTGGCGATCGCAAGTGCCGGTTTTGCTGCATTGGCGCGCGCGCCAATATCCATCATAATTTCTTCAACAGATTGCGTACGTTCTAATGTATCAGACATGATCTTTTCCTGTTTTCAAAACTCTAGGATGCTTTTTCTTTTGCATGCATCATAACCAAATCATCCCGGTGCACCATGGCGCTTCTGCCAGCATAACCCAGTTTTTCTTCAATTTGCGATGTTTGTAGGCCAGCAATTGCTTTGGCCTCATCCGCATCATACCGCGAAATACCACGAGCAATTTCCTCACCCGCAAGGCTTTGGATCGAAATCGTATCGCCGCGATAAAAATTACCTTTCACCTGGCGCACACCTGCTGGCAGCAGGCTCTTACCTTTTTTCAAGGCCCCGATTGCACCATCGTCAATGGTCAGCGCGCCTGCAGATTCAAGCTGACCGGCTATCCAAACCGCACGCGCCGTGCGCGGGGTGCCTGAAGCCTTAAACCAAGATGAACGCGCGCCATTATCAATGGATGATAATGGATTACGGGTTTGACCCGAAGCGATAATCATCGAGCACCCAGCCGTTGTTGCAATTTTTGCAGCATCAATTTTCGTGCGCATGCCCCCGCGTGAGAGTTCTGATCCCGCATCCCCGGCCATTGCTTCGATCTTGGGCGTGATCTCATCAATCACATCCAAGAACTCAGCATTGGGGTCTTCATGGGGCGGGGCGGTATAAAGCCCATCAATATCGGATAATAAAACCAAAAGATCAGCACCCACCATTGTGGCTACGCGTGCAGCTAGGCGATCATTATCGCCATAGCGGATCTCACTTGTGGCCACTGTGTCATTTTCATTGATGATAGGGATCGCGCCAAGTTCGAGCAATTCGCCAATGGTTGCGCGGGCGTTCAAATATCTGCGGCGCTCTTCCGTGTCATTTAAGGTGAGCAGCACTTGGCCTGCAAAAATATCATGGTGCGAGAGACATTCGCTCCAGGCGCGCGCCAAGGCAATTTGTCCAACAGCCGCACAAGCTTGGCTTTCTTCGAGTTTAAGACGTTTATTGGTGGCTGATAAAACGGTTCGGCCCATGGCAATCGCCCCGGATGAGACAACCAAAACATCTGCGCCCTTTGCTTTTAACTCCGCGATGTCATCACATAATGAACTTAACCAATCGGACTTTAAGCCGCTTTGGCGATCAACAAGCAAAGCGGAGCCGATTTTGATCACAATCTTTGTGTGAGCATCAACGCGTTTGCGACCGCCACCCATTATTCTGCCTCTTCCGCTAAATTCTGGTCGATATGCTGACGTAGATTGCGCAGCATTTCTTTCATGCCAAATCCGGCAATGGCAGAGATTTTTTCAACTTTTCGCCCGGCTGCATCTTCGAGCGCTTTCATTTTCTCAGAAAGCGTTTCTTCATCCAAAATGTCAGTTTGTGAGAGCGCGACAATTTCATGTTTGTCGGCAATCCCTTTGCCATAGGCTTCAAGTTCCTTGCGCACGGTTGTGTAAGCTTTGCCCACATCTTCTTCATGCGCAGATACTAAATGCAGCATCACGCGTGTGCGTTCGACATGGCCCAAGAACCGATCGCCGATGCCTGCACCTTCATGCGCACCTTCGATTAGACCCGGAATATCGGCAATGATGAATTCATAACCGTCGGAGGTCGCAACACCCAAATTTGGATGAAGCGTTGTAAATGGATAGGCGCCAATTTTTGGACGCGCGCGGCTGACACTTGATAAAAAAGTCGATTTGCCAGCATTAGGTAGACCCACAAGCCCAGCATCCGCGATAAGTTTAAGACGCAACCAAACGGTTTTTTCTTCTGCTGGTTGGCCGGGATTTGCATTACGTGGTGCTTGGTTGGTTGAAGACTTAAAATGCGCATTACCAAAACCGCCATTGCCGCCTTTTGCAATCCGAAAACGCTGACCTTCTTCGGTTAGATCGCAAATGAGGGTTTCATTATCTTCTTCAAAGACTTGTGTTCCGGCAGGCACTTTCAGCGTGATATCTTCGCCCTTTGCACCCGTGCGGTTTCGACCCATGCCATGGACACCGGTCTGAGCTTTATAATGCTGCTGATAGCGATAATCGATGAGTGTATTAAGACCGTTAACAGCTTCAACCCAGACATTGCCGCCATTGCCGCCATCACCACCGTCTGGTCCGCCAAATTCGACGTATTTTTCACGGTGAAATGAAACACAGCCAGCACCGCCTGCGCCAGACTTAATATAGACTTTTGCCTGATCTAGAAATTTCATATGTGCTGCCTGTTACTTGGTCTTCTTAGATAAAATGTTCATATAGCCCCATATTCTGAAATGATCAAAATATGGGGCTAAATTAATCTCAACGAGATGTTGGAGAGAGGGATATAGATGCTTGCCCAAAAAGGCAAAGATTAAAGCGAATTCGTTATATCTTCTTTCGCATCTTTAGCCGTATAGCCGTTATATGGTGCCAAATTGATCTGATACCATTTGATATCGATGGTTTTTTGATCACCAATATGAAGCGGCGCAGTTTCTTGCGGTTTGAAACCGTTTTTCTCAAGTACGCGTTGTGATGCCAAATTATCTATTTCACATCCTGCGCGTAACATTGCAAAACGAAATTCTGGCAAAACATCACGCACAACGACACCAACGGTTTCGCTGGCCAAGCCTTTATTCCAATGTTGCTCGCCCAACCAATATCCAAATGATGGAATTATGTGGTTGGGTTTAACTGAGATACTGGTTACACCTAAAAATTCGCGCGTTAAACGGTCAACAATAGCATAAGACAATAGATCCAGCGGGTCACTGTTTTGCGCGCGCGCGACAAAGTCTTGCGCATCTTTCACTGTAAAAGGCTGTGGTTTGAAAAGCATCCGGTCAAGAATTTTCGGATTGCCAGCCAAACTCGCCATCGGTTCTACGTGCTTCTGAGCGATCGGCTCCAGCGCTATGCGTTCCTCGTGATTTTTTATTATTTCCAACATCTTAACCTCCTTTCAATTTGGTTTTCTGTTCGGTGGATTCCGGCCAATTACGTAAGGAATCCCAAATCTTTTGTTCTAATCTATAAAGTTCCACCGGCACCTGTGTGTCTTGCGCCAGCGAGAAATTCATGCCGGTGCCGATAAATTGGAACCCGCTTTTTTGTAAGACATTGCTGGACGCCATATTGCCAATTCTGCAGCGGCCGATAATTTCTTCGATATTGCAAATTCGAAACGCTTTATCGACAAGCGCATGGGCAGCTTCGGTAGCATAGCCATTGCCCCAATAGGGTTTGCCCAGCCAATATCCAATTTCCATCCGCTCATGCCCTGGTTTCTTTTCAATTCCACAACAACCAATAAATTCACCCGTTTCGTTGAGTGTAATGGCATAGACGCAATTTCCATTTTCCAATATGGCGATCGTGTTTACGAAATCTTCCGCATCCGCGCGTTTATACGGATAGGGCATTCGAGAAAGCATTGAGGCCACGGCAATGTCATTTGCCAAAGTGGAAATTGCGTCTATGTCATCACAATGCGGTTTGCGCAAAGTAAGGCGAGGGGTGTCAATTTGTGTTACAGATCCTGTAACGCTGATACTGAGCCCATCACTTTGGCTTATCCGTTCTTCATATTCGTCACTAAATTGTTCATCTGACTGACATTGCATTTTAAAGCCTCCTGTGAATGCAAAAACAAAAGGGAAGATGATTTCTCATCTTCCCTTTAAAAACATTTGGCTTTTTTTAAAATCAGCCGGGTCGATGAGACACCGGATGATTTAGAGCGTTTCCGGTTATTCCGCTGCTTCCGCCATAGGCAATACAGACACGTATGTGCGTCCGTTGGCCTTTTTTCGGAACTCTACATTACCAGCTGTTGTGGCAAAAATAGTGTGATCACGACCAAGGCCAACACCCGTACCCGGATGCCACTTTGTGCCGCGCTGACGCAGAATAATGTTGCCTGAAATCACAGCTTCGCCGCCGAATTTTTTAACGCCTAGGCGTTTTGATTCAGAATCGCGACCGTTGCGGGATGAACCACCAGCTTTTTTATGTGCCATTTTTTATCTCCTACGATCTCGTCAATTACGCTTTTGCTAGTTCAGCTGCTTGCTCAAGCCAGTTATCGCGATCGATACGGCCTTTGAAAGACAATGCGTCATCTAGTTTTTCAATGTCATCACGTGACATTGCAGCAACTTGCGCAAATGTTGTCACGCCAAGCGCGTTAAGTTTTTTCTCTAGCACTGGGCCAACGCCTGAGATTTTTTTCAAATCATCAGCTGGTCCTTCAGGTGCAGTGAACAATGCTGCTGGTGCAGCTTCAGCTGCTTTTGCCTTCGCTGGTGCTTTTTCAGCAGCAGGAGCTTTCTTAGGTGCTTCTGCTTTTGCAGCTGGCTTTTTAGCAGCTTTTTTCGAAGCCTTTGCGCCGTCTGTCAAAATCTCAGCGATTTTCACTGTTGTGAAATGCTGACGATGACCGATTGTGCGGCGTGAATTTTGACGACGACGTTTTTTGAACGCGATGATCTTACGACCACGGCCCTGGTCAACAACTTCAGCTGTCACCATTGCGCCGTCAACAGTTGGTTTACCGATAGTCGCAGACGCGCCTTCGCCAACCATCATGACTTCTGTGAATTCAATAATGTCACCAGTTTCACCGGCAACACGTTCTATTTTGAGAACGTCATCAGCAGTAACGCGATATTGCTTACCACCTGTTTTAATGACTGCGAACATTTTTTTTCCTTCGAGTGTTCAGTCCAGTTCTATCCGCTCGTGTTTTAAGTAACCCAAGCGCATGACTGTCTTTTTTCAGTCTTCGGTTAATGATAACCCATTGTATTATTTAAGGTTATCGGCTCAATTTTGCTGCGATAGTCTGCAAGCAAAGATAAACGGCGCAAAATAAATTGCACCGCTTGGATATCCGATACGCCCAATTGGCCGCTAAGTCAAGGAAATTTGCTTATTTTGGACCAAGTTGAGGGCATGGTTTTGCGTGTAGTCATTTACAATAACAATGCTGCTATGCACAATTGTCCTTGCTTTCTTGGCTCCATGCCTTTAGTGAGCGCATGAAGAGTTGATGAAAACTCATTTTAAAGGCCCTAAAGCAGTTGAGCTCTGAGGGCTTGCCCCAGCTCAGGCTATTTCGATCATTTTCATCTTTGTTGATCCTTTATTGTCTGACGAAACATGACCTCGGTTTTATCCATTGTCCAAAGAGATGATGCGAAACCGTATTGATATGTGTTGGAAACCGTTCCAATGCAAAGGATTTTATGATGAACTTTAAATCGTTCAACCTACCTGAATCGCTTCAACATTGTTTGGATCATTTGGGATTTGATACCCCAACACCTGTGCAGCAAAAAGCCATCCCGCTTGCTTTAAAAGGGCGTGATATTTTGGGTTCTGCGCAAACCGGAACGGGTAAAACCGGTGCATTTGGCATTCCGCTTGTTGTGAAAATGATGGAAAACCCAAATGATATGGCTGTTGTTGTCACCCCAACACGTGAATTGGCAACGCAAGTGCATCAAGCCATCCAAGGGTTTTTGGGTCGCAAATCAAAAATTCTCACCGCGCTTTTGATCGGTGGCGAGCCAATGCCAAAACAGCTTAATCATCTTAAGCGCGAGCCACGCGTTATTGTTGGTACTCCTGGGCGCATTAATGATCACTTGGCGCGTAAATCACTGCGTTTGGATCGCACAAGCTTTTTGGTGCTGGATGAAACAGATCGTATGTTGGATATGGGATTTGCTTCTCAGATCGATAAGATCGTTAGTCACATGCCGAAAAAGCGTCAAACTTTGCTGTTTTCAGCCACGTTGCCGCATAATATCGTAAATCTCTCTAAATCTTATATGATCAACCCGGAGCGTGTTGCGATTGGGTCTGTTACCGATCCTGCGAAAAACATCAAGCAAGAGATTGTTCACCTGACACAAAGCGAAAAATATCCGCGTCTTTTGGATGAATTGAACAGCCGCGATGGTTCAATTATCGTCTTTGTAAAAAGCAAATATAATGCCGATAAAATGGCTAAGCGTTTGTGCAAGGAAGGTCATGAGGCTGATGCGATCCATGGTGATCTGCGCCATAATAAGCGCGAGCGCGTGATCAAGAGCTTCCACGCGCAACGTATCAGAATTTTGGTTGCCACTGATATTGCAGCGCGCGGTTTGGACATTCCGCATATTGAACATGTGATCAATTTTGATCTGCCACAATCGCCCGAAGATTATATTCACCGGATCGGCCGTACAGCGCGCGCTGGCGCTGAAGGTGAGGCGTTATGTTTCATTTCACAGGCTGATCATGACAAATGGTATGCGATCAGTAAATTGATGAACCCGAATACCGATGTGCCAAAACCTGCGCGCAAAAAACCTGCCGGCAAGGGTGGTGCTGGCAAAGCTGGACAGGGTAAAAGCAAGGCAAAAACTTTCAGCTTTAAGCAGCATGCCCGCAATGGAAAGAAGAAATCAGGTGGTGCCAACGCAAATAATTCTGGTCGTCCACAATCGACCCGTAAGCGTTCTGGCGGCCGCAAGGGTAGCCCTAAACGCGCTGCATAGCAGGGTTTTTAGCTCAAAATCATATACCGTAGGACTACGGAGTTCCATCGTCAGTTCTACGGATTGATTATCAAATGTTGCAATGCAATACATCACCCGTTATGAAGTTCCTGTAACTTCCAGGCTTTGGCCATTTCCAAAGCTTACCCGATCAATTTGATCCATCTGACGGAGATGTATTCGTGAAAATATCCAAAATTCTTGTAGCGAACCGGTCTGAAATTGCCATTCGTGTTTTTCGTGCCGCAAATGAGCTCGGCATAAAAACGGTCGCAATCTGGGCTGAAGAGGACAAACTTGCCCTACACAGGTTCAAAGCAGACGAATCCTATCAAATTGGCCGTGGTCCGCATTTGGATCGTGATCTAGGCCCGATTGAGAGCTATCTTTCTATTGATGAGGTTATCCGTGTTGCTAAATTGTCTGGCGCGGATGCTATTCACCCTGGCTATGGCCTTTTATCTGAAAGCCCTGAATTTGTTGATGCTTGTGATGAAGCTGGCATTACATTTATCGGACCGCGCGGTGAAACCATGCGTCGTTTGGGCAACAAGGTTGCCGCGCGTAATCTCGCTGTAGAGGTTGGTGTGCCTGTTGTTCCGGCCACAGATCCATTGCCAGATGATATTGAAGAAGTGAAAAAGATGGCCGCTGATATCGGCTATCCATTGATGCTAAAAGCTTCTTGGGGTGGTGGTGGACGCGGTATGCGTGTCATCCGCTCTGAAGACGAGATCGAGCGTGAATCAACAGAAGCGCGTCGTGAAGCGATCGCAGCTTTTGGTAAAGGTGAAATTTATCTTGAGAAGCTTGTTGAGCGTGCCCGTCACGTGGAGAGCCAGGTTTTGGGTGATACCCATGGCAATGTGGTGCATTTGTTTGAACGCGATTGCTCGGTTCAACGCCGTAACCAAAAAGTGGTTGAGCGTGCACCTGCGCCTTATCTAACTGAAGAACAGCGCCAGGAACTTGCAAATTATTCAAAGATGCTTGCCAGCGCGACAAAATATGTTGGTGCCGGTACTGTTGAATATCTTATGGATATGGATACAGGCAAATTCTACTTCATCGAGGTGAACCCACGTATTCAGGTTGAGCACACCGTGACCGAAGAAGTCACAGGTATTGATATTGTAAAAGCGCAAATTCACATCTTGGATGGTGAAGCAATTGGTACACCTGAATCAGGTGTGCCTGCGCAAGAAGATATCAAGCTTAATGGTCATGCGTTGCAATGCCGGATTACAACAGAAGATCCTGAGCTGAACTTTATTCCAGATTACGGCCGTATCACCGCTTATCGTGGTGCAACTGGTTTTGGTATTCGTCTTGATGGTGGTACCGCTTATTCAGGTGCGGTGATCACCCGTTATTATGATCCATTGCTTGAAAAAGTTACAGCATGGGCGCCAACGCCTGAAGAAGCGATTTCTCGTATGGACCGTGCATTGCGCGAGTTTCGTATTCGCGGTGTTGCGACCAACCTGACCTTCCTTGAGGCAATTATTGGCCATGAGGAATTTAAGAATAATACCTATACAACGAAGTTTATCGATACGACGCCGGCACTCTTTGAAGAAGTTAAACGTCAGGACCGTGCCACAAAGCTTCTCACTTATATTGCTGATGTGACAGTTAACGGTCACCCTGAAACAAAAGGTCGTCCGCTGCCACAAGCTGATGCAACACCACCAATTGTGCCTTACACAACCAATGACATCGTCCCGGGTACAAAAGACAAATTAGACGAATTGGGTCCGGATAAATTTGCCAAATGGATGCGTGTTCAAAAGCAGGCGTTGATTACTGATACAACCATGCGCGATGGTCACCAGTCATTGTTGGCCACACGTATGCGTACGCATGATATTGCCAATATTGCTGGCACATACGCCCGCGTGTTGCCAAACCTCTTCTCGCTTGAATGCTGGGGTGGCGCGACATTTGATGTGTCCATGCGCTTCTTAACCGAAGATCCATGGGAGCGATTGTCTCTCATCCGTGAAGCTGCACCAAATATCTTGCTGCAAATGCTTTTGCGCGGCGCCAATGGTGTTGGTTATAAAAACTATCCTGACAATGTGGTAAAGCATTTTGTTAAACAGGCAGCTGAAGGCGGCATCGATCTGTTCCGTGTGTTTGACTGCTTGAACTGGGTTGAAAATATGCGCGTCTCAATGGATGCGGTGCGTGAAGAAAACAAACTTTGTGAAGCAACGATTTGCTACACTGGCGACATTCTAAACTCAGCGCGTCCGAAATATGACTTGAAATATTATGCTGAGCTTGCCCAAGAGCTTGATAAAGCCGGTGCGCATATCATTGCAGTTAAAGATATGGCTGGTTTGTTAAAGCCAAATGCTGCGAAAGAATTGTTCAAGACAATTCGTGAATCCACGGATCTTCCAATTCACTTCCACACGCATGATACATCAGGTATTTCAGCGGCCACAGTTCTTGCCGCAGTGGATGCGGGTGTGGATGCCGTAGATGCAGCTATGGATGCGCTGTCGGGCAATACATCTCAGCCTTGCCTTGGTTCCATTGTGGAAGCGCTCAAAGCTTCAGATCGTGATCCTAATCTTGATAGTGAATGGATCCGTCGCATTTCCTTCTATTGGGAAGCGGTGCGCGATCAATATGCAGCCTTTGAATCCATCAGCCAAAGTCCAGCATCTGAAGTTTACCTTCACGAAATGCCAGGCGGTCAGTTTACAAACCTAAAAGAACAAGCGCGTTCGCTTGGGCTGGAAACACGTTGGCACGAAGTTGCGCAAACATATTCAGATGCTAACCAAATGTTTGGTGACATTGTAAAAGTAACACCTTCTTCTAAAGTTGTTGGCGATATGGCTCTCATGATGGTGAGCCAGGATTTGACCGTCGCGGATGTTGAAAATCCTGATAAGGACGTTGCATTCCCTGAATCCGTTGTATCGATGATGCGTGGTGATTTGGGTCAGCCGCCAAAAGGTTGGCCGGAAGCGCTTCAGAAAAAAGTGCTGAAAGGCGAAGACGCTTATACGGTTCGTCCGGGCTCATTGCTGGACGATGCTGATCTTGATCAAGAGCGCAAGGATATTGAAACCAAGCTTGAGCGTTCAATCAGCGAAAACGAGTTTGCGTCTTATTTGATGTATCCAAAAGTGTTCACAGATTTCGCGCTTGTGTCTGAGACCTATGGTCCGGTAAGCACGCTTGCGACACCTGTTTATTTCTATGGTCTGCCAGCTGGTGAAGAAGCCTTTGTTGAAATTGAAAAAGGTAAAACACTTGTTGTGCGCAACTTGGCTGTTGGTGAAACTGACGAGAAGGGCATGGTCACTGTGTTCTTCGAGTTTAACGGGCAGCCTCGCCGGATCAAAGTGATTGATCGCGCACATGGTGCTTCTGGTTCTGCTGTTCGTTCCAAAGCTGAAGTTGGCAATGACAATCATGTTGGCGCGCCAATGCCGGGTGTGATTTCAACGGTTGCGGTATCGTCTGGTCAGGAAGTGAAATCTGGCGATGTATTGCTATCCATTGAAGCGATGAAAATGGAAACAGCTATCCACGCAGAAAAAGATGGCGTTATCGATGAAGTGTCCGTCAAAGTTGGTGATCAGATCGATGCGAAAGACTTGTTGGTGAGCTTTAAGGAATAGTCTTTAAAGCCAGATATACATTGATAAAGAAGCGCTGGACTTATTGGTCTGGCGCTTTTTTGTGTTTTTTGAAGCAAACATGCTGCGAATCTTTGCAGAAGATTACTGCCAGACGAGAGTCGCAAATTTCATGCTTGACATGATGTAATGATATAACATATTTGGTTGATTGAAAAAACTACTTGGTCGCCTTTCTAAATTCATCAATCTGATGAAAACACATCTGACTGGAACAACTCTAATGAAACAAATTTCATCAAAACTAATCCCCCTTGCCTTTGCATTCTTAGCAACTTCTTCCGTTGGCGCCGTTGCCGAACAATATCCGTTTAATCTCGAAAACTGCGGTCACGAACTCACATTTGACGGTGCGCCTGGCAGTGCGGTAACTATCGGGCAAGCTGCAACCGAAGCGATGTATGTGCTTGGCCTTGCTGATAAGGTTGCAGGAACAGCAGTTTGGTTCACTGATGTATTGCCAGAATATGCGGAAGCTAATGCAAAGATCGAACGTCTAGCAGATAATACACCAAGTTTTGAAGCGGTCGTCAATAAACGCCCCGGCCTCGTAACAAGCCAATATGAATGGTATGTCGGTCCAAAAGGTTCTGTTGGTACGCGGGAGCAGTTCCATGACTTGAGCGTTCCAACATATATCTGGCCTGCAGATTGTGTTGGAAAAGATAATTCAGTTGGTGTTGACGGTACTCGCGAGAACCTGATCTCAACTGATATTATTTATCGTGGTCTTACTGAGCTTTCTCAAATCTTTGGTGTGCCAGAAGCTGGCGAAAAAGCTGTCGCTGATCTTAAAGCACGTGAGATGGCTGCGATTGAAAGAGCAAAATCGCTAGAACTAAAAGATATCTCTGCGATGTTCTGGTTCTCAAGTGCAAAAATGGACGCTGATCCATATGTTGCCGGCGCTAAAGGTGCCCCTGCTTTCATCATGGAACAACTTGGCATTGAGAACGTCGTAACATCAAGCGAAGAATGGCCTACTGTTGGTTGGGAAACGCTTGCAAAAGCAAACCCAACCTACATCGTGTTGGCAGACTTGCAGCGCCGCAAATTCCCCGCTGACGCTATTGAGGTGAAAATGGAGTTCTTGAAAACTGATCCAGTTGCAAGTCAAATGGAAGCCGTAAAAGAGGGCCGAATTATTGTTCTTGATGCACACGCTATGGACGCCACTATCCGCACAGTTTCAGGTCTTGAACTGATGGCTGATGCAATGGCAAAGCAGGCTGCTACTCAGTGATAGAAAATACAATCGGCGGGTTAAAACCCGCCGTTTCAATACTGATCAGCCTCGTGATATTGATGGGGGCACTTGGTGCTGCCTTGGTGATTGGTGAAACACCTATCCCCTTATACACTATTTGGAATGTTCTAAAAATTGAGGCAGGATATCCTGCGCCAGAAGTAAATCCGATTGATCACGGAATCCTCTGGAGTTACAGGCTCCCACGAGCAATTATTGCGATGGCATGTGGTGTATCACTTGCTCTGAGTGGTGTTGTCTTGCAGGCGCTTCTGCGCAACCCATTGTCTGATCCATATATTTTGGGCCTATCCGCAGGTGCATCAACTGGTGCAGTTGCAGTTGCGATACTGGGCTTTGGTGCAGGTATGCTTTCTCTATCGGGTGGCGCGTTTATTGGTGCGTTATTAGCTTTTGGTTTTGTGGCGTGGCTGGCTCGATTGTCAAAGGGTAATAGTCCGGGTGCAACGTCTAGCTTGGCGCTACTGCTTGCCGGCGTGGCAGGGGCACAACTGTTTCATGCGCTTACGGCGTTGATTATCGCAAAATCCGCAGATGCCAATCAAGCACGTGGAATTATGTTCTGGATGATGGGAAATTTATCTGGTAGCAGATGGCCGGACGTTTATCTTGCAGTACCCATTGCAATGATTGGAGCAGTCATAATCTATCTTCATTCACGTGCTTTGGACGCCATGACATTTGGGCGTGAGGCTGCGCAGTCCATGGGTATTCGTACCAGTTGGGTTATGACGATTTTAATCGGTACAGCAGCTTTACTAACCGCTGTTATGGTGTCTTTAACCGGCGCGATTGGCTTTGTTGGTTTGGTAGTGCCTCATGCTATGCGCTTCCTGGTTGGCGTGCGCCATGTTCTGCTAATCCCAGCAACTGCTCTCGCAGGTGGTGTGTTTTTGATTATCGCAGATATTATCGCACGTACGCTTATTCCCGGACAGTCACTTCCAATTGGTGTAGTCACAGCGTTGGTCGGCGCTCCAGCTTTTGCTATCATTTTGGTTCGGAGTTCACGTGCACGTACAAGTTAAAAATATCTCTCTATCCATTCAACAAAAACCAATCTTAAAGGACGTGTCTTTGGAAATCGAGTCTGGCCAGTCCTTGGCGCTCGTTGGACCAAACGGATCAGGAAAATCAACACTGTTACGGGTGATTGCTGGTCTGTTGAAGCCAGATTGTGGACAAGTAATCGTTGATGATAATGAAGTTGGAAATTTATCACCTCGCAAATTGGCGCAACGATTGGGTTTTGTATCTCAAGATGCAAGTACAACAGACGCAATTGCTGTTTATGATGCTGTAAAACTTGGGCGGACGCCTTGGCTTTCGCTCATGTCACCATTTGGAAGCAAAGATAAGAAAATCGTCGAAAACGCCATGTGTGAAATGGCAATAAGCGGATATGCATCCCAACAATTTAACACACTCTCTGGCGGTGAACGGCAACGAGTGCATATCGCACGTGTTTTGGCACAAACACCGCAGATATTCTTATTAGATGAACCAACCAATCACTTAGACATCCATCATCAAATAGCAATTATTGACTGGGTTGCACGTCAAAGTACAACGGTGGCTCTCGCGTTGCACGATCTTAATCATGCTTTTGTCTGCGATAGGGTGGCGGTTCTGAATAAGGGTCAGCTAGTTGCTTATGGTGAACCAAAAGCGGTTTTAGTCTCTGATGTTATAGATCCTGTTTTTCACGTCGCAACGCATCAAACCACCACCACACATTTTGATCATCCCATTTTGACTTTCGCAAAATCCTATCGTGATCAGTAAGCAAGAGTTTTATGTTTTATAGAAAAAGCGAAGAATTTGGCATTGCCTTGCGCATTTTATCCGGCCTTTTATTTGCCGCGATGGTCGTTGTGGTCAAGATGGTTAGTGAAGAAGTCCCACTTGGCGAGATCGTATTCTTTCGTTCTGCCTTCGCATTATTCCCACTTGTCATATTTTTACATATCCGTGGTGAGTTCCCTCACGGGTTACGCAGTAACCGCCCGTGGGGGCATGTGCTAAGCTCGATCTTTGGGGTGGCGGCAATGTTTACATCTTTTGCTACAATTGCACGCTTGCCTGTCGCTGAGGCTACACTGATCAGTTATCTTTCCCCGATACTCACCGCCATTGCTGGCGTTATGCTCTTGGGAGAGCGTATAACAACATTCCGTGTTTGTGGTATCGCCTTTGGACTAGCGGGTGTTGTTGTTTTGGTTTTGCCGGAGCTTGGTGTCCAGGAGTTAGATATGCGCCGCCTGATCGGTTTGGCATTAGGTGTCATCACCGCAATACTGACCGCACTTGCTCTCCCTATGACACGAAAGCTTGCAAGGTTCGGCGAGAGCCCGGGAACCATTGCATTCTATTTTGCGGTGACGTCGACGCTCGGTGGACTTGTCACTTTGTGGAGCGGCAATTGGATCATGCCTGAGACTCAGACCTTAATCCTTCTCATACTTGCGGGGCTTTTTGGTGGTTTCGCGCATATAGCAATGACTTTGGCATTTAAATATGCTGAGGCTTCCCGCATGGCACCTTTTGAATATGTTACTCTTATTTGGGTGGTTTTAGCGGATGTCCTTATTTTCAGTCTACCACTTTCACCGGCATTTCTTTTGGCGTTACCAATCATTTTAACTGGTGTTGCTATAGCCGCTCTAGAAGGAAAAATCAGAAGAGCCAATACGATAGAGAACCAGAAATTCGAACATTAGGCCCAGTTCTGTCCAATTTTTTTGCTTATGTAGTTATAACAAAAATAAGTTTAGGTCTTAAAAAAGGAATTTTACCCTTTCTCCCAAAAGACCCATAATTAACGTAACAAAAATGAGTGATTGCTAAGTCCCCAATAATGGTGTTTAGCTGCAGTCTGGTTTCTTTTTTTGGTTATCCTTATGCAAAAAATTCTTGGCCCGATGCCCCCTGCGCGTATCGCAGTTTCGATCTTGTTTTTTATCAATGGAATGTTGATTGGTGCATGGGCGCCGATGATACCCTCGTTTAAAGCACGGCTCGATTTGACAGAAAGTCAGATCGGTTTAATCATCTTAGCGCTCGGATTTGGCTCGCTGATCAGCATGCCATTTGTGGGTGCCTTTGTGGCTCGAAATGGGACGCGGCTCCCGATCAAATATCTGGCCTTTATCTGTTCCTTTGGCATTCCGTTGTTAACAATCGTGCCGGAATTTTGGTCAGCAGTTGTCGTCATGTTTTTGTTTGGTGCCACATGGGCTGGCATGGATGTCGCCATGAATTCCAATGTGATCGAAGTTGAAAAACAGCATCGCTTTCCCATCATGTCGTCTTGCCATGGTTTTTGGAGCATTGGTGCTTTGGTCAGTGCTTTGATTGGCGGTTTTACATTGTCGTTTTTCGGCGAAGTAGGTCATGGTCTCTTCTGGCAAGTGGTGTTTCTTAGCCTGTTTTTCTATGCCGTGCCGAGACTGCAAAAACGCGTTGGGTTATCCGAAGAAGAGGAAAAGCCGAAGCTTCAGTTCCCCAGAGTTGTCTTACCCTATTTGCTCGGCGTGGTGGCATTATTTTCCGTTGTGCCCGAAGGCATGATCATCGATTGGAGCGCGCTCTTTTTAAATACTGAGCGCGGTGTTTCCATTGCCTGGGCAGGAACCGGATTTGCAGCAACTTCGACGGCTATGGCGATTATGCGCTTCTCAGGCGATCACTTACGGAAACGATTTGGTGCCGAGCAAACTTTGCGGTTTTCCGTTGTAACGGCGATTATCGGGTTTTCGCTTATCACGCTCTCATCATCGCCTTATGTCGCTGTATTTGGTTTTTTCGTGTCGGGAATTGGCTTAGCGAATTTGTTCCCAATCGCCATCTCAGCCGCTGGTAATGTGCCAAATATCCCCGGTGGGATTGCCGTATCCATGGTGACAACAGTTGGTTATGGCGGGATATTGTTGGCGCCGCCTTTATTTGGGTTTATTGCGCAAACATGGAACTACACAGTGGTCTATGGCATCATGCCATTTTGCCTTTTGATTGTGTTTTTCCTGGTTTGGACGGTGCGACACGCGGATACGCGAAATGATGAGGACGCAGCTGAAACAAAGAATGCAATTCTAGACGGTGACAAATAGTCACGAATTGGCTGTTTTCTTTTCCTATAATATCTGCAGCTGTTGACAATTGGATTGCAATTTCCCACTTCTGGGGCAGCAAATCCACGCTTGTTTTAGCTTCATTGAACAAAGGTTTCCGATGTCTGAATGTTTAGATCTAGGTCCAAAGCCACGCAGAAATTCTGTCGCGGTTAAAGTTGGTGGTGTCACAGTAGGCGGCAATGCGCCCATCGTTGTGCAATCCATGACAAATACAGATACTGCGGACATAGATGCAACGGTCGCGCAAGTTGCTGCTTTGGCAAAATCTGGTTCTGAATTGGTACGCATAACCGTGGATCGCGATGAAAGTGCGGCAGCGGTGCCTAAAATTCGCGAGCGTTTGGAGCGTTTGGGGCTCGATGTGCCACTCATTGGTGATTTTCACTATATCGGCCACAAATTGTTAGCCGATCATCCTGCATGCGCGGAAGCACTGGCGAAATACCGCATTAATCCCGGTAATGTTGGTTTCAAAGCCAAGAAGGATAAGCAGTTTTCACAAATCATCGAAACTGCGATTGAATATGATAAACCCGTGCGCATTGGCGTAAACTGGGGTTCGCTTGATCAGGAATTGCTCACGCGTTTGATGGATGAGAATTTAAAAAATGGTTCTCCCTTAAGCGCTGATCAAGTTATGCATGAAGCGATTATTCAATCGGCGCTTTTATCTGCGCAATTAGCAGAGGAAGTTGGCCTCGGGCGTGATAAGATCATTCTATCAGCGAAAGTTTCGCGCGTTCAGGATCTGATTGCGGTTTACTCGCAATTGGCCGCGCGTGGTGACTATGCATTGCATCTGGGTCTTACCGAAGCCGGTATGGGATCAAAGGGTATCGTCTCGTCATCTGCAGCACTTGGTATTGTTTTGCAGCAAGGCATTGGAGATACGGTTCGTATTTCACTAACACCTGAACCAGGTGGTGATCGGACACGTGAAGTCCAGGTGGCGCAAGAGCTGCTGCAAGTCATGGGCTTTCGCCAGTTCTTGCCAGTTGTCGCTGCATGTCCGGGCTGTGGTCGCACCACGTCAACTGTATTCCAGGAACTTGCGCAAAAGATCGAAGGTGATTTGCGCAAAAACATGCCGGTTTGGCGCGAGAAATATCCAGGCGTTGAAAATCTTCAGGTCGCAGTGATGGGCTGTATTGTAAATGGCCCGGGTGAATCAAAACACGCCAATATTGGGATTTCACTCCCAGGTACGGGCGAAACACCCGCAGCCCCTGTCTTTATTGATGGTGAGAAAGCAGCCACATTGCGCGGCGAAAATATCGCTGAGGATTTTGAAGCTCTGGTGAAAAAATATATCGAAGAGCACTATCAGTAGATCAATGCATTGCAGCGCTACTGTGGTTCGCCAAATACTTTGAGCAGGAATGCTTTAAGCCAGATCAGCAATTCCCGGTCATATAAAAGCCGACCTTTGAGATGCTTTGGGCCCATCTGTGCACCGGGTAGCTCAAAGCGATGTTCGGCTTTGACCACCCATCGATGCATCATAGCAAGCGTAAGCTCTGCATGAAACTGAATAGCCCACGTATTCTCGCCATAGCGAAATGCCTGATTGGGATAGTCTTTTGAACCTGCTAACCGAATAGCGCCATCTGGTAATTCAAAACCTTCTCGGTGGAACTGATAGACCATATCTGGCCAGTCCATTAATTCTTTGCCCGCATCTGTTGCTTCAAGCGGATACCAGCCTATCTCCACTAGTTTGTCCGGATGAGAATTAACCTTCTTGCCCAAATGTCTGACCAGCATTTGTGCGCCTAAGCAAATACCCAAAAACGGCTTGTTTTCTTTAAGCGGCACATCAAGCCAATTGATTTCGCGGTCGACATATTCAAAATCATCATTGGCACTCATGGGCCCGCCGAACATGACGGCACCATGATAGTCTGCAAGTGTTTCAGGCAATGGATCACCCAATGGCGGACGCCTGATATCGAGATCAAATCCCATTTTAACCAATAGCTGACCAACACGCCCCGGTGTTGATGTGGCCTGGTGTAAAACGACAAGAATTTTTGGTTTTGAATTGGGAGTTAGATCAATCATGAACTTTGGTTACGCTCAGCCTCAATGCGTTGTCTTGCTAAAACACGTTCGCGGGCAGAGACGCCCAAAAGATCGGAGATGCGCCAAATCACATGGTCTTCAAGCTCGTGGCCATGCCCATCCGCATAGGCCAAGTCCCACAGGATCTCGACGAGATCAACTTTCTGCTGTTCGTCTAATTTGACCTTGAGTACGCTGGTAAATGAATAAAGATCAACCGCATCTTTATCTGCGGCTTGCCCTGCCTGATAAAGCGCGACGGCTTCATCAACACTGATATCAAATTCTGAACTTAGAATTTCCTTCAAGCGCTGAGTTTCACTATCCGCGGTTTCACCATCGGCTTCAATTAGATGATGAAAAAGCGCAGTGGCCGCGACTTGAGGATCGTTTTTATCTGTTTTGACACTCGGCGCATCATCTTGTGCCAAGGATTCAAAAAATTGATGCAACCGATCAATAAGCATTTTTTCTCCAACCTGAATGTGTTGGCTGAATATGGTTGCTATATGGGATTAAAACAAGCTGAAACGGCCTTTTTTCTCCGCTTCGTCCACGTTTTCATCCACACCAGGATCATCAACTCTCAAACTTGTTACTTCTTTTACCGGTTCTTCTTCCGGCACCGTTGCGTCAGCAGGGGCTTCCGGCGTAACAGGAACATCTTCCGCAATTGTCTCCGTGTCCGCTTCCTTAGGTGCTTCGGTTTCGTTCAATGAGGTCTCTTCAGAGGTTTCAACAACTTCTTCCGGTGTTGTCTGATCAGGCACGATCTCAATGACCTTGTCATCATCTGCCGTAATGACAACATCTTCTTCAACCGCCGCGTCTTCTACCGGCGCAACTTCCGGCATTGCGGCAATAGCTGGCAGATTGGATTTGGCTTCCTCGAAACCGTTCTCTGCAACGTCGCCTTCGGCAACGGGACCAGTGAGGGCTGTTAAGGGTGTTTTCCACTCAAAGCTATCCAATTTCCCGGTGACTGGAGAAAACGGTGCCCATTTATCGCTGACATAGCCATCGGCTGTCCATTGAGGATCACGTGGGGCCTTCACTGCGCAAGATAACCAATGGCGCACGCGGCCCTGGTCCCCAGTTTCAGCTTCTTCAATGTCAGCTAAAAGTAAATACATGCTTTCACGGGGATCTAATCTTGCAGCGGCTTCAACCTTTGAACGCGCAAGTTCGAAATTGCGTGTTTCAAGCGCCATCTTGGCAACGATGAATAATGATTCAACCTGATTACCTTTGAGGCTTTCCAATTTCTGCGCGCGTTTTAATTTGTCACCAGCTGTGTCACCCACACGGGCGTTGACGTAAGTGTCAGCGATCTGAGCGTGCGGATTTTCTTTCCAAAGCTTCTCAAGAATTCTTGAGCCTTTACGCAGATTGCCCTGACGGAACAGCGCTTTTGCGGCAATTGTGGCGGCTGGGACAAGATCAGGTGCTAGAGACAGCGCAGCTTGCGCATCTTTGCCGATGTCTTGCAGTTCACCATCTGATCGCGTGAGCGCACGGCCTGCGAGCAGCACAGCTTTTTTGCGCTTTGCATCTTCGTTTGAAATCACGCCCGCAGTGCGTTGTTTTTCCAAACGGCGGATTGCATCATCCCAATTGGCGTCTTGCGCACAATATTCAATGGCGGCCTCACTCGCCCAAGACAAATGCGGTGCTTGATCCGCCGCTTTCATTGCGTATTGACGAGCCGCTTCGCCAGCGCCCAAACGTTTGGCTTCAAGATATAACCCGCGCAATCCCAAGATTGCTGTATCAGGTTTGTCTGCCATTTTTTGAAGCGAAGCGCGGGCATCATCATCGCGGCCGTCAATCATCGCGGTTTGCACTTCAAGCAGGTTTAACAATGGCTCATTGTCTTCATCAAGCAGGTTTCTGCTCTGCTTGGTCAGCTTCTTTGCCATGGTCGCATCACCGGCGCCTGCAGCAATCAATCCGTCAGACAATGCTTTATAACCTCGGTCACGCTTTCTGGTTTTCAGAAATTTTGACATGATCTCAGGTGATGTCAAAACTACTCTGATAATCCACCAGGTTAGCATAACAGCCACAATGATTGCGACGATCAGACTTACGGCTGTCATTAAGGAAAGTTCGATCTGCTGGCCTTGCCAATTAATTAGCATTTCACCGGGGCGATCAGCGAGCCAAGCAAAGCCAATCCCCATTGCAAGAACGATTACAAAAAATATGAGACCTTTAATCATACGCTTTTACCTTAACCTGCGGTGGCAGGGCGTGCCTGCAAGAGTTGATCAGCAAGTTTCTCGGCAGTGATACGAGCTTGCAATTGATCAGAATAGTTTTGGGAGACCGCTTTGCTTGGATCCGGCAGTTTCTGCCATTCATTCATAGCGCTTTCCAATTCGCCGGCGATGAGGCGCTGTTCCATCCGCGCAACAATCGCTTCGGCGGTATCACCTTCGATCTCACCAACTTTACGGATCTTAACCATATTGGCTGCACTATCGAGCAAGCGAGCCATAATGTCTGTCTCTGCTGTTTCAGGCTTATCAGCTGCAATGATCTGGTTGGCGATCGTATCAAATTGTTGGAGCAAATCTGAGCGGGACAAGACACCGGCATCCGCAATTTTCCGCAATTCTGGCAGAGCTGGATTATCGCCATCAAGTTGGGCATAGGCATCAAGTTCAACGGTAAAACGCCCACCGCGATCAATGGCGTTTTTGATGGTCACAGCAGCAAGTGAGAGTGCGATCGGCACATCGCCTTGCGATTTCTCCAAGGCTGCTTCCGCATTTGCCAATCGAGATTGCATGTCTGCAATGGATTGTTGCGTAGCTTCATCGACAGTTGATGCTTGGGCTGTCGCTTCTATCAAGGCTTTAAGATTATTGATCTCAATGGCCTGGGCGGCGCTTAAGGCGACCAGATTTGCAATCTCGTCTTGTAAGCCATCGGGAAGCGCAACACCGTTTTCCGAAGTAAGGGTGGGTGTTTGTTCCAATGTTATGATCTGAGCAGAGAGCTCATCAAGGCGCGAATTAATAGTGCTGATGGCTTCAAGCGCGCCGGAATTGTCGTTTTGAACAAGGGTTTCGAGTGCATCAATACGAGAGGTTACAGCGGACAGGCTACCCATGAGTGATGCTGAATCAGATGTAGACTGTTCCGAAAATCTCGTATCGAGCGCAGTTAAGCTCTGCTCCAGACCGCTAATTTTTTCTGAAATTTCAGCGCTGATTTGAGGCGCTGAATTTTGTGCCGATGGCAATATTCCGGCCCATTGAAGTCCGGCCCCACCTGCAAGCGCTATCACAGCGCCGATGACACCAGCTGTAACCGGCGAAGATGAACCTTTAGTCGTGTCTTTCTGAACATCATTTTTGGTCTCAGAACTTGCAGTTTTTTCATCTGAGGATTTCTGATCAGGCTTTGCTTCGTTCGATGTGTCTTTCGTCTCGTTATCCAAATTTTCCGCGTCGACTTTCGTCACGTCCTTGGAATCCAGATCAATTGTTTTGCCTTCATCTGTCGGTTTGGAGTGTCGAGGTGTTTTGACCATGTTGTATTATCTCATAAAATATCAAAGCAGGAATAACTTTGACTTGTAATTTAGTATAATTCTATCAGCCAATACAGGCCAAAAGATGTGTTTCGTTCGGTTTTTCTGCAATGACAATTTGGTCAGCAAATTGCTTTGGAATAGCGCCCGCTATCTCTTTGCTTAAACACCCAAACCGCAGTTTTGTAAACAAGTTGCGCTGCATTTCATCTTCAATCGCGAAGAAACGCCGCACTGCACTTTGCGCGTAAAACAGAACAACATCTATATGGCTATCTTCTAAGGTGTTTTTAAGGCTTTGATCGGAAATTTGATCGACCATTTCATAAGAAATGACAGGTTTGATGAAAATATCGTTGCCTTCAAGCGCATGCTCGAGATCGGGAGTGCGTTTTTTAAGCGTAAAATAATATAAAGGGGCCTTATCGCTGGTTTGGAGTTTGCCGGATTTGTGTTGTGCGAATATCTGTTTTGCGAGGGCCTTGCCACCACCTTCACCAATGGTGATATTTGAAAAACCGATTTCTTTGGCAATCTCAGCTGTTTTACAGCCTACGCAAAAAGTTGGCAGAGCAAGTGAGGCTGGATCGATATTGGCGTTGTCTTTCAAACAGCGAATGGCATTGGCGCTGGTAAAGATAAATCCAGACAGTTCATCGATGGCCGGGAAAACTATATCCTCTTCGCAGATGCATTGTTTGAGTGGAAGTAAAACAGGTTGGTGGCCAAGTGTTTCTAATTTTTGCGCCGTTTCCGACGCTGCGGGTTCTGATCTTAAAATTAGTACCCGCGCCACGATTGATCAGCCCCAACCGTCAAAGAAGGATGTACCGGCTTGCCCGCGCAATGTGTCGCCAGCTTTTTTGCCGAGATCAGCTGCTTCGGATGCTGAACCGCTTGATTGAATATCGTAAACGGTTCGGCCGTCAGGAGTGAGAATCATCCCTGAGAAATTCACTTTATCGTCGTCCAATGTCGCATAGCCCGCAATGGGTGTGCGACACGAGCCGTCCAATGCTCTTAAAAAGGCCCGTTCGCATAAAAGAGCGGTTTCGGTCGGTTTGTGATTAATCGGTGCCAATAAATCATCGATTTTCTGATCGCCAATTCGACTTTCGACGCAGATCGCACCTTGCCCAGGAGCTGTGAGAAATCTTGAAAGGTCTAAAACTTCTGTTGCTTTGTCTTCAATGCCAAGACGCTTCATCCCAGCATAGGCAAGCAGGGTCGCATCCACTTGCCCTTCTTCGAGTTTGCGCAATCTTGTTTCCACCAAGCCTCTGAAAATTGTAACACGCAAATCAGGGCGCATTCGCCGAATTAGCGCCTGACGTCTTAATGACGACGAGCCAATCAATGCGTTTTCAGGCAGTTCTTCGATTGTCGGCGCAGCGCCCCCGATAAAGGCATCGCGCACGTCTTCGCGCGGAAGGAATGCCGATATGTATAGTCCATCTGGCAGTTTCGTTGCCATGTCTTTGGACGAATGCACAGCAAAATCAAGCGAGCCATCGTGCAGTTTTTCCTCAAGCTCGAGCGTAAAGAGGCCTTTTCCGCCAATTTCGGACAATGCCTTATTTGTGATGCGGTCGCCTTTGGTGGAAAGTACCACGATTTCAAATGCCTCCATCGGCAGATCATGCGCCTTCATCAGGCGATCACGCACTTCATGGGCTTGATAAAGTGCTAATGGGCTGCCTCGCGTGCCGATTTGAAAAGGTTTTGTTTGCATCCTGGAGTTTCCGTTGCTACCTGACCATATATGGCTTTAAGCCAAAGTGTATTTGTTGGAAACCATCTATGTCGAAAAAGCCGATAAAAAACTTAGAACAATTCAAAATATTGGGAATTGAGACAAGTTGTGATGAAACGGCTGCCGCTGTTGTCACGCGCTTAGAAGATGGAAGCTCGGTTATTCATAGCGACATGGTCTATTCTCAGATTGATGAGCATTCTCAATTTGGCGGCGTCGTGCCTGAATTGGCAGCGCGGGCGCATGTTGAAAAATTGGATGGCTTGATCGCGCAAGCGTTGGAAAAAGCGGACTGCACGCTTGATGATATTGACGCATTTGCAGCCACGTCCGGACCGGGGCTAATCGGTGGGTTGATGGTAGGGCTCATGTCGGCCAAAGCATTGGCGATGGTAAAACATAAGCCGCTTTATGCAATCAACCATCTTGAAGGTCATGCTCTGACCGCGCGCCTCACAGATCAACTGGAATTTCCCTATTTGTTGCTTTTGGTCTCGGGTGGGCATACCCAACTTATTCTTGTTGAGGGTGTTGATAATTATCAGCGTTGGGGTACAACGATTGATGATGCTTTGGGTGAGGCTTTCGACAAGACAGCGAAACTGCTCAGTCTACCATATCCCGGTGGTCCAGCGGTTGAAAAAGCTGCGTTACAAGGTGATGAGAACCGGTTTGATTTGCCTGTGCCCATGCGTGGTCATAAAAGTTTGGATTTCTCGTTTTCCGGCTTGAAAACGGCCGTCCGTCAAGCGGCGACCAACATCCAGCCTTTGGCTGAGCAGGATGTCAGCGATATCTGCGCCGGTTTTCAAAAATCAGTCACAGCAACGTTGCGTGATCGGATATCTCGCGCATTAAAACGTTATTCAGAACTCGATAATCTGCCTGCAGAACCAGCCCTTGTTGTGGCTGGGGGTGTTGCCGCGAATAAACAAATCCAAGCATTGCTCAAGTCTTTATGTGATGAGTATGAGGTAAAATTTGTCGCCCCGCCACATCATCTTTGCACGGATAATGCCGCGATGATTGCCTGGGCCGCGCTTGAACGGATGGCGCATGGATTTGAAGCTGATGCATTAGATGTTGCGCCACGATCTCGATGGCCGCTTGATGAAGGTGCTGCATCGAAAGTTGGATCCGGTAAACGAGGAGCAAAAGCGTGATGGGCGAGAAGATTGTTGTCGCAGGTGGTGGTGCATTTGGTACTGGTTTGGCCATTGTTATGTCCGCTGACCAAAACGCTGATATCACGCTATTAATGCGCAATGCTGATCATGCGGCAGATATGCAAATTTCGCGCATTAACAAAACGCGGTTGCCCGATGTAAAAGTGCCGGATGGCTTGAAAATTACAAGTGATGAGCGCTGTGTTGAAGAGGCTGATATCCTACTCTCCGTTGTGCCAACGGGCGCTCAAATTGAATTTGCGAAACAGATTAAACCTCATCTTAAAAAGACCACGCCTTTTGTCATTTGCTCGAAGGGGTTTGATAAGGGAACGGGTGGTTTGATGAGCCGATGCGTGCAGGATGTATTGCCAGATCAGGATATTGCTGTGCTGTCCGGCCCTGGATTTGCGTCTGATATTGCGAAAGGTCTGCCAACTGCAATGACGCTGGCGGCAGAAAATAAGGCACTCGCACAGAAAATCTCCAAGGCATTGTCGCGTCAAACGTTCCGGCTTTATGGCAGTGATGATTTAATTGGAGTGCAAACTGGTGGCGCATTAAAAAATGTCCTGGCAATTGCGTCTGGCATTGTCATGGGCGCGGGGCTTGGTGAAAGTGCGCGTGCTTCAGTGATTGCGCGGGGCTTGGCGGAATTGTCGAGATATATTTCTTTTATGGGTGGTAAGTCTGAAACGGCCTCCGGTCTATCAGGTCTTGGGGATTTGGTGCTCACGGCTACGAGCGCGCAATCGCGCAATTATCGTTTTGGAATTGAGCTTGGCAAAGGAGCATCCTCTGAAAGTCTCGTTGGTCCCGACAAGCCGCTTGTTGAAGGTGCGAATGCTGCGATTGCCGCGCGCGCCCTGAGCAATCGCGAAAATATTATCTTACCTATCACAAATTCGGTTGCGGATATTATCGAAGGTCGGCTAGATGTAGCGCAAGCAATCCAAGAGCTTTTGGCGCGTCCTTTGCGTCAGGAACAAGAATAATCGGAGTTTATCAAATGTATTTTGCCCTTATGTGTCATGACAAACCAGGTGCTTTGCAGGTTCGGATGGATACGCGTCCCGATCATGTGGCGTTTTTAAAAGACCTTGATGCAAAGGGGATCGTTAAAGCTGCCGGGCCTTTGTTGGATGACGATGAAAAGCCATGCGGTAGCCTGATCATTTTAGAGCTGGACAGCAAGAAAGAAGCTGAAGAGATTGCCGCGCAGGACCCTTATGCGCATGCGGGACTATTCGAAAAGGTCGACATCAAACCTTACACATGGATTTTCCACGCACCGGAGGCATAAAGAATATGGCATTTTGGCTATTTAAATCCGAACCGTTCAAATGGTCTTGGGACATGCAAAAAGCAAAGGGTGAGGCTGGTGAAGAGTGGGATGGCATTCGCAATTACCAAGCGCGCAATAATATGCGCTCGATGAAATTAGGCGATAAAGGCTTTTTCTATCATTCAAATGAAGGCTTAGAAGTCGTTGGTATTGTGGAAGTCTGTGCCCTGTCGCATCCAGATTCTACAACAGATGACGAGCGCTGGGATTGCGTGGACATCAAAGCCGTGTGCGATATGCCAAAGCCTGTCACGCTAAAGGACGTGAAAGCCAATGAGGCTTTAGCGCAAATGTCTTTGGTGACTTCAATGCGCCTATCTGTTCAGCCAGTGACCGAAAAGGAATATCTCGAAGTCTGCCGCATGGGTGAATTGGCCAACCCGCCAATGTAGCGCTGCAGAAATTTTGTTTATGCAATTTTGGCATGAATAGAACTTAGTTATTCAATTTCATTGAAAATTGATCTAATTTAGCCCTATCCATGAATGGAGGGTTAGACATGCAATTTGATGGAATAAATTATATCGCAATTATCGCGGCGACCATTGTAGCCTTTGTTATTGGCGCGGTTTTTTACAGCACTTTGGCCAAACAATGGATGAAAGCGGTTAAGATACCTGAGGACCAAGAGCCCAATATGAAGCCCAGCTTGTTTGCCATTACATTTGTTTGTCAGCTTGTTTTGGCATTTATGATTGCTGGTGTTGTCGGACATTTGGGAGAGGGGCAGGTCACTTTGTCCAATGGCTTTATCTCAGGCTTCTTCCTCTGGCTTGGTATCATTATGCCGACCATGACCATCAACCATAGATATCAGGATTTTGGTTGGGATTTAACGATCATTGATGGGCTTCACTGGCTGCTCGTTGCATGTGCCATGGGAAGTGTTATCGGCTGGTTTGGCGTCTAGTTAAGCCACTTCAACAATCGTGTTTTTTCCAATAAGCGGCAGCATGCGGATCATATCTTGTCGACAAATGGCGATGCATCCTTGCGTGGGTGGATAGCCAGGTTTTGCCACATGAAAGAATATCGCACTGCCGCAATTTCGTTTGCGGGATTTGATATTCCAATCAAGCACAATCACAAAATCATAAAGAATATCGTTTCTCAGCATTGTTTCGTGTGAGGATGAAAAGGGCAGTTTGACCGCTTGATTGTAACAGGCGTGATCACTTTCATCACACCATCCTAAATTCGTCGATATCGGTCTCATTGGCAGCTTAGATCGTGCGCGAAAACGGCGGTGATATTTATAATATCCTGATAGGCAAGACATTGATTTTATTGGTGTTGCACCATCTCCTTCGCGCTTAAATATAGTCCGGCCAGAACGACCCCATGCGCCTTGAAATGTTATATTGCCCACCCTAACTAGGCATTGGGTTTTTACACCTGGTTTGGGTCTCACGATGACGTGATTTACACCATTATGTGATCGAGATTTACTAGCGAGGTGCATGGTTTAACGTTACTGGGTTGAAAAAGGATCTGGACATGTCCAACAAATTGCCACGATTCTTAACTAAGGCCAATTGATAAAAGATTTGGTATTGGAGAATAGAACTAACTCTTTGCCAATTCTGGTGTTCTATAATAAGTTCGCCGTAACAAGGAAAAAGGAATAATTCATGTCTGCACGCACAATCCTACTCGTTGACGATGATGATGATTTACGTGAGACGCTCATCGAGCAACTTTCTTTGTATGAAGAGTTTTTCATCATTCAGGAAAGCACAGCGACAAAGGGCGTAAAAACTGCCAGAGACAATCATCTTGATTTGTTGATTATGGATGTTGGATTGCCGGATATGGATGGTCGTGAAGCGGTAAAACTATTGCGTAAAGGTGGCTTTAAAGCGCCGATCATTATGCTCACTGGTCATGATACAGATTCAGATACAATTTTGGGTCTTGAAGCTGGCGCCAATGATTATGTGCCAAAGCCGTTCCGATTTGCTGTTTTGTTGGCGCGCATTCGTGCGCAGCTTCGTCAGCATGAGCAAAGTGAAGATGCAACATTTGTGGTTGGACCTTATACGTTTAAGCCAAGTCAAAAAGTATTGATCGATGAGGCCGAAAACAAAATCCGTCTGACAGAAAAAGAAGCTTCAATCATCCGTTTCCTCTATCGTGCTGAACAAAAAGTTGTGCCGCGCAACGATATTTTGGAAAAGGTGTGGGGTTATAATTCTGGTGTGACAACTCACACTTTGGAAACGCATGTTTACCGTTTGCGTCAGAAAATTGAAAAAGACCCATCCAATGC
This sequence comes from Rhizobiaceae bacterium, assembly GCA_017644105.1. Lineage (GTDB taxonomy): Bacteria > Pseudomonadota > Alphaproteobacteria > Rhizobiales > Rhizobiaceae > Lentilitoribacter. The sequence continues at coordinate 18,193 of JAEPMD010000004.1, read as the reverse complement.
TGAGATTTTGGTCACCGAGAGTGGTGGGTACAAACTCGTACCTTAAGCGTTTGATTTTGAATTGGGGGATTAAGCCATATGGCTTTAAATGATGATCTGAGTGTATTACGTGATACGCCGCTATTTTCTCAACTGCCTGTTGATGCATTGCGGCTGGTGGCGTTTGGCGGTGATCATCGCAACCTCATTAAAGGTGATACACTTTACCGTCAGGGCGATGCTGCCAATTGTGCCTATGTTGTCGCATCTGGTGAAGTGGAAATATTTTGGACCTTGGGAGAGCGTGAACCGGTGTCCCAAGGTGTACTAGGTCGCGGTGGCTTGATGGGTGAAGTGGCGCTTATTGCACCGTCTGAACGACAATTTACCATCAAAGCCGTTGAGACATCCGAGCTTATCCGCATCGACCGGGATGTCTTTCATAGATTGATGTCCGAATATCCCCAGATCGCTGAAATGCTCCGTGAGCGGATTCAGCAAAATCTGGGTGAATTGGCGGTCAAATTGAGCGAGCTGGGATCAAAATTCCGCTGATCTATAGCTTTAGATGCGCGATCATGGGAACATGATCTGACGGCTTTTCGACGCCGCGCATGTGGCGCAAGACATCTACTTTTTCCAAACTGTTCCCAAGATCGTTGGATGACCAAATGTGGTCAAGGCGGCGCCCCTTATCAGCTTTACTCCAGTCTTTTGAACGATAGCTCCACCAGCTAAAGAGCTTTTCTTCAACAGGAATATGCGCGCGTACGAGATCAAGCCATGCGCCTTTGCTTTGCACGTCGTTCAGTTCATCAACTTCAATCGGTGTGTGGCTAACGACTTTTAAAAGCTGCTTATGCGACCAAACATCGGTTTCAGCAGGTGCAATGTTAAGATCACCCACAAGAACGGATGAGACATCGTCTTTATGCTCAGCTTCCGCGTGGATGGCTTTCATCTCTTCTAAGAAATCAAGTTTATGTGCAAATTTTGGGTTCTTGTCGCGATCAGGTTCATCGCCACCCGCTGGAACATAAAAATTGTGCACTCGAAGTTTTTTGGAACCTGCATCGACAATAGCAGAAACATGTCTTGCATCACCCATATTGCAGAAGTCTTGGCGTTGAATGTCCTGCACAGGTGTTTTGGAAACGGTTGCCACCCCGTGATAGCCCTTTTGACCATGAATGGCGAAATGCTGGTAACCTAACTTGCGAAACCCACCTGAAGGAAACGAATCATTTTCACATTTAATTTCCTGCAAACATAAAACATCAGGCTGATGTTCTTCCAAAAACGCTTCTACGATGGGCATGCGTAGGCGGACGGAATTGATATTCCAGGTTGCGATTGTAAATGCCAAAATAAAACTCCTTGATCTGCATGTGACAGACCAAGGAGATCTAAAGTATTTTGATCAGCTTTTAAAGCTTATCCGTTTTTATTTTTTCTCGCGCTTTCATATGGAACACGGAAAACACTGCGTGCGAAGTCGACACCCGTTTTAATGTTGAAAATCATCACGGTTGTGTCCTTGCCCTGCGCGTCTTTGATTGTCCATTGACGGAGCTCATAGGTTTTGGGATCAAACATCATGGTAATGGTTGATTTTCCAAATACTGACTTGTTTCCCATGACAATTGTGGTCAGATTTTCGTCTTCCGTGACTGATTTTACGGTTTTTGCGGACAAATCAATTTTGTCGGACAAAAGCAGTTTCAAAGGCGTGGTGCGCAGTGGATAAAGGCTCCAAGTTTTGAGCTTTTGATTGCCAACAGCGAGATTCTTGCCATCTGAGATCACGCGAACAGCCGATGGTTTTTCATAGTTAAAACGCAACTTGCCTGGACGCGAGATAAAAAACTTACCCGCCACTTGATTTCCATCTGGGCTAAGCTGCACAAACTCACCCATCATGGTTTTTACCGAGGCGAAATGGTCTGCAATTTTTTGAGCTGTCCCGCTTTCTGCGCTTGCCCCTATAGAGCTTGCGACAATCAAACTTGTTGCAATGAATGCAAGTGTGGATTGCTTTTTAAAAGTGCGTGCTATGCCGATAAGCAGATTTGATGCATTTCTCATTTATGTTCATTCCAATGCGGTTTTATAATCCATCAGAAATACGAAATACTAGAAAACTGAGGCATGATTACGACGAGGCATCTGATTGCGCAGATACCTAGTTTATGTTTACTCGCCCATAATGTCTTTTTCAGTGGGCACAAGAATTTCTCGCTTGCCGGCATGGTTGGCGGGTCCAATAACCCCTTCTTCTTCCATCCGCTCAATCAAAGACGCAGCACGATTATAACCTATGCCCAGACGGCGTTGAATATAAGATGTTGAAGCTTTCCCATCACGCAGCACAACGGCAACCGCTTGATCATATGGATCATCTGAATCTGCCAGATTGCCAGTGCCTTTTGCCCCGCCGCCAGCACCTTCTTCGTCCTCTTCATCGTCAGCCGTAATTGCATCAAGATATTGCGGAACGCCCTGAGTTTTAAGGTGATCTACAACACCTTCAACTTCGCGGTCAGACACAAATGGGCCGTGAACACGCTGGATGCGACCACCACCTGCCATGAAGAGCATATCACCCATGCCAAGCAATTGTTCGGCACCTTGTTCGCCAAGGATCGTACGCGAATCAATTTTTGATGTCACTTGGAAAGAGATACGGGTTGGAAAGTTGGCTTTAATTGTACCTGTGATCACATCCACGGATGGACGCTGTGTTGCCATGATCACATGGATGCCTGCAGCACGCGCCATCTGCGCCAAGCGCTGCACGGCGCCCTCAATGTCCTTACCGGCCACCATCATGAGATCGGCCATCTCATCAATGATGATGACGATATATGGTAGCGGTTCGAGATCAAACTCTTCAGTTTCGTAAACGGCTTCACCTGTTTCTTTGTCAAAACCTGTCTGAACTGTTCGGGTAATTGCTTCACCCTTGCGATGTGCTTCTTCAGCACGTTGGTTAAAGCCATCGATATTTCGAACGCCAAGTTTCGACATTTTCTTGTAGCGATCTTCCATTTCACGCACGGTCCATTTAAGCGCGACAACCGCCTTTTTCGGATCCGTCACAACTGGCGTAAGTAGATGTGGGATGCCATCATAGACCGACAGTTCCAGCATTTTTGGATCAATCATGATCAAACGACATTGCGCTGGATTAAAGCGATATAAAATGGAAAGGATCATGGTGTTGATCGCCACAGATTTACCCGAACCTGTGGTACCAGCAACCAGAACGTGAGGCATTTTGGCAAGATCTGCAAAAACAGGCTCACCGCCAATTGTTTTACCCAAAGAGAGCGGCAATTTGCCTTTATTCGCTTCAAAATCACGGCTTGCGATCATTTCGCGGAAATAAACCGTTTCGCGCGATTGATTTGGTAGTTCAATACCAATCGCATTACGTCCCGGAACAACTGCCACACGCGCTGCAATGGCGCTCATGGAACGCGCAATATCGTCTGCAAGACCGATAACACGTGATGATTTGATCCCCGGCGCTGGCTCAAGTTCGTAAAGCGTTACAACAGGACCAGGACGAACATGAATGATTTCACCTTTGACACCGAAATCTTCTAACACACCCTCAAGCATGCGAGCATTTTGTTCCAAGGCTTCAGGAGACAAAGTCGCATCACGCACCACGTTTTTTGGTTCTGCTAATAAATGAATAGATGGAAGTTCAAAATCACCTGAATCAAGGAGCGATGCCTGCGCTTCGCGAATAACGCGTTTACCGGGGCGAGGTGGTGGAGCTGCTTGCGCCACGCGCGGGCTTGGCGCCACAGGCTCTTGAACTTGCTGTCTTTGTGAAACACGCTCAACCGGTTGATAAGGAAGTTGGTTCGGATCAACGGCCGCTTCCTCTATATATGGCGCCTCCATTGGAGGTGCATTAAATTCAGGTTCCTGTCGGAAAGAAGGCTCGATGTGTTGGCCTGTATTTTGACCATATCCGCTTTGCGCAAATTGAGCGTCACCATCATGCATATCGTATGGTGCTTCATATTCCCAATCATCTGCGGTTTTATTTTTAACGCCAAATAATCTGCGTAGTCTTGCGCGCATGGTGAACATGGTATGCGCAAGTATGCCAAGCCAAAGTGATCCCTCGCGCTCTTCTGTGTCTTGAGCATCAGCATCATCCCATGGAAGCTCTTCGGTTTCTGCTTCGTCAGGCAATTGAATTTTTCGCTGCACAAGACCAGAAGCTTTTAACAAAAGCCACAAAGCAGGCGCTGAAAGAAGTATGGCAAGTAAAAATGCGAGAATACCGCTGGGGAAATCACCGATAATGGTTGCGGGTAATTTTAAGAACATATCGCCTAAAGCACCGCCCAAACCTGTGGGAAGTGGCCAGGTTTCTGTTGTCGGGAATAAGCCAAAAATGGCTGCTGTTAAAATAACGCCAAAAAACCATGCTGTGAGGCGTGAACCGACGCGATCAAAGGGTTTGCCGCGCAAAAGTGCAATGCCCCAAGCGACACTTGGCAGCAAAGCGATAACTGAGGCTAAGCCGAAGAACTGCATCATTAGATCCGCAAAAGATGCGCCCATAAAACCAAAAGCATTGGTCGCAACATTCGCAGTTTTATGAGAGAAGCTTGGATCTAAAACGTTCCATGTGGCCAATGAAAAACAAGCAAAGACCAAACCTAAGAAGATCGCAAAAGAACATACGATCTGAAACTGCCGTTTGAGATAATATGGCATAATTCTCTGGCTTGAATTTCGATCATAGTTACGGTTTGAGGCCGAATGTGCTGTCGTTTGCATGGTCAGAACAGGTCCAAATACGCGAGTTAAACTGAACAGACAAACAATGCCTGTTTTAAAGCCCTAAATTGGGCATTCGCGTCATGTTACCCGCAGGGGGTTAATGTCTCATTAACCATGGAATAAAAGTGGAATGTGGTTTCTAGGCTGAAATTCACACGCCAGCGTGCTTGGTAACTACTTGTTCTGAATACAAGTTTCCGGCCATATCGACGCCCACATATTGCCTGAAATAAGCAAGATTAAGTTTCGCAAATTCATTAATTAACGTGCGCAAAGTAGGCGTGTCTTTATACCAATTGTCGGTTTTAACTTCCGAATTCATCACTGGATAAGCGATCAGTTCAATACCTGATGTTGCTGAATATAGCTCCAACAGACTGCGGCGCATGTGGTAATTATTGGTCACAACAATAAGCGTTTTAAAGTCTTGATCGTTCGCCCATTGTGCGATTTCCTTGCCATTGCCAATGGTATCTTTTGCGTCTTTGCCGATATGAATGCAGCAGTCAAATAGTGCTTTGTCAGCACCAGACACGCGTCTAAGTTCATCATCTGAAACATCTGGATTGACACCGGAGATAAACAAGTGATTGGCTTTGCCATCTTTGAGCAAGCCAACGGCTTCGGTGATCCGGCTTTTGCCACCGGTTAGGACAACAATCGCATCTGATTTTTCCGATATTTCAGGCGCTTTTAAATTGGCGACGTCTTCCGCAAACCTTACAAATCCGCCAATACTTGTGCCGATGGCCAAGAGCAATAGAATTGCTATAGGTGTCCAAATCCAACCTACCAATCGCGATTTACTGATTTTTGGCGCTGATTTCTCTTCAGGCGCATCGCTTGCTACGCTTGATTGATCTTGTTGTTCGGTATCTTTTTCAACAACTTCGTCAGTATTTTCCATAGTTCTTTGTACAATTGAAATATGGCAAAGACCAGACCTTTTTATGCTCGTTTCTGGGTATTTAATCGTGCATATCACGCCTTGTAGCGATCATGCGATTATGCAACGTCCGAACGGGCCGGATCTGATCTCACCAAATCGATTTCTCGAATAGTTTTAATCACCGTTATTCGAGTTGTTAATGCTGTAAGAATTGCGACTGTGATAATGATAATTACGATGCCAAGATAACCCGCAGGCCCCATAGAAAAACTGCCAAAAAGCGCGCTCGCTTGGTCGTTTAATGCTGTTGCCATGCTGGCATCTTGCCAGATGTCGGTTATGAAAAACACGAGCGCAGCAAGTCCCCCACCAATAGCGCCGCCATAAAACCCGGTGAGTAAGAAGTGTTTTTGAAACTCATTGGCGACAAAGGATGATTCTGCGCCGACAAAATGCAAGACTTCAATAATCTCATGATTGACCGACATAGCACCGCGCGTTGCAAACACAACGGTTAATGTGGTGGCGACCAAAACCAACGACAATAGACCGACACCGATGAAAACAGTATTTTGCGCCATGCTGACAAGGCGCCCAGCCCATGTTCGATGATCATCGAGATAGGCGTTTGGAATGCTCTCAGAGAGCGTGTTTCTCATATCGGTAAAATCTGGAGGATTGTCTTTATCGATCGTGATGATTAACAATCTTGGTACCGGCAGTTCATCCATGTCAAAGCCTTCACCCAGCCAGGGTTCCAACAATCTCGCCGTATCTGTTTTATCAACGATTTCAGCGCTTAATGTACCTGAAAATTCAAGTGCCAAGCTTTTGGCATCGATCAATGCTTTTTCCATATCTTGGTCATCAGCCGGTTTGATCTGGATGGTGATTTCCTCTGAGATTTGGTTTTGCCAGGTTTTAGATGTTTCCTGAATAAGCGTTACGAAGCCGAGTGTGAGACAAGCCAAAAAAGACATGATGATGACCACGACAATCAGAGCTTTGCTTGAAAGATTAGCTGGCGGCACGATTGGGGCAGGTGCCTTGAACTGCTGTTTGGCTACCTGTTTAACTTTGGCGACACTTTTTTTGGCTTTATCTATCATAAATGTCGATATGCCCTTCAGATAAAATCATGTGTCGAGCGTTCACCTGCTCCATCAAATTTAAATCGTGCGTGGCGATCAGTACCGCTGTTCCCAAACGATTGAGCTCTTTAAAGAGCGATAAAAGGCGCAAGGCCATCGGTGGATCAACGTTCCCAGTGGGCTCATCAGCCAGCAAAATCTCTGGGCGATCGATCAATGCGCGTGCAATGGCGATGCGCTGTTTTTCACCACCGGATAAGACCTGCGGCCTTACGTGAATGCGTTCACCCAAACCCACCCATTCAAGCAGTTCGACCACATCAGCGCGATATGAACTCTCATCCTTGCCGCGAACGCGCAAAGGCAATGCCACATTTTCATAGGTTGTGAGGTGATTGAGCAGTCTGAAGTCTTGGAACACAATGCCAATACGGCGGCGCAATAATGGCAATTCATCCCGCGGGATATCCACTACATCTCGACCAAACATAGAAATATTGCCACGGGTCGGGCGCAGTGACATGAACAATAAACGCATAAGCGTGGTCTTACCGGCACCTGATGGACCGGTTAAAAATTGGAATGAGTGTTTTGGAATGTCAAAGGTCAGGTCCCTTAAGATCTCAGGACCCATACCATATCTCACCCCAACATTTTCCAATCGAATCAATTTGAAAATTCCTAATTACTATTTGGTGCTTATAGCTTTAATTGATGATGCCAGCCAAGTGTTTACGCGCATTGTGATCAGTCAACTTGCCTAAAAATAGCCCTAACACAGAAGAAATTACCGATCTGTTAACCATATTCCTTTACCAAATTTTAAGGCGCAGGAATGTGTTTTTTAGCTATAATTCTACATAGAGAAAATTTTATGTCAGCTCAGACCCAACCTCATTCGCTAAACCAGACAACATCGGCGATTGGATCAGAAATTTTTGCGTCCTTTGAACGCGATATTGAAGATGCAATTTTTGAGACCATTGAAGATGGTCAAATTTCACCTCGAAATGAGCGTAAGGGACCTTATCATTCTCAGAGACCAAGTTTTGGAAAGATAAATTCGCGCGATGTCGAGGAAGAAAACCCAACAAAGGCTGGTTTGAACATTTTCTCCAAACGTTTTTCACCGAAAGAAACAAAGCCATTTGCGAGCCAAATCGCTCTATCTTTAGCCGTCTGCGCGTTTACCATAGCGATTGTCCTGCCCATTGTGTGGATGTTAAGCGCACCAGACCGCGCTGATCTGATTGCAAACACAATAAAAGGCGTTTCTCCAGATGCATTTATTTCAACGGGCAGCATCGCGCCAAGTCTCGCCGTTCCACAGATAAAAAGCCAAGACTCATCACTATCACCTATTTTGGACAAGCCAAATGGGCCTGGGCATGATAAGGGTTCATCTCTATATGCGGTGGGTCAAGGATCTGTGGTTAAAGGATCTGACGAAGGTTCTGTTATTTATTTCGGCTCTCAGGACTGATACAAGCCGCAAAAGGCGTTAATATCAGATCGAGAGTGAAATTATGGAAGTAGTGCGCGGCAAGAACATTGATGTTCTTTTTTCAGATAAAGAAATTGAGCAAAAGATCGAGCGGATAGCCAATGAAATTGCGGCGAGCCCAAAAAATGACCTATTGGTTGTTGCCATCCTAAAAGGATCATTCATTTTTGCAGCCGACTTAGTGCGCGCACTTTATCGCGCTGGACTGGCGCCTGAAGTTGAGTTCATTACGTTATCAAGCTACGGCACCGGAACAACCGGCAAGGAAGTTAAGATCATCAAAGATATCGATAGTGATGTGACTGGGCGCGATGTTCTGTTGATTGACGATATTTTGGAATCTGGCAATACACTTCGTTTTGCGCGCGATCTTATGTATGAGCGTGGTGCGAAGGATGTGGGTCTTGCGGTTCTTTTGGACAAAGAATCAAAGCGCAAGGGCGAACTTGTGGCAGATCATGTCGGATTTGTTTGTCCGGATTATTTTGTCGTTGGTTACGGCATGGATGTTGCTTACGCATTCCGTGAATTGCCTTATGTCGGCATTGTTACAGGTGATGCTGAATAGGCGTCAGCATCCCAATTATACATCCGGCAAAAATTGAGAGATTGTTTACCAACAGTCTTTACGCCCCGAAAAGAAATTCGTGTTTTAATTAAATTCAAGAAAAGCTCGAATGAAGTCGACTTGGCATCACCATAAGATGCGGATTTAGGGATGTGTTCAATGGCCAAAATTCTAATCACCGAAGATGAAACTGCTTTACGTTCATTTGTTGCGCGCGCCTTGCGTATGGATGGGCATGAAACGACCGAAGCAGAGGATGGATCCGACGGTTTAGAAAAGTTGAGCCAGGACGAGTTTGATCTCCTGTTGTCGGACATTCGCATGCCTGTCATGGACGGGATTGCGCTCGCAGAAGAGGCTGCAAAACTTTATCCGAATACCAAAATTTTGCTTATGACAGGATATGCTGAACAGCGTGAACGTGCTGATAATCTTGAAAAGATTATTGTGGATGTGGTGCCAAAACCATTCTCGTTGCCGGATATTCGCACAGCTGTTGCTCAGGCTTTAGCTGCTTAAATACATTTTCCGAAATGGACAGATAGATTTAGGACTACTCTGTCGGTTTTAACAATCGCTCGAGATATTCTTTTTCGAATTCAAGCCTGAAGTTTTCTCCAAGGCGTCTGCGGATGATTTCTAAAATCTCACGGGCGCGCTGGACGTTATCAGCATCGTCAAAATTACCATTCTCGCTGTGACCGTAAATCCCCTCACGTTCACCTCCTCGCTGACGCCCTAGTGGGTCGCGTTGGTTGCCTTGACCTTGTTGACCCTGCTGCTGACCCTGTTGCTCGCCTTGCCCCTGGCCTTGACCTTGCGCCTGCATTTGCTGTTGAAGTTGATTGAGCATTTCTTGCGCGCCTTCACGCAAAGCCTGTAACGCGCGTCCTTGTTGGGTACCAGCTTCACCCGTATTGCCTTCGCCGAGTTCGCCTTCAGCTTGCCCCATGGCTTCGCCTGCTTCACCCAATCCTTCAGTGGGTTCCAACCCTTCTTCTTCCATCCGCCACATCAGCTGCTCTAATTGCTCCTGCAGCGCTTCTTGTTGTTGGCGCAACTGCTCAAGTGCGTCCGCCAATTCTTCTGGCGTCATGGGTTCCTGCTGGCCATTTTGGTTATTTTGGCTGTTTTGATTATTCTGGTTGTTTTGCTGGTTTTGAGATCGTTGGCGCTCAGCCTCAGATTGCTGCTGTTGCAGATCAAAGGTCTGATCCATCAATTGTTGTTGCTGGCGCAGGATCTGCCCGAGCTCTTCCATTTGTTGCTCAATAGGGCTTTGCTCACCGTTTTGCTGTTGTTGCTGTTGTCTATTGGCTTGCAGATTGTTCATCATGTTTTGCAAATCTTGCAGCATTTGCTGGGCCTGTTCGCGATTGCCGGATCTGGCCATATCTTCAATCTGATCCAGCATGTCTTGCAGATCCTGCTGCTCAAGTTCCTGCACATTGGATTGCTGGTTTTGCGGCTGTTGATTGTTATTGTTATTTTGTTGCGCTAGTGCTTCCATAAACTCTTGCATGGCCTCGCGGAGCTCTTGCATCAACTGGGCAATTTCTTCGTCTGTTGCACCATTTTCCAAAGCCTCTGATAATTCGCGTTGCGCATCTCGAAGACGTTGTTCTGCAAGAGAGAGATTGCCATCTTCCAACAGAAGTGCAATTTCCCACAGCTCATCAATTGAACGCAGCAAGGCTTCATCGCTATAAGCAAGCGCCAAACCTTCGCGCGCTGATTTGACCAAAAGAAAATCGCGAATGCTTGGAATGGTCACTTCTGGAATGATTGTTAGCGCATCATTGAGTTCAATTGCGCGGAACCGCTCATAGGCGTCAAAGGCGATGATTTGGCGTTGCTCAATAATAGACTGTGCGAGCAGTGAGACGAAGTTTTTAGCGGGTAAAATTGTTTGCAAGGGCTCTGTGCGCGTTTCTTGCCCGGCACCATCAATCGCAACAAGGGTGATGTAAACCTCTTCACCAGCAAGTGGATGATCGGTTAAGTCATAGCTGGTGTTAGCTAAGCCATCTTCGCTGGAACGTCGTGGCAATTGCAAATCAACAATTGGGTCTTCGTAAAGCTGAAGCGCATGATCATCGGGATCATAAATGGATGTGATTTCCGCGCGTGCGCTCACAACACCATAATCATCCGTAGTTTTATAGGCGAGTTGCAACGCACCGTTTTGAGCTTGAGTGGGTTCCTCATGGAATTCGATCTCAGGTGGATTATCTTCAACCACCGCCAATTGCCAAGAATGGCGATCTAGAACATTAAGTGTGCCGTCTTCATCGGGAATATAATCGAAACTTATTGAGGAAATCGTGCTTTCATCAGATTCTGTGAGCGGGAGTATGGTGCCATCATTTGCTGTGAAATTGACATCCAATTGCGGCGCGTTTTCATCGCGCGTGAACCCGACGATCCGGATGGTCACTTTACTTTGCTCGGGAATTGAGATCGCTGTCTCACGCGCGTCCAACTGATTTAAAAATATTGGCGCGCGATTGGTATAAGCAGGCGGGGTCACCCATGCATCAATCCGCATAAGATCAGCGCTTTGAGCAACAGGCGGGCGTAAATTCACGACATCGGTTAACCGACCAGACTGGCCAGAAAATGAATATGCAAAGCCTGAAACCAGAAGTAAAAGCACCAATACACGCAAGGCATAGGGATCACGATCAGGAATGTCCGATTGATATTTGCCGCGTTCTACATCGGAAAGCTTGGCCCACATGCGTGCCTGATGCTCTTTCCAGAGAGCTGATGCTGATTGATCACCTGCTTGGCTGATGGATTGAAGTTGAACGGCAATGCCTTCATGGTCAATCTGGTTGTCATCTTCTAATCGCGAATTGACTTCATCATCGCTTGGAAGGCGAAACTTCATGAAGTTTCGGAGTGAGACTAAGAATGCGATGGCTAATATTGCAGCGAGTATATAACCAAGCCAATAGGGGATGGTGCGAAACACGCCAAACCATGAGAGCGCAACAAACGCGCCAATCATGGATATGGGCACGAATGCGGCGGACCATAAACGTTCAAAAATCATGATTGTGCGCGTGACCCAGCGATGTCTCGCTAGTCTGCCTTTGATATCAAAGGGGCGTTCGCTCATGGATCCTCACGTCGTTTTCGCTCTGATTTGCAAGGAGCCTAGCACGGTCTTGTGTCAAAAACGAGATAGATATTATTCAATAATTTGTGTGGTATCAGAAACGATTAAGTCTTGATGATCAAAACCTCGGTTCCAAGCTAGTTCAATGTGTAAAAACCAATCAAAAATGCAAGAACGAAATAGGGTATTATACTGACACGAAACCAATCGTTTGGATTGGTAAAACCTGCAAAGCTCGCCAAATTCGATGCAAGATTTATCGTCAGATGTAAAAGAATTGCCGGGATGATAGAGCCTTCGGACAATTCAAAGCTGGCGCCGATAATAATCGAATAGGCTATACAATGTAGCCCAAAATATTTAGGTGAAATTTCTGAAATTGGGCTTTCAACCATCCACATGGGGGTGTGCCATATAAACCATACGACACCTATGATAATGCTTGAAATGAGCCAACCAAATGTTGGGCTTAATTCGAATTGCATAAATCCGCGCCAACCAAGTTCTTCTCCCAGCGGGCCTAGAACGAGATTAAGCGCGAACATTGCGGCAAACATTTTGAAACTGATCGTCTGGCGTTTCCCTTTGCCAAATGGCAATAAAATCACCAAAAGAACAAGCGGAGCGAGCGTCAATATCCAAATTTCAAATGGCACATTTGAAAGATTAAAACTGCGCGACATCAATGCAGACAAATTGCCGCGATATGTAGTTAGCAAAATGGCTGCGAGGGTTGGACCCCAAACCATGATGAGCCAACACGGAAGTCCAATTGCTGTTTCGGGTGATTGTGCTCCGGGTAGTCGTTTAACACCAAGAAAGCCAATCAGTGATATCGCAAATGTTAAAAGTATAAAAACAAATACCAGCATTCGCGATTACTTAGCCTATTTTAACCAGTTAGGAATGGAGTCCATTGCTATAATGTCCTGAATTTCCTGGCGTCGCCGAATGACGTGATATTCGCTGCCATTGACCAATACCTCAGGCACAAGCGCACGTGTATTATAGGTGCTCGATTGCACAGCACCATAAGCACCCGCGCTGCTAACAGCGATTAGGTCACCAGGCTTTGGTTCAGACATTTGTCGATTAAGCGCCAGATAGTCACCTGTTTCGCAAACAGGGCCGACAATATCCGCTGTCATCGCCGGTGAATTCACGGCGGAAATCTCTACTGGCAATATCTCATGAAATGCATCATAAAGTGTCGGGCGGATAAGATCATTCATGGCGCCATCAACAATGACAAAGTTTTTCTCGCCACCATCTTTGACATAAATAACTTCGGTGACCAAAATCCCGGCATTGCCGGCAATTAACCGACCTGGTTCCATCAGCACTTTACAGCCAAGATCTTTCAACCGTTCTTCTGCAACTTTTGCATAGGCTGTTGGATCCGGCGGTGGAGAATTGTCGTTTTTATAGGGAATACCCAAGCCTCCACCAATATCGACATGATCGATTGTATGGCCTTTTGATCTTAATTCTTCAACGAGATCAACAACGAGCACAAAGGCATCGTCAAAGGGCTGCAGATCCGTAATTTGGCTGCCGATATGCATATCAATGCCATGCGCATTGATGCCTTCCATTTTGCTGGCACGAGCGAAAACTTCCGGTGCGCGCTTATAGGAAATGCCAAATTTGTTCTCTTTTTTACCCGTTGAGATTTTAGCATGGGTCTTTGCGTCGACATCAGGGTTTATTCTAAAAGAGACCGGGGCTTTAACACCCATTTTCAGCGCGCGTTCGTTGAGCAACTCCAATTCAGGTTCTGACTCAATATTGAAACATAAAATACCAGCTTGTAGCGCTGCATCCATCTCATAGGCTTTTTTGCCAACGCCTGAGAAGACAATCTTCTTTGCGTCAATACCAGCCTGCAACGCGCGGCGTAATTCGCCTTCTGATACAATATCAACACCTGAACCCAGATCAGCCAATGTCGCCAATATCGCCTGATTGGAGTTAGCTTTCATAGCATAACATACAAGCGAATCCAGACCTGAAAAGGCATCTTTATAAACGTTGAAATGGCGCGCAAATGTTGCGGTTGAATAGCAATAAAATGGTGTGCCAACTCCACGTGCTATCTCTGGGATAGACACATTTTCGGCATGCAAAACGCCATCGATATAGTCAAAATGGTTCATGATATGCTCGAGGGCTAGTCTAAAAGAATGCCAGGTTTAGTCGGCTCTTTAACATTGTTAGGCTCCACCACCGGTTCTTCAAGTGATGCAGGTGCAATCAGGTCAGCTTTGCTGCCACATGCGGACAATGCGCCCATCAGAGCGGCTAGCACGATTATTAGTCTTGAAAGCTTCATGAGCTATGTCCTTTTTTGGCTTTGTGGTTGGGCAATCTTTTAGCGAAAAATTTGGTGCAGCGCACCCCTTTTTTAAAAGGTCTTTCCAAAAAAAGGGGTTCGTGTTGCATCTTAGCTGGTGAGCCAGCTTTTTGATTTCCAGTATTTTATCTGTTCACGCACATTATCAGGCGCCGTACCACCAAAGCTTTTGCGCGATGCGACAGAGGCTTCAACCGTCAAAACGGAATAAATGTCTTCGGTGATTGCACTGTTGATTTCTTGCAATTCAGAAAGCTTGATCTCGTGCAGTTCAATTCCTTGTTGCTCGGCAAGGGCCACAGCTGCTCCTGTTGCGTGATGCGCATCACGGAACGGAAGTCCCGCTTCACGCACAAGCCAATCCGCTAAATCCGTTGCGGTTGAGAAACCGGATCCTGCAGCTTTGTGCATGGCATCCTTATTCACATGCATATCTGAAACCATGCCGGCCATCGCTGCTAGCGCAAGTTCCAAACTGTTTGCGGCATCGAAAACTTGTTCTTTGTCTTCCTGCATATCTTTTGAATAGGCGAGTGGAAGCCCTTTCATCACAGTCAAAAGGCCAACCATCGCGCCGTTGATCCGGCCAGTTTTGGCGCGCACCAATTCAGCTGCGTCTGGGTTTTTCTTTTGTGGCATGATGGATGAGCCTGTTGAGAAGGAATCTGACAGTTTCACAAAATTAAATTGCGGTGTTGACCAAACAACGATTTCTTCAGCAAGGCGGGACAAATGCGTGGCGCAGATCGTTGCCACAGATAAATATTCCATCGCAAAATCTCGATCAGAAACACTGTCCAATGAGTTACGCGTTGGTTCCCTGAAACCAAGCTTTTCAGCTGTTTGATGACGATCAATCGGAAAGCCCGTTCCTGCCAGCGCTGCTGCACCCAATGGACATTCGTCCAAGCGATCAATGCAGTCTAATACACGTGATAAATCGCGATAGAACATTTCCACATAGGCCAAACAATGATGACCGAATGTTACCGGTTGCGCTGTCTGCAAATGCGTGAAGCCCGGCATAACCGTATCTGCATGTTCTTCGGCGCGCTTGACAAAGGCAGAGATAAGCTGCTCGATCAATTTCGCAGTTTTGCCCAATTCAGCTTTCACCCAAAGGCGGAAATCAAGTGCAACCTGGTCATTGCGCGAGCGGGCAGTGTGCAAACGGCCAGCTGTCGGGCCGATCAATTCGCGCAGGCGAGATTCAATATTCATATGAATATCTTCAAGCGCTCTGGAATATTTGAAATCACCACTTTCAATCTCTGACAAAATTGTGTTCAACCCGTGAGTGATTTTGTCGCGATCTTCTGCCGAAATTATGCCATTATCTGCCAGCATTTGTGCGTGAGCCATTGAACCTTCAATGTCTTGCGCATATAGCTTTTTATCAAACCCTATGGAAGCGTTGATCTCTTCCATGACAGCATCCGGCCCAGAGCCAAAACGGCCACCCCACATTTTGTTCGAAGATTTGTTGTTTTCGTTTTCGGACATTTTTGAAGACCTCGGAGAAATAAATGACTGAGCAAAGTAATCGTAATCGCAAATCCAAAGTTCTTGGAACCATTTTATTGGTTGGCGGAATTAGCTTGGTTGCGGCTGGGGTATACGTGATGATGGGGGGGTATGGCAATGATACAATTAATACTGCCAGCACAAAAGCGAGCGCAAATGTCGTCGCTAAGGCCAATGAGATCGGAAAAAGTGCGTTAGGTGATGTCGCAGCCATGGTTGCGCTGGAAGAACCGAAGCTTATGCCAGAGCATCAGTTTATTGATCCAGATGGCAATGCACAGTCCCTTGATATGTTCAAAGGCAAAATCACATTGGTGAATTTATGGGCCACATGGTGCGCACCATGCCGTGAAGAAATGCCAGCACTTTCCGAATTGCAAACCGCTAAGAAAGGCGCTGATTTTGAAGTGGTTACGATCAATATCGACCGTGGTGATCGCAATAAGCCAGAAGGTTTCTTAAATGAAATTGGTGTTGCGAACCTGCCGTTATACCAAGACAGCACAATGGGCATTTTTAACGCGCTGAAAAAAGAAGGTCTCGCTTTTGGTCTGCCTGTCACACTGCTTGTCGATGAAAACGGATATATCATGGCGTCGATGAATGGACCTGCTCATTGGTCAAGCGCGGATGCGCTCAATTACATTGATGCAGCCATCGCGACGAAAGAAACTAGTATTAGTGCGCTTAATTAGTGTGCCAGGTTAGTTTACCAATTTACCGTGCCAAGTTAGCGCGTGGGAACTGGTTCTTCACCGCTATAATCATAAAAGCCTTTGCCTGATTTGCGACCAAGCCATCCGGCTTCAACATATTTAACCAGCAATGGGCAGGGGCGATATTTTGTATCCGCCAAACCTTCATGCAGCACTTGCATCACCGAAAGACACGTATCAAGCCCGATGAAGTCAGCAAGTTCAAATGGCCCCATTGGGTGATTAGTCCCTAGTTTCATGCCCTGGTCGATGGATTGAATTGAACCCACGCCTTCATGAAGTGCGTAAACGGCTTCATTGATCATCGGCAATAAGATGCGATTGACGATAAAGCCCGGGAAATCTTCTGAAACAGTCACGTTTTTTCCCAAGGAAACGGCAAAATTGTTAGCGGCACTAAAGGTGTCATCACTTGTGGCGATACCTTTGATGAGCTCAACAAGTTTCATCAACGGAACTGGATTAAAGAAGTGAATGCCGACGAATTTGTCTGCGCGATCTGTTGAGGCCGCAAGACGTGTCACCGAAAGCGAAGATGTGTTGGTTGCTAGTATGGCGTCTGACTTTAAGATCGGGCAGAGCGCTTCAAAGATTTTCTTTTTGATCGCTTCATTTTCGGTAGCTGCTTCAATTGCCATATCGCAATCTGACAAAGCGGCTAATTCAGGTGCCGCTGAGATACGCGCCAATGCTGCGGTTTTATCTGCCTCGGTTAGTTTTTCCTTGGCAACTTGGCGGCTCATGTTTTTATCGATGCTGGCGAGTGCTTTCTCGATTTGTTCCGCGGACACATCATGGATGAGCACATTATAACCTGACAAAGCACAAACATGCGCAATGCCACTGCCCATTTGTCCTGCGCCGATAATGCCAACAGTTTTAATTTCAATCGCCATGATAATATCCACTTTTATATCGTTAAATTTTGCGCCAATTTATATTGCGTTGCAAAAAATGCAATCCTACTTCAATCAACGGCATAAAAAATGGCCGGCAAATGAATTTGCCAGCCATAAATAGTGTATGAATTTGTATCTGAGCTTAAAGCGCTTTTTCAAATTCTGGCAGGATGTCGAAGAGGTCAGCAACGAGGCCATAATCTGCAACTTGGAAGATCGGTGCTTCTTCATCCTTGTTGATCGCAACGATGATCTTACTGTCTTTCATACCCGCCAGGTGCTGAATAGCGCCTGAGATCCCGGCTGCGATATAAAGATCAGGCGCAACAACTTTACCCGTTTGACCAACTTGCCAATCATTGGGTGCATAACCACTATCAACCGCAGCACGAGACGCACCCACTGCTGCACCAAGTTTATCGGCAACAGGCAGGATAACTTCTTCAAACTTTTCAGCAGAACCCAATGCACGACCACCTGAGATGATGATCTTTGCAGATGTAAGTTCAGGACGATCATTTTGAACAATCTTATCTTCAACAAAGGAAGATAGACCCGCATTGCCTTTGCCTGCAATGGCTTCAACACTGGCAGACCCACCTTCGGCAGCATCAGCAAAGGATGCTGTACGAACAGTGATCACCTTTGTTGCATCAGATGATTTAACGGTTTGAATAGCATTACCTGCATAGATCGGACGCTTGAATGTATCTGCTGCAACCACATCGGTGATTTCT
>JAEPMD010000049.1 GCA_017644105.1 Rhizobiaceae bacterium | reverse complement strand
GGTGGCAGCTTAATAAGGGTCAGAACGCACTTATAAAACAGATCAAAACTGTTCAGAAAAACCGAACCACTTCTATGATCGCCCCAAGGTGGTGTGATAATGGCAACCTTATCGTTTTTGGGCATCAGAATCGGCACCGCCACCACGGCGACACAGATCAAAATATTAACACCAAAAAGTACCCGCAATTGCAATTCTCTCTTATAGGTCCGGAATCGCTTACCAGATTCTGATAATGAAACTATGGACTTACAAACATCTTTAACGAACGTTCTCCATTCGTTACCGAGAAAATTACAATTTTAATATTTCACAAGTATTAATCGAGATTACGAGTTCTTGGTAGGCATTTGTACCACACCGCCTATGCAAGGACCGGAAACCCCTGTCGTTGTTGGGTAAGTCAGGGGTAATCCTTTGACCGATCTTATGGCCAGATAGCCCCAGGCTTCAGCTTCGACAGCATCACCGGAGATGGAGATGTCTTCAGACTTGATAATGCGCTTTTCATTTGAATCTGGCGAGATATCCAACACTTTGTGAAGCTCATCCACAATAGTCCTGTTCAGGCGCCCTCCACCGGACAAGACCCAAAGTTTTGGTTCCTTTGGCAAACGACCCTGAGACTTTGCGATTAACTGAGCAGTGATATGGGCAAATGTTTTGGCTCCATCTTCTAAACTTAGCTGACCTTTTTCCAAAGGCTTAAAGTCCAAGCGATCCAATGAAATCCCCCGATCAAGTTTGCTCGCGATCGGCTCAATATATCGCCGTGCGATGTCATGGTTGATTTGCCCAGCGGAACCAATCAAGCCATCTTTATCAAACGCTTCACCGGTATGCTCATGCACCCATTGATCGATGAGAACGTTTCCCGTTCCACAATCAAAGGCATGCGGTGGATTTTCACCATCTATGTAAGTGAGATTGGAAATTCCGCCGATATTCACGAAGCAGACGGGGTTCAGACCTTGCCATTGTGGGTCTAAATTAGCGGAGAGTGCCTGATGATAGGCAGGAGCGAGTGGCGCGCCCTGCCCGCCATTGGCTGTATCATTGGCGCGCATATCGTAAACGACCGGCATGCCAAGCGTGTTGGCCAAACGTGGCCCGTCGCCCAATTGAACCGTTATCCCTTTATCGGGATTATGGAAGATGGTTTGACCATGAAATCCCACGAGATCAATATCGGATGCACGAAGTGAATAAGTTTCCAAAAACTCAAGAACCGCATCGGAATGCAGATCTGTTAGTTCAGTTTCGATTTCCGACAAATTGCCTGGTCGGTCACTTCGGCTTTCAATTTCTAATGCTGTTTGTAGTGCCTGCGCGAGCTTCTTGCGAAAATCATCGGTGTATGGAACGGTTAAAAACGGGCCGCGCTCGAGCTCGGCTTCCCCATCGGAACGCAAAAGCGCGACATCAATACCATCTAGTGATGTTCCAGACATTAATCCGATGGCATTTAACGCGATATCAGCCTGGGTTCTGCCTTTATATGTCATTTTGCAATCCGGATATTAATAATATTGAAAAGACAGGGGTGAAATCATTTTAAAACAGTGTTAAACGCGGCTGGGTTTTGAAAGACTATGCGCAATTCGTCTTTTGAAATCAATTCTAATTCTATAGTCAAATAATAAGATAACCGACCAAAAGGTAACTCTCATGTCTGAGTTCAAATCCGATTTCCTCCACACACTATCAGAGCGTGGCTTCATTCATCAAACATCTGATGATCAAGGACTTGATAAACTGTTTCAAGAGGAAACCGTAACAGCCTATATCGGTTTTGATCCGACAGCTGCCAGTCTCCATGCTGGTTCGCTGACACAGATCATGTTGCTACATTGGCTTCAACAAACTGGCCACAGACCAATCTCATTGATGGGTGGCGGTACAGGCATGGTGGGCGATCCATCCTTTAAAGATGAATCACGTCAATTGATGACGCTTGAAAAGATCGAAGAAAACATCGCAAGTCTACAGACGATCTTTGCCAATTACCTTACCTATGGTGATGGTAAAACTGATGCGATGATGCTTAATAATGCCGACTGGCTTAAAGGTATTAATTATCTTGAGTTTTTGCGTGATGTTGGACGCCATTTCTCGGTCAACCGCATGATGGCATTTGACAGCGTTAAATTGCGACTTGATCGTGAACAATCCTTGTCATTCCTTGAATTCAACTACATGATCCTTCAAGGCTATGATTTTGTGGAATTGTCAAAGCGCCATGATTGCCGCGTGCAATTGGGTGGTTCTGATCAATGGGGCAATATCATCAATGGTATCGATTTGGGCCACAGAATGGGCACGAAGCAGCTTTACGCGATTACCACGCCGCTTTTGACAACATCATCAGGTGCCAAAATGGGTAAATCCGCTAATGGCGCAATCTGGCTGAACGCTGATATGTTATCCGCCTACGATTTTTGGCAATATTGGCGCAACACAGAAGATGCTGACGTGTCTAAGTTTTTGAAACTATTCACAACATTGCCGATGGATGAAATCAATCGTCTTTCAGCGCTTGGTGGCAGCGAGATCAACGACGTCAAGAAGATCCTGGCAACTGAAGTCACAGCTATGGCGCATGGCCGAGCTAATGCTGAAGCTGCGGCTGAAACTGCGCGCAAAACATTTGAAGAAGGTGCGGTCGCGCAGGACCTTCCAAGCATTGATGTTGCGGCGAATGACCTTAAAGAAGGTGTTGGTCTATTGTCCCTGATTGTGAGCGCTGGACTTGCTGGTTCAAATGGTGAAGCGCGTCGTCATATCAAAGGTGGTGCGATCAAAATCAATGATAAGCAAGTCACCGACGAACGAATGATGGTCACTGATAGCGCAACAAGCGATGAAGGTGTAATCAAGCTTTCCATGGGCAAAAAGAAACACGTGCTCATTCGCCCGAACTAAACTGTCATTAAACAACAATATCAAGCGGCTGTGTTACTCCAACATGGCCGTTTTTTTTCGAATGCTTATTAGCGGCGGAATTCGAAGATATTTCTGAAAACGCCAGGCGCTACAACCGATAGCGGGTTCACCTGAACACGCGGATTATCAGCATTTCCTGACACACGGAATGTAATACCGAGCAACGCTTTATCCTTACCATTGCCCAACAAAGCACCGAGAACTGGAATTTCACCAAAGAAACGATTTAAAGCGTAAGCCGGCATAAACGTACCCGCCATATCTGTGTTGTCATCCTGGTCGTAGAGAAGCCCAGAAAAAGCAGCACCAATTTGTGCACCGCGGACAATCCCGTCATCAACAAACATAACCCCGTTATCCATTTGAACGCGAATATCCGCCAAGTCAAAACTCACACGGCTGACATCCAATCGCCCTTTCAGAGCTTCATTTAGACTGCGTTCTTTCTCGCTAGCTCGGGTGGACACGAGTGTTTTTAAGCGTTCATCACCGATGACCTTAAATTTTCGAATGAGCACATCACCTTTATAAGGTTCATTTCCTGTTTTGGTCATCACCAGATCAAGTGCACCGCCTTGGACATAGGCGTAAATGTCGAAGAAGCGCCAAAAGCTGCCAGAATCATCGCTGGCAACATTGATTTGTTCGTCCTTTGCATCACCTTTCAAACGCGCTGCAACCGATCCGCCGGCTTTGGTGCGCCCGGTAAATTCTGCGAGACGTGGAATAGCTTCTTCTTCCACATAGCGCATGGTCGCATTTGTCAGATGTTCGCCGCCAAAGCCATAGACTTTATTGATCTTTCCACTCAGATCAAAACTTGCTTCGCTTTTTGATTGCTTACGGACTTGTTCGCTATTGGCTTTGATCTGTGTGATGAGCGGCCGCATATCAAATGCCTCACCAGCGACACTTACTTTATAGCCGCCCCTTATCCGCGTTAAATCGAAATTATAGTTGTCTTTTGGCGCGAGTTTTACACTGGTGAATTTAGCAGATTTCATACCATCGCCATCAAGCGATATATTTCCCCTGGCAGAAAAGCCTTTACCACCAAATTTGAAATCCTCGATCTCGATATTGTCACCCTGGGTCACGAGCTGAAAGCTCGCATCCGCTGCAACACCTTTTGATTTCACCCATCCAGTTCCCGGCGAAACTATCTTGCTATTCCGCAGTTTGAGTTGAACATCATCAACATTTTCAGCGATCTGTGTTATTTCAAAATCAACATCACCAAAGACGATATCATCAAGCCCGAGTTTTAATATAGCCCGCTCTTTATCATTGATGGTGCCGGTTAACACCCGCGTTTGTTCAACCCCAGAATTGCCAACTGCTTCAACGATATTTGCGGTGACGTTCACGCCATCAGCCTTCATTTTGGCATCCAGCACTGCTTTTTCCAGATCAACATCCATTGTGCCGTTGATATTGGTAAGAATATAACCTTCGATTGGTTTTTTGATATCAACGCCATTCAGCGCCAATCTCACATCCCAAACAGGTTCGGGCGGATTTTGATTTTGTATGAGCCCAAAGGACGCCTTCACATTCGCGTCCACAAGACCTGAAATTTCATCTGGCAACAAACCAACTTCGTCAAGCGCATCGATGGGTTCAAAGCTTATCAACTCAGCAGCTGCATCAGCCCAACCCGATAGGTTCAGATCGATATTCGCCATGAGGGGAACATTATTTGTATTGGGTATGACCACGCTGCCGCTGGTTATATCCATCTTTCGGTTCGATGGGAAATAAGAGGCGCCACTTTCGATATTAACGGTGATTTCCTCACCGCGGAGACGCATATTTCCAAAGGCATTGCGAACTGGTGGAATTTCACCAACAATATTCACCCTTGCATTCTTAAAGGTGTAGTCTACCTGATAATCCTCGGGTTTGTGGCGAATTGGGCGTATCGGGTTGGAAAAACGTCCAGCATCAACATGTAGCCAAAGCTTTAGATTATTGAGCTCACCGCCATAAATGCTATTGGTCGCCCAGCCGCGGGTTCCCCGCCCTAACCAATAAGGCCAGAATTGCTTGGCGACAGCTGTCCGTATTCGTGGGACATCTAGAGATAAATTTATTTCCGGTGATTGACCGTCAACAAATCTGAATTTTGCATTTCCAGCCGCATAGTCACTTCCCGTGGTCACTAAGAGTTCTTCTGCAACCAGAATGTTGGAGGAAAAATCATAATGACCAAAGGCTTTTGCAGAAAATGCCACGGGTTCTTCGTCCGTATCTTTGGGCGCTAAACGACCATCATTAATGATGAGATCAAAGACCAATCCGCTGTCTGGTCCTCCTTCAAAATTTTCAGCATTAATTATGCCGCCAACCAATGGGAATTGTGACTTTGCGACAGAAATTTGAGATGATAACAGCTCGATGGATTTCTTATTTGGATCATAGGCTACATTGATCTCCGAAGCGTTAAGTTCGGTTTCTTCCCCTCCCATCTTCAGCGTACCAGGGTCAAATTTGAAATTCGCCGTCACGCTTGCTCGTTCTTGTGCAGTAGATTGGCCAATTTCCAGAATGCTGGACACTTTCGTCTTTAGACCGGATCTGAATTTGGGATCTGGATCCTTGGTCTCAAAATCAATGGCTATTCTGCTCAATTGCAAATTGACCCATTTTCGATCACCCTCAAGTGATTGATCTATATTCAAGTCAAGTGTCTGCTCACCCAACATTAACGTGCCCGATAGGGCTAAAATCGTTCCGTCTCTCTTTTCAACATCGACTTCTAACAAAGTTAAACCACCAAAACCGTTTAGTATTCGGTGATCGATACGAACATTGTTGAAGGTGACTTTTTCTGCATTCTGAAGCGCTTTTTGGTCTTCCAGCTGAGCGAGAACCGCAAATAAACCATCAACGGATTGCTCTATGCGATCAATCTGAGGCATCGCCAAAGCGGGTGTTTCGTCGGTCAATTTCGGAGTGTGAAAGACCAAATCAACATCTGAAATCTCAACCGCGGAGATATTCGCTTCGCCTTGCGCCAAATCTATGGGATCCAACTTTAGTTGTGCCTTGGAAACATTCATTTCAAACTGCGGATTGACCGGCACACCGGCCGCAATGGCTGCTAATTGGTCTTGCGGATTGTGAATGTTTAGGCTTTGTGAAAGATTTAAATCTCGTGCCTCGAAAGCTAGATAGCCATCCCCCGTGAAACGCAATACCGTGCGCTCAACTTTTGCAGCGCTATTGTTGCCAACAATGCGTTGAAATGATGATTGAGCATAGTCAGAAACGACGCGATCCAACAAACCAAATTGTAATGAAAGCAGACCCGCAACGACAATGGTAACAATACCAATGACAAGCCATGAGAACCAATGTCCGCATGATAAACAAACATCTATTAATCGATTTCGCGACATATGTTCGCGTGTCTCCTTTATCGATTATCTACATAGCGTTGCAAAAACTTGTTGACCAAACAGAATATGCAAGTCTAATCACTTCCTCAAAGCGTAATACTTCTACATAACCTTAAGCCTCATGAACAGGCTGATCATGTTGATTTAGCCTGTCTTGAACGCATTTTTTCTCAAAGGACCGTAAGATGAGCGAAGTTACCGAAAATTCATTAGCCCCAGATTTCAATTTACCACGTGATGGTGGCGAAACTGTGCAATTATCTGAGTATAAAGGCAAAAAGGTCGTGTTATTCTTCTACCCGAAAGACGATACAAAAGGTTGTACCGTCGAAGCGATTGATTTCACCCAGAATCTCGCTGATTTTGATGCTGCAGGCGCGGTCGTTATCGGCATGTCACCGGATCCGGTAAAAAAGCATGACAAATTCATCGATAAACATGATTTAAAAGTTATCCTTGCCTCTGATGAAGAAAAAACCACGCTCGAAGCTTACAACGTTTGGAAAGAGAAAAGCATGTATGGCAAAAAATACATGGGTGTAGAGCGTTCAACCTTTGTGATTGATGAAAATGGTATTGTGACGCACGCATGGCGCAAGGTCAAAATTCCCGGTCATGTCGATGCTGTGTTAGATGCGGTTCAATCGCTAAATTCATAATCGGAGCACTCCGCTTTAATGGACCAATATACCGAACATTTCCCGTGCCACTCTCTCAGAGATGGCGCTGTCAAAGCAATTAAGTCGGCCGATCTGGATCAAAAAACCAAAATTGCGCAAGACATCGCGACACGTTGGTTTGCAAAACAAATATCGTTGCGCTCCCCCTTGGACGAGGACATTGCTGACAGGCCTGGTCGTCCTGAAAAACCGATACTCGTACCGCCGATGCAAGTGGAAAGGCGTTCGATCCAAAGCGTTGAAGGGCGTGTCAAACTTTTACACGCCATCGCTCATATCGAACTAAATGCAACAGATTTGGCTCTTGATATTGTTGCACGATTTGCCTCTCACCCGATGCCAAGATCCTTCTACGACAATTGGATGCAAGTCGCGTTTGAAGAAGCCAAACACTTTAATCTCGTGCGTGGCAGGTTGATTGCATTGGGAGCTGATTATGGTGATCATGTCGCTCATGATGGATTGTGGGAAGCAGCACATGACACACGCAATGATCTCACGGCTCGACTTGCGGTGGTTCCGCTCGTTTTGGAAGCGCGAGGACTTGATGTGACCCCTCCTTTACAAGCCAAGATGCGGCAGACACGCGACCATGAAAGCGCCGATGTTTTGGATATCATCTATGAGGATGAGAAGAAGCACGTAGCCATTGGGGCAAAATGGTTTCGATTCTTGTGTGCGCGGGAAAAGAAAGACCCTGCTGCAACGTTTCGAAAGCTCGTTCAAGTTAACTTTCACGGCCGCATAAAACCACCATTTAACGAGCTGGCACGCGCTGAAGCAGGCTTAACACCCTCATTTTACAGGAATTTATCACCCTTGGGCATGTCATAAATTTTATTCTAAGCCGCGGCATCCCCTCCGTGAATTTACCCAAATTCGCCTGATAAAAAGAGTTTGTTAACCATAATATTATCTAATGATCACGGTTCTAAAATTGAGTCGTGGGTGGTTTTAAGTTGCATAATTCTAAAGGTAAAACAGTCTTTGGTAAGCGAGAAACTCAACATATTCTGATTCTCGCCAATGGTGACAATGTAAGACATATGGTGATTAGGCCTTGGATGTTTGCTGTCGCAGCGAGCTTTCTTGGTGTGTTTGCCATCGGATATTTGCTGGCAACAACATATTTGGTCATGCGCGATGATTTAATCGGCGCATCTATGGCACAACAAGCGCGCCTGCAACACTCTTATGAAGATCGAATTGCAAATTTACGGACTGAACTGGATCGGGTGACGAGCCGACAACTTCTCAATCAGCAACTGGTTCAGGACAAAGTCGCTGAATTGATGCAACGCCAGGCACAATTGTCCTCTCGACACGGCGCTTTGTCTCCAATTCTCAATCGTGCAGGCATAACTGATACAGCACCCGCTGCAATCCCTGTTCCTGTACCTCGCCCCAAAGATCAAGCCAATATGATCGAGGCTGATGGTTCAACAGCCTATCAAACAGCATTTGTTGGCGGCACATTGTTCCAGGATAAAGCGCCTCGATTAGACACACCCGCAACGCTTGCGCAAAAAGATATTTTACTGTTGGATGACACATCCCGGCTATTCGGGTCTGTCGCGTTATCGCTTGAACATATTGAAGAACAGCAGATTAACCGCATTCAATCCTTAGCTCAGAATACGAGCCGGAAAACTGCGGAAATAACCAGAATCCTAAAGGGGTCTCAGCTCCCTGCTCCGCGAATTGATGAATCCGCCATTGGTGGCCCTTTTATTGCGGCTGACGATAACCAAGCATTTGATTATTCATTGCGTGGTCTTGATCAGGCTTTGCAGCAATTTGATAAGGTCTTGAACCATATCGATGTACTGCCAATTAAAAATCCGGTTGTTGGCGCGAAAATTTCCAGCCATTACGGACACCGACGCGATCCATTTTTAAAGCGTCGTGCATTTCACGCTGGAATGGACTTTAAGGCGAAGACCGGAACACGTGTCTATGCTGCAGCAAAAGGCAAAGTGACCAAAGCTGGATGGAGCGGTGGTTATGGACGCATGGTGGAAATTGATCATAGCAATGGTACAACAACACGCTATGCTCACCTTTCCCGCATATCAGTTAAAAAGGGCCAATATGTTTCACCTGATATGAGCATTGGCCGTGTGGGAAGCTCTGGCAGATCAACCGGACCTCACCTTCATTATGAGATTCGCCGTTATGGAAAAGCCGTAAACCCGTCGCGCTACATCAATGCCGGGCAGAAGCTGAGTCCTTTATTGAAATCAAGCTAAATAGTTACAATTTTATATAATTTTTAGCGACCGATATTTCAATATTATCCAATATTTTCATACACTTAACCATTTCAGCAATTGCAGAATGAGACGATTAAGTCAGAATTTAGCCACTATTTTTTGTAGTATAGGCCTTTTTGGTGTTGTGGGTAGTGTCACTAATGCGTCACAACAATTCAAAAGATTTGCTCTAATTACCGCATTTTCTTGACTTTTTTCGTTTTATTGCCTACCTCTGGCCTCGAATTTGCACCGCAATGAGCAACGTTGTAACGAAAATAGCAGATTGAGAGCTTTACTCACTTGACCACTTTTTCCGATCTTGGCCTGAGCGCCAAAGTATTATCCGCAGTTTCTGATGCGGGCTATGACACCCCTACACCAATCCAAGCGGGAGCTATTCCACCTGCACTCGAACGCAAAGACGTGCTTGGCATTGCGCAAACGGGAACTGGGAAAACAGCGTCATTTGTTTTACCAATGCTCACGCTTTTAGAGCGTGGACGTGCACGGGCAAGAATGCCACGGACATTGATTCTAGAGCCAACCCGTGAACTCGCTGCACAAGTGGCTGAGAACTTCGATAAATATGGTAAGAACCATCGCCTGAATATCGCACTGCTGATCGGCGGTGTTTCATTCGAGGAGCAAGAACGCAAGTTAGAACGCGGTGCAGATGTTTTGATTGCAACACCTGGTCGATTGCTTGATCATTGTGAACGCGGCAAATTGTTGATGACGGGCGTGGATCTCTTCGTCATTGATGAAGCGGACCGTATGCTCGATATGGGCTTTATTCCGGATATCGAACGCATTGCGAAATTGATACCGTTCACGCGCCAGACATTGTTCTTCTCGGCAACCATGCCTCCGGTCATTCAAACTTTGGCTGATCAATTCCTGCAAAACCCAACTCGGGTTGAGGTTGCACCACCCTCCTCAACGGCAAAAACCGTCACTCAACGCTTGGTCGCTACAGGCTCCAAAGATTATGACAAACGTGCCGTGTTGCGTGATATCATTAGATCACAGGCCGACAGCCTGCAAAATGGTATTATTTTCTGCAATCGCAAACGCGCAGTTTCTGAGCTCTACCGCTCATTAGAACGCCATGGTTTCTCAGCTGGCGCGTTGCACGGCGACATGGATCAGCGTTCTCGCATGTCGATGCTCCAAGCCTTTAAAGATAATAAAATCACATTGCTTGTTGCGTCTGATGTTGCCGCACGTGGGCTTGATATTCCTGCTGTCAGCCATGTGTTTAATTTTGATATTCCAACGCATGCAGAAGATTATGTGCACCGCATTGGCCGCACAGGTCGCGCGGGGCGTGAAGGCGCTGCATTCTCTTTGATCGCAAAATCAGACAAGAAATATATTGATGCGATTGAAAAGCTCACCGACACTAAGATCGAGTGGCTTGAACTTGAAACATCGAAATCTGCAAGTGACGAAGGCGAAGACGCCAAGGCAAAACCTGCCCGCAAGCCGCGCAAGTCAAAGGCTGATAAGCAGCAAGAACCTGTTGCGGAAACAAACGAAGTTGAGACACCGGTTGAAGCTGCTTCAGAAGCCGTTAAATCGCCTGCAAATGATCGTGGAAAAGCATCGAATAATAAGCGCGGAAATCGCAATCGTCGTAATGACCGTCACGATAACGAACCAACACCAGTTGGATTTGGTGATGACATTCCGGCCTTTATGATGATTGAACTTAAAGCCAGTTAATTTTTCCGGCTTGAGCTTCGTTCTAAAATCTAAGTTTTAAACAACGAGTATTCTTCTCATGTTGAAATATGTCGCACTGTTTTTTTGTCTTACATTTTCAAGTTTTTTGAGTTCGTTAGCGTCTGCCCAAGGCATTGAAGATGCCCTCACCTTGCCAAATGGTTTGACCTTTGTCGTAAGTGGTGGATACTGGACTGAGGAAAAGGAAGTCGACGGACAAACCGTTGAAACCGGTGGGTATTATCGACTTTCATCCATTATGCGCGCGGATAAAACAAGCGTCCTTGTTTTGCAAAAAATCGAAAATACTCAAGATGGACCAGTGCAAGCTCTGACGATAGATATTGAAGAGATCTCCAATATGGGCGCATATATTTTAGATATGCGACCCGAAAGCTCGCTTGGCAGCGCCAGTGCGCCGGGATTTGCAGCTTATGTCTATCTTAAAACCGATCTCAATACAGTCGAGCCTGAAACCTATTCTATATATATCGATGACTTAGATGACATTTATGTCGAGCCTGCATCGAATTAGAAGCCGTATTGGATCTATTCCCTAGCTCAATTCAACCGAAAAAACTCTGTCAGCTTGGTCTTTCCTTTCAAGCTGACCATCTCTCTCCTTCTTAACATTTGCGATATAGCTTTACGCTATTCTCTAACTTGCAAATCAATTTAAGGAGCTCATTGATATGTCGTTATTTGGTGGTTTTGACCGCATCATTTCAGCATCTAAAAACTCTGCGGATGGATTATTGGTTCTAAGAAAAGAGCCTGCAGCACGACAAGAAATGATCTTTGGTGGGCTCGCGGTGATTATACTAATCGTGCTTGGATGTCCGCTCTATCACATTTTGATTTTTGCGATTTTGCTGTTGATCATATTGGCAACAGAAACACTGAATTCTGCAATCGAAGAAATCGTTGATCGTGTCTCACCGGAAATTTCAGATTTTGGCAAGAAGACGAAAGATCTTGGATCTTTAGCTGTGGCTTTCACGTTAATAGCTGCAGGACTTTATTGGCTCTATGCCGTGGCTGCTGCGTTCGATTTTGTAAGTTAATCGATGTCCTGAACGTCGACTTCGCCGCCAAAGGCTCTATGCGCAAGTGTAGCTTCCATAAAGCTATCGAGCTTACCATCCAACACATCCTGTGGCGCTGTGCTCTCATGACCTGTGCGCAAGTCTTTGACGAGTTGATAAGGCTGAAGGACGTATGAGCGAATCTGATGACCCCAACCGATATCAGATTTGCTAGCAGCTTCCGCATTGGCGGCCGCTTCGCGTTTTTCAAGTTCCAGCTCATATAGACGTGCACGCAACATGTCCCAAGCCTTGGCTTTATTTTTATGCTGAGAGCGTTCCTGCTGACACTGAACCACAATGCCCGTAGGCTCGTGCGTGATACGTACAGCTGAATCGGTCGTGTTCACATGCTGGCCGCCTGCACCGGACGCACGATAGGTATCGATGCGGCATTCACTTTCCGCCACTTCAATATCAATGGAATCATCAACAACAGGATAGACCCAGATGCTGGAAAATGATGTATGGCGGCGCGCGTTGCTGTCAAAAGGTGAAATGCGTACCAGGCGATGCACACCAGACTCAGTTTTCAACCATCCATATGCGTTGGTGCCTTTGATCAATAAGGTCGCGGATTTAATGCCAGCTTCCTCACCATCGTGAATTTCGAGCAATTCAACCTTCATGCCTGAACGTTCTGCCCAGCGCGTATACATGCGCATGAGCATATTGGCCCAGTCCTGGCTCTCAGTACCGCCGGCCCCTGAATGGATCTCTAGATAGCTGTCATTGCCGTCAGCTTCGCCAGAGAGCAAAGATTCGATCTGTTGACGCGCAGCTTCTTTTTGCAGTACGCGAAGCGCTTCTTCAGCTTCTGCGACAATCTCGTCGTCACCTTCTTCCTCACCCATCTCAATCAATTCAGCATTGTCTGAAATCTGGCTTTCCAGGCGTTTCAGACCATTGATTGAATCTTCCAAGAATTGGCGTTCGCGCATGAGCTTTTGCGCTTCGGCCGGGTCATCCCACAAAGTAGGATCTTCAGCTTTATTATTCAGAAAACCAAGGCGTTTAATCGCTTGATCCCAGTCAAAGATGCCTCCTTAGCAAACCAATTGTTTGCTCAATGTCTTCAACAAGGGACTGAATTTCTGCGCGCATGATATTTTCTATGGATTGAACTGGTTTGGATAATTTTGGGCGAACTTAATCACCAAACTCCTTAAAGTAAAGAAGAGCTTGGTGACAATTACCCAGTTTCTAGAACAATCCGCCAGTCCCTGATCCCACAGCGCGGTTAGCCTGCGGTGAAACTTCCAATATCGCATCACCCGTTGCGAATTCATCCATGCCAATCACAGAGAAGATATCCGCCGGGCCTGTGCCAGGTTTAAAGGCTTCTTGGATGACATCACCATCGCCAGCAAAGGCTTCCATGCCTGTTTTGCGGTTGATTGGGATAAACTTCATACCTTGCGGAATACGGAATTCGACAGGACGCGAATCTTTCAACGCTTCGGCCATGAAGTTATTGAATATTGGTGCGGCAATACCGCCACCTGTA
This sequence comes from Rhizobiaceae bacterium, assembly GCA_017644105.1. GTDB lineage: Bacteria > Pseudomonadota > Alphaproteobacteria > Rhizobiales > Rhizobiaceae > Lentilitoribacter. Next base: position 4,835 of record JAEPMD010000049.1, on the reverse strand, counting down.
TTGCCTCGTCCCATCGGACGCGGGGTATCATAACCAATATAGACCCCTGCGACCAAATCAGGCGTATAGCCAACGAACCAAGCATCGCGCTCGTCGTTGGTTGTGCCTGTTTTGCCTGCTGTTGGCTGATCAAGTTTGATCTTGCCAGCTGCTGTTCCGCGACGGACCACGCCTTCCATCATAGATGTGATTTGGTAGGCTGTCATCGGATCAAGGACTTGCTCACGTGTGTCTGTGATTTCAGGTTCTTCTTGCGAAAGCCATGCCGTCGCCGCGCAAGCGTCGCAACGACGTTGACTTTCCTCATGGCGGAAAATGGTTTTGCCATAACGGTTTTGAATGCGGTCAATCAGCGATGGCGTAACTTGCTTACCACCGTTAGCGAGCACGGAATAGGCTGACACCATGCGCATAACAGTTGTTTCGCCGGAACCAAGCGACATCGCCAATACCGGCAACATATCTTCATAAACACCGAAGCGCTCAGCATATTCGGCAACCAGGTTCATGCCCATATCTTTCGCCAGACGCACAGTCATCAAATTCCGCGATTTTTCAATACCAAGGCGCAAGGTGGACGGGCCTGCTGCTCCGCCACCATAGTTTTTTGGCTTCCACAATTGTCCACCAGAGACCAATTCAATTGGCGCGTCATTGACCACAGATGCCGGCGTATAGCCATTATCCAAGGCGGCCGCATAAACGAATGGTTTAAATGATGAACCTGGCTGACGTTGGGCCTGAGTGGCGCGATTAAATTGACTTTGCGAGAATGAGAACCCACCTACCATGGCAAGCACACGGCCAGTATGCGGATCCATGGCCACCAGACCGCCTTGAATTTCAGGCAATTGGCGCAACCGCCAACTCTCGGCACCTTCGTCATTTGTACGTTTTTCAACATACACCACATCGCCGGGCTTGATAATCTGATCGACAGTTTTGACCTTGCGACGATCTTCATCTTTCGGCGCAAGTGTATAGGCCCAGCCCATGGTGTCGCCAGAGATGGAAATCACATCGCGCGCTTCGCGGACATTACCAGCAACATCTTTACCCGGACGCACACCCAGATCAGCTCCATTTTCAGACGTTGATAGAACAACAGCCAATTTCCAACTTGGCATGTCGTCCAGATTGTCGATCTCAGACAGTGTTGGACCCCAATCTTCATTGATACCAATTGTGGCGACTGGGCCGCGAAAACCGCGTTTTTGGTCAAATTCCAATAGGCCACCTTGCAAGGCATTACGCGCTGCAATTTGAATTTCAGGATCGAGCGTTGTGCGCACAGACAAGCCGCTTTCATAAAGCGCATCATCACCATATCTTGAAATTAGTCTGCGACGAACTTCTTCGGCGAAATATTCAGATGCAAAAAGATAATTGCCACGCTGGCGTGGATTAACATCCAGTGGCCGTTCTTTTGCCTTTTTGGCTTCATCAAAGGATACATAGCCGTTATCCACCATGCGGTCTATCACCCAGTTGCGGCGCTCGATGGCAGCTTCTGTATTGCGAAACGGATGATAATTGGACGGGCCTTTAGGCAGCGCAGCCATATAAGCGATCTCATGCAGATCAAGCTCATTCACCGATTTGTCGAAATATGTCAGCGCCGCACCGGCAATACCGTAGGAGCCAAGACCGAAGAAAATTTCGTTAAGATAAAGCTCTAAAATGCGATCTTTGCTGTAAGCCTGTTCAATTCGGAAGGACAAAATCGCTTCTTTGATCTTACGCTCAATGCGCTGCTCTGATGTCAAAAGGAAGTTTTTCGCAACCTGCTGGGTAATTGTTGACGCACCAACAGGGCGTCGACCCGTACCGTAATTTTGAATATTGACGATCACAGCACGGGCTAGACCAGTAAAATCAACACCGGTATGGGTGTAAAAGTTCTTATCTTCTGCAGAAATAAACGCCGCTTTCACGCGATCCGGAATGGCTTGTATGGGCAAGAACAGGCGTCGCTGACGAGCATATTCGGCCATCAGCTCACCATCTGAAGAATGCACACGCGTTGTCACCGGCGGCGCATAGCTTTCCAGTACCTCATAGTCCGGCAAATCTTCTGAGATATCGGAAATATACCAAACAACCCCGGCTGCCACGAGCAAGAACATTACCGTGCCAATACCAAAAAAGTATCCAATGAGACGCATCATGTGATTACATTAAACCCTTGTTTAAAATCATATTTCCGGTGTTGTTTCGCAAATATGCCCCGATATCGAAAATCCACTTCGTAAACACGACCATGGACGATGAATATTCGACTACTCATAAACCGTCAAACTACGTGACAATTGTGAGCGAATTTGGGCATGTTTTTAACAAACGAATCTGCATTCCCAATTCGCATAGTTTTCAAACGATCACAACTGTTTCGCTATATAAATCATAGCACGATTCGGCAAATGGTTGTCATCAGTTGCAATCTTTTCAAACTAGGCAAAAGCTTTAGGCGATTTTGTCAGAATAGTTTCGGATCCTTCAACCGGATGACGCGGCACTAAAAATGCCAGGATCAATGATACGCAAGCCATTGCTGCCGCGAGCGAATAAACCGAGGCCGGGTCGACCAACCACAGATATCCCAGCAATGCCGGAAGGAATACAGCGGCAATGTGATTGATGGTAAAGGCAACAGCCGCAGAAGATGCTTGGTCCTCAGGGCTCGCGATCTTTTGGAAATAGGTCTTTTGTGCAAAGGCCATGGCAAACAAAATATGATCGACAATGTAGAGTACGGCCGCCACTTCCCATGGCCACTTAAACCAATAAAGCCCTGCATAAAGTACAAAGACGAGAATCAGACCGATATATTCGACAATCAATGTGAACCGCTCACCCATATGGGCAATCAATCTGCCGACAAATGGGCTCGAAATCATTGTGGCTAAGTGATTGACCAACATGAGCCCCGCGATGTGATGAAGTTGAAAACCATAGAGTTCAACCATCATAAAGGCCGCGAAAACTACAAAAATTTGCCGCCGCGCGCCACCCATGAAGACAAGCGCGTAATAGAGCCAATAACGCTTCTTCAGGATGATTTTCTTAGCTTGAAACGTATCCGAACGGAAATTTGGGAATACCAGCCAACAATAGGCGGCAATGACCATTGAGACACTGCCGGATGCCCAATAGACCACGCGATAATCCAGATCGAAAGTTTCCCATAGCCCGATGATAAAGGCGTAAGCAATGAGCGCACCAAAGGCACCAGCTGAGACGATCCAACCAAGGATTTTGGGCGCTTTGTCCTTTGGCAACCATTGTAACTGCAAACTCTGCGCTACGGTTTCATAATAGTGGAAACCAATAGAAGATATGAATGTAACAACCAAAACGCCTTGCAAAGTTGGGAATTCAGCGGTTAATGCCGACCCCAAGCCTAATAAAAAGAGTGAAATCAAGCCAAAGCTCTGTTCACGTATCAATGCAACGATAAAAATCGCCAGAAACGCCAAAAATCCTGGAATTTCGCGCACAGTATGCATCCAACCATTGTCAGATCCATCAAAATTGACAACTTCAATCACAAAGTTAGCCGCGACTGCCATCCAAGTGGAAAATGTCATAGCCGTGGCAAATGACAAAAGCATCAACATGGTTTCTGGGCGACGCCACTTGGGCAGCTCTCTCGCCTCAGCCAGAGAAATTTCAGGTTTATTCAAAATCAATAGGGTGTCCAATTCTCGAAATCAGAACATTGAATTGAACCAAACTTGCAAATTTGTCCAGTAAATTGCATGCGAAAACAAAATTTTGCGCAAAATTTGATTATTGAAGGCAGATATTGCTAATATTTTGCAGATACCAAGTTTCGTTTTATGCGGGGGCAAAAATGATCAAGGCGCTGTTTTTCGTATTTTTAACTTGCCTGACAATTCCAATAATAATGTCATCTGCCAAAGCTGCAGACCGCGTGGCGCTGATTATTGGCAATTCAGATTATCTGCATGCCGGACGGCTGAACAATCCAAAGAACGATGCGGTATTAGCAGATACCGCCCTGCAAAGTCTGGGTTTCGAAACATTATTACTTACTGATCGATCCGTTGACGCGCTCAAAGATGATCTCACAAGCTTTAGGACTTTGTCTGAAAACGCCGAAATGGCACTAATTTATTTTGCGGGTCACGGCATTCAAATTGAGCAAGACAATTATCTCTTGGCAGTGGATACACGCGCCGATGACCTTGATGCAGCTCGAAATTCCTCTGTTGCGATGGATAGCTTCATCAATGCGTTTGCGCCGTCTGCGAAAACCAAATTGCTTATGTTGGACGCTTGCCGCAACAATCCGTTTGCGGAAGATACAAGATCTCTAAGTTCTGAAACAACACGCGGGCTTGCCCGCGTTAATCATGAAGTTTCGGATTTGATGGTTGTTTATGCAGCGCAGCCCAATCGCGTGGCGCTGGATGGGAATGGTGATAACAGCCCATTTCTCACGGCAGTGGTAAATTCCCTCACAGAAAAGAATGATGTGAAACTGTCTGATGCGCTGATTGAGATTACAAATCGCGTCAAGACATCCACGAATAATCGGCAAATTCCCTATATTGAAGGTTCGCTGTCCAGCAATGTTGTCTTTAACCATGCGCTGGTGCAGCCAATCATCGCAGATCAAACCAGTGCATTTCAATGTAAAGGTCAAAAACAAGAATTTGCCATGAGAAGTTTTGGCGAGGATTTTGCGGAAGTAACGGACAAAATTTCCCAAATTGTAATTTCAGAGACAAGCCCAGAAGTGGATCGGTTTTTCTGAACAGTTTTGATCTGGTTTATAAGTGCGTTCTGACCCTTATTAAGCTGCCACCGGG